>CAZKOO010000001.1:0-6159 GCA_964554435.1 uncultured Candidatus Peribacteria bacterium
GAAATAACCCGAATAATAACAATGAAACCACTCCACGCGCTCAGTGTCAGGATGGAGTGGATAATGATGGTGATGGAAAAGTAGACACACAAGACCCTCGTTGTCACACAGATGGCAATGCAAACAATGCTGCAAGTTACAATGCACAAGATAATGATGAAAGCCCTGCAGATACAACTGTCACACAGTGTAATGATGGCATTGATAACGATGGCGATGGAGCAGTGGATTTGAACGACTTCTCGTGTGGAAATAACCCGAATAATAACAATGAAACCACTCCACGCGCTCAGTGTCAGGATGGCATTGATAATGACAATGATGGAAAGATCGATATCGCAGACCCACGTTGTCACACAGATGGCAATGCAAACAATGCTGCAAGTTACAATGCACAAGATAATGATGAAAGCCCTGCAGATACAACTGTCACACAGTGTAATGATGGCATTGATAACGATGGCGATGGAGCAGTGGATTTGAACGACTTCTCGTGTGGAAATAACCCGAATAATAACAATGAAACCACTCCACGCGCTCAGTGTCAGGATGGCATTGATAATGACAATGATGGAAAAATCGACTTCGGAACAGGAGCAAGTAATGATCCTGGATGTACATCAAATCAAGATAATGATGAAAGCCCTGTCAATACAAATCCACAATGTTCTGATGGAGTAGATAATGACAGCGATGGACTTATTGACTTTCCGCAAGATACAGGATGTACAAGCACAGCAGATACAGATGAAACAAACCCAGTCGGATCCACACAGTGTAGCGATGGAATTGATAATGACAGCGATGGAGTCACTGATGCGCAGGACCCTGGTTGTTGGTCTATCATCGATCAACCATCTTCTTATAACCCTCTTGATACCGATGAAAGTGACGGCACATCTGCCTGTCGCGACGGAGTTGATAATGATGGCGATGGAGCCATCGATTTCCCTCAAGACACAGGGTGTAGCTCGCCAACTGATAATGATGAATCATCAAATATGTGTACAAATGGCATCAATTACACACTTGGCACATCATTTGATACACCTCGCACAGGAGATAGCTTAAGTACAACAACACGCCCAATCGAAGGAGACTTACGCTGTCCAGCTGGAATGGCCGTCGTACAAATTGGCTACAAAGACACTATTTCCAGTGACGCATTCATTGCAGACTCAGTCGATGGACTCACTATTGCCTGTGCACCAATCAATGCAAACGGAACTGTTGGAACAGCAACTGCACTCCAAGCAAATGGCGATATTGATACCAATGCTAGTGGAATGATCGTCACAAGTTGTCCAAATGGATCTGTACTTGGTACTGCGCTCTACAAAGGCGAAGACTTCAACGATACTACTCGTTCAGACACGACAGATGGTCTCAGTGTCGGGTGTCGTTCCATTACAAATGGAGGACTTTCTCTAACAATCAACCCCCCCATAACAAGCGACATTGCAAACAACTCTCGTCCTTTTGCACACGTCGGCTGTCCTGCAAATAGTGTGGTGAGTGGTATTGTCTACGCAAACTTTGGTGATACACGCCCAGAATTCTTTGATCTGATGGATGCAATCGCCTACGTACACTGTACTCCCCTTTCCTTCTCCTGCAGTGCGCCAACAACCCAGTGTAACGATGGGATTGATAATGATGGAGATGGTGCGACAGATCTCAATGACTTCTCGTGTGGCAATAATCCGAATAATAACAATGAAACCACTCCACGCGCTCAGTGTCAGGATGGCATTGATAATGACAATGATGGAAAGATCGATATCGCAGACCCACGTTGTCACACAGATGGCAATGCAAACAATGCTGCAAGTTACAATGCACAAGATAATGATGAAAGCCCTGCAGATACAACTGTCACACAGTGTAATGATGGCATTGATAACGATGGCGATGGAGCAGTGGATTTGAACGACTTCTCGTGTGGAAATAACCCGAATAATAACAATGAAACCACTCCACGCGCTCAGTGTCAGGATGGAGTGGATAATGATGGTGATGGAAAAATCGACTTCGGAACAGGCGTGAATAACGATGCTGGTTGTGGATCTCAACAAGATAATGATGAATCAAACACCGTCATGACTCAATGTAACGACGGAATTGATAACGATGGTGATGGCGCAGTCGATTTGAACGACTTCTCGTGTGGCAATAACCCGAATAATAATAACGAAGCAACTCCACAAGCACAGTGTCAGGATGGAATTGATAACGATGGTGATGGTCGTATCGACTTTGGAACAAGTGCAGGAAATGATTCTGGTTGTACATCACGTCAAGATAACGATGAATTACCTGTCACCACACAATGTAATGATGGCATCGATAATGATGCAGATGGCGCCATCGATTTGAATGACTTCTCGTGTGGCAATAGTCCTACGAATAACAACGAAGCAACACCAAGAGCGCAGTGTCAGGATGGCATCGATAATGATGGTGATGGAAAAGTAGATGGTACAGACCCTCGTTGTCACACAGATGGAAATGCAAGCAACGCTGCAAGTTACAATCCACAAGACAACGACGAAAGTCCTGCCGATCTTCCAACTGTAACCGATCTTACAATCACAAAGTCAGGAGCAAGCTCTGTCAACCGCGGTAGCACACTAAGCTACACACTCACCGTCAATAATGGACCTGCTGCCATTACAAATGTAAAAGTCACAGACACATTCCCAAGTCCACTTCAATTTAGCACAGCAAGTGGCGCAAGTTGTTCTCTCACATCCACCAATCAAGTTGATTGTACTATTGCATCCATGACTGCAAACAGCACACAAACCATTACTCTCAACTTCTCAGTACCAACAAGTACAAGCTGTTCTACAAGTAACAACATCAGCATTAGCAACACGGCAAGTATCAGCGAAACCGACACAACAATCACAGAAAGTAACATCACAAACAACACATCAAACACTGTTACAACAACCGTAAACTGCCAAGCAACAGGAACCATCAACGATCTAACTATCAGTAAAAATGATGGCCGAACCAGTGCCTACGCTGGAGAAACAGTGAGATATATCATCACAGTGTCAAACACATCTGCAAGCACAATCGACAACATCCAGCTGACAGACGCACTTCCATCGGGATTAACCGTACAAAGCGTATCAGATAGCGGTCAAACAAGCGGTCAAACCATCACATGGAGTAGTCTCTCCTTTAGCGCCAATCAAACTCGTAGCTTCACTATTGATGCACGTATTAACGACACAAGTAGCAACACAACACTCACAAACACCGCAACTATTCGTGCAAACGATGGCAACACAAAGTCTGCAAGCGATTCAACACTCGTCTATGCAAATACAGGTGTCACACCTATCACGCCAACGTATCCTACATACCCTACCTATCCGACATATCCAACTCCGACATATCCAACATACCCAACCTATCCAACTCCTACGTATCCAAGCTATCCTCAGCAACCAATCTACCCACAACAACCAATTGTGTACCCAATCACTGGTGGAGAAAACATCGACTTCTATGCATCCGCAGGAATAGATACAAGTGAACTCGTCCAAATTACTCCTGAGCAAAGTAGAAAAAGCTCTGCAGCAATTCTCTATGCAACAATGCTTGCGTTCCTCTCGCTCGGTTCTGCTGCAGCCAGTAAACTGTTTGGACATGGCTTGTTTCTAGGGTAAAAAAAGACTGTTGTTCAAAATAGAAACAGTAAAAGGAGGGCAAAAGTCCTCCTTTTTTCATAAAGCGAAAACATCTATTATCTAATGTCTATTATCTAATGTCTCTAGTCGCCATTTCCAAAAATATCGCAGTGCACTCAGAAGATGAATGCGTGCTGTCTTCTTTAGTAATAGAGAAAAAAGTGAACCTCCACTCAAGCGTTCTGGCTGATCAAACGCCATGATATGACGACAGTACACAACTCGTTTCTGAGCCATGTGAATGCGTCGACAAAGATCGATGTCTTCAAAGAAGAGGAAAAAACGAGGATCAAAGCCACCAAGAGAAAGAAAGAAGGAGCGAGAAAGAAGGATGCACGTACCAGCAAGCCAATCCACATCAACGAGATCGCCATGCATTGCTTCAAGAAAATGTGCATACCGTGTTGCCCACATGCGTGGAAAAAATCGTTTTGTACAGAGTTCAAGAATGCTCGGAAATGGCCGAGCAGAAGGACGAATGCCGTGAGATGCATACTGCAATGTTGGCGCAAGAATGCCGATTGATGGATCTTTTTGAAGGATGGAAACCATGCGCTCTAGTGTGTCTACTGGAAGCGTATTATCAGGATTGATGATGAAAAGATACTCACCACATGCCATAGATGCTGCAAAGGTATTTGCTCTACCATAGCCAAGATTGTGAGGCATTTCGAGAATACGTACAGAAGGATGGTGCTGATAGCGTGCGCGAAACCACCCAATCGACTCATCGTCAGAATGATTGTCAATGACAAGAATTTCGAGAGATGATGCAATAGTTTGCGAAAGAAGAGACTCTGTACACGCAAGAAGCGCTCGCGAAGAACGATAGTTGAGCACAAGAGCCGATATAAGAGGAGCTGTCTGCACGAAAGAAGTATAGAAGAGAACGTCATCTATTGATAGAATACTTCTGATGACTGCAAAGAAAGATGATCGGCTTGATGTGTTGCGAAGTCGTGTGCTTGCACTACCGGAAGAGCCAGGGGTGTACAAATGGATTGATGCACGCGGAAATATCCTCTACATCGGAAAGGCAAAAAATATTCGAAAAAGGATGAGTTCCTACGTACAAGATGGTGTGAAAAGGTCAGCATGGACAGAGATGCTTGTACGGCAAATCACAGATTTTGATACCACAATTGTATCGAGTGAACTAGAAGCGCTCATTCTAGAAACAAACCTCATCAAAAACCATCGACCAAAATACAACATCCTCATGAAGGATGATAAAAATTATGTGTACGTCCGTATTTCCAATGATCTCTTTCCACGAATAGAAATTGTACGCCGTATGGAAGATGATGGAGCGCGCTATTTTGGACCAAAAACAAGCGCAGACACAACGCGAAAAACACTCTCATTTTTGCGCAGTCTCTTCCCTTTTCGTACGTGCAAAATGGGAATAGAAATGAAGCCCTCACCCCTAACCCCTCTCCCCAAAGGGAGAGGGGAACTACTCACTACCCGCTCATCGCTCTGCGCTCATCAAATCACAGACAAACTACCAACTACCAACTACCAACTACCAACTCACCTCCCCCTCGACGTCACCTGCATCGACCGCGACAGACCAACACCCTGTATCGATCATCACATCAAGCAATGCCTCGGACCATGCATTGGCACAGTCACTCCTGAGGAATATAAAAAACAAGCAATTGATGGAGTGATTGCATTCTTCGAAGGAAAATATCAGGACATTGAGCGAATGTTGAAAGAAAAAATGGCAGATGCTGTGAAGGAGAAAAAATTTGAAAAAGCAGCAACCATTCGCGATCAACTCAAAGAAATGACACTCTCAAAAGAGAAACAAATCATCTCCGATACATCCAATGAAGACGCGGATATCATTGGAACTGCACTGCTACGCAATCGTGCATCTATTGTCATTTTACGTGAACGTGGAGGGAAAATCATCGAAGAACAAAACTTGATACTACAAGGAGAAGCCGATTCTATTGCCGATGTTCTCACACAGTGGATTCCGCAATACATCGAAAGCACAGCAGACATTCCCCCACTTCTCATCGTCGGAGAAGAGCCAGATGAACGCGCAATGCTTGAAACATGGCTTCAAGAAAAGACATCCAAAAGAACAAAATTACATATTCCAGAGCGTGGGAAAAAGTCGCGCTTGCTCCTTCTTGCGGAAAAAAATGCAGAGTGGAAGCTCAAGCAAACTGAAGCAAAATGGCAAGCAGAAGAGAGAAGAACCGAAGGAGCTCTTGCGGAACTACAAGCTATTCTGAATCTCAAAGCACCTCCAAAGCGCATCGAAGGCTACGACATCTCGCATTTAGGGGGAACCGCAACGGTTGGAAGCATGGTTGTAATGGTCAATGGAAAGCCAAAAAAAGATCACTATCGATCGTTCAATATCACAACTGTCAAACATGGAGATATTGATGATTATCAGTCGCTTAGTGAGGTATTGAAGAGGAGGTTGCGATAT
>CAZKOO010000001.1:6259-100354 GCA_964554435.1 uncultured Candidatus Peribacteria bacterium
AGATATTGATGATTATCAGTCGCTTAGTGAGGTATTGAAGAGGAGGTTGCGATATCTAAAGCCCGCAGAGTATGTGAGTGAAGAATATTGGAAGGAAAAAGGAGTTACATTTTCAAAAATTACGAAAAAGAATCTGTCTCTATTTTTAACAACACAAGAGTTTTTTGGCGAAAAGAAAACAAAAGAGGAGATTGATCCAAAAAAATATCTGTGTGTGCAGCAAGAAAATGACATGCCGATGATCCTACACTGTGAAACGCAAAAAAATGCACTCATCTGTACAGTGCAATCAAAAACACTACATCCAACGTTAATGATGGCACTTCTTCTGAAGAAGATAAAAACAATGAAAGAAAAAAAGGTATATATGAGAGTAGAGAAAAAAGATGAGGAATTGTGTAATGAGCACGGATTTCGCTATGTCATTACTCCTCCGGAATGGCTAGAGAAAGAGAAAAAAGATGAGGAACTATGGATGGTTTTTGATGCAAAAGAAAATAAGATTGATGCATCCTTCTCTTCTACTCCCGATCTTCTCCTCATTGATGGAGGAAAAGGGCAACTTTCAAGCATTGTCAAAGTACTAAGTGAGATGCAGCTCAACATTCCAGTCATCGGACTTGCAAAGAGAGAAGAGGAAATTTTCCTCCCCGATGAAGAGGAATCCATCAAACTTGGAAACACATCGGAGGCACGACTTCTCATCCAAAGACTACGTGACGAAGCACATCGATTTGCAAATGACAGACGCGAACGACGGCTCGATGCAGTCATGACACACTCAAAATTAGATGACATTCCAGAAATTGGTGAAGAAACAAAGCAAAAACTGCTGAAGAAATTTGGAGGCGCAAATGCAGTACTGAGCGCAAGTGATGATGAACTATTGATGATACTCAATACATCACAACTCAAACAATTGCGAGAAAAGTATCCTGCCCTCACCCCTAACCCCTCTCCCCAAAGGGAGAGGGGAAGATGAAAAAGTATATGCATTCTCAAAGCAAAGCTTGCGCTTCATGTTTGAGCGAGCCTGCAGGCGAGCGAGTTTTGAAGCGCACAGCGTTTTCTTTCGCTCTTTCTTTGGCGCGCCAAAGAAAGAGCATTCTAAAAAAGTTATATTTTTAATAAAATGCAAGAGAATAATCGAAAAGAGAGGGTAAAATATGCTATACTAACAACCTCTTCCCCCTTCTGATCATGAAAAAACTCTCCTTCCTCCTTGGTACTGTTGGTGGCGCACTGGCAGGGTACGTCTTAAGCAATGGCAAACTCCGCGATGAGCTCACAAAAGCAAAAGATGCAACAGCTGCCGCAAAAATCCTCGGCAAGCACCTCGCAGCAGATGGTGAAACTGTGGCAAAGGAAGTAGGCACTCTTGCAAAAGAATATAAGTTAGACGATAAACTCGCAGAAGGAAAAAAGTACATCAAAGAGTACTACAAAACAGCAAAAGATGAGGTGAAAGGTTTTATTGCAACGCAAAGCACAGATGCAAAGAAAAAAACCGTGAGTGTTGCCAAGAAAGTTGTGAAAAAAGTAAAGAAGGCGGTCGTGAAAAAATAGTTGCATTAAAAAATATTTTTCTGTAAAGTAAAGATATTATGGCGGTTGATGGTACAACAATTGAATGTGTGCAACAAACGTGGTATGAAAATTTCGCAAAATTACAAAAAAAAATCGATGCACAAAAAGGAAAAATGTGCCCAAAAACAAAATTTGGAAGAATACTTTTATGGTTTGTCAATAATGGAATTTCTTTAGTAAAAGATACTATTACAGAAGAAGAAGAAATTAGGGAAATGAATACATTATTACAACAATTATTTTCACATCTTGTACAAGGTGTAGAATTGGGATGTGGTGTCTATACATACGATCAGGCAGGTAAAAAGGGGAAGGTAGCAACACCAGCAATGATATGGAAAAAGGAAAATGAAAAATTTAGAGATGTTACCATCCAATCAATGGATCACATTTATGGTATTCGTCAGCGATTTTCTGAAAATATAGAAGAACTATTGAGCATGGTGATACTGAAGGAATTTGATTATGAATAAAGCATTTTTTTAAAAAATATCAACTACTGAATTCTAAGACAATCATCTACACTAAAACGTGTCATTCCCTTCTTCTATGATAAAAAAGTCAAAAAATTCTGCAGTAAAATACATCATCGTCACAGGTGGCGTGTGTAGTTCGCTCGGAAAAGGAATTGCTGCTGCAAGCATTGGAGCCATTCTCAAGGCAGCAGGAAAGAAAGTATTTGTGAAGAAATTGGACCCATACTTAAACGTGGATCCTGGCACCATGAGCCCTTTTCAGCACGGAGAAGTGTTTGTGACCGATGATGGAGCCGAGACCGATCTTGATCTTGGACACTATGAACGCTTCATCGACGAACCCATGAGTCGACTTTCCACGGTGACAACTGGAAAAATTTACACCGATGTTCTCGCAAAAGAACGTCGTGGCGATTTTTTAGGCGGAACCATCCAAATTGTTCCACACATTACGAACGCCATCAAAGAATCGATCAAAACTGCAGCGAAGGAGAGTGAAACTGAAATATTGATGGTGGAAGTAGGAGGAACGGTTGGAGATATTGAAGGAGAACCATACTTAGAAGCCATTCGCCAAATGAAAGCGGAGCTTAAGTCAGAGCAAGTATTCCATGTTCACCTCACGCTTCTCCCCTACCTTGCAGGTTCCAATGAACTCAAAACAAAGCCAACGCAACTTTCGGTACGTGAATTGCGACGCATTGGCCTGCAACCAGATATGATTTTAGCCCGTGCAGATCACGACATCCCAAAAGAACTACTAGAGAAAATTAGTCGTTTTTGTGATGTTCCACAAGAAGCAGTCATCCCTGCTATTACAGTAAAATCCATCTACGACGTTCCGCTCAATTTACAAGAACATAACATCGCAACAGTCATTGGAAAGAAGCTCAATCTTAAGCTCAAGCCAAACATGAGCGAATGGAAAAAAGGACAGCAAAGAGCAGAAGCAGCAGTTGAACCGATTGGTATTGGATTAGTCGGAAAATACACACATTTAGATGATGCATATTTAAGCGTCATCGAAGCCATTAAATCGGCTGCTGTATTTGTGAAGAGAAAGGCAAAAATTGTATGGATTGACAGCGAAAAATTGGAAAAGAAAGACAAAGAGACATGGTCTCTTCTCAAGTCATGTGCAGGCATTGTTGTGCCAGGAGGGTTTGGGAACCGTGGCATTGAAGGGAAGATCCTTGCCGCTCACTATGCCCGAACCGAGAACATTCCATACCTTGGCCTCTGTCTTGGCTCACAATTGCTCGCCATCGAGTTTGCACGCTCTGTGCTGAAAGATGCAACACTCACCAGCCAAGAATTTGATGAAGAAGGGAAGCTTGATGCATCAAAATATGTTGTACACTTTCTCGAAGGACAACACAAAGAAAAGAGCAAAGGTGGCACTCTCCGCCTTGGTCAATATATCTGCACACTGAAAAAAGGGACAAAAGCATATAAAGCCTACGGAAAAGAGCAGATCGCTGAACGTCACAGACATCGCTACGAATTCAATCAAGCCTTCCGCAAGCCACTCGAAGAAAAGGGATTGGTGTTCTCAGGCGAGTGGAAAGAGAAAGGAATTATGGAAATTGTTGAAATCAAAGATCATCCATTCATGGTTGGAAGTCAATTTCACCCAGAATTCCTCAGTCGCCCACATCGACCACATCCGCTGTTTAAGGCATTATTAGAAGCAAGCATAAAACAATAAATCAATATGCTACGCATTATTATTATCATCTTGGCATGCATCATTAGTGGATGTACAAATCAAGCAACGAAAAATAGCGAACAAAATAACAAAAAGACAATCGAACAGGCAATACATTCTGTCATTAAAAATGACGCATTAATAGGATTGTGGCATGATGCTCCATTGCTAGGAGCAGGATGGGGAGATGTATATCAATTCTTCCCATCGGGAAAATACAATTATGAAATCAGTGAAGGAATATCCATGGAAAGAATGAGAGGACATGGAGGATATTGGTCATTAGAAGGTAATCGAATAAAAATCACGATCATAAAACGATATGTCATTGTCGGTGGCAAAACAATCAATGATCCAATGTTAATAGGTGGAAAATCAATAAGTGGAGGACATTTGGAAGTACAAAGTATACCCCCTGAAGATCATATAATCAGCATAAAAGAATGTGTGCAAACTAAAAGGGAAAAGGAGGAGAACTCTAAGTCATATCCGTGTCTATCAATCGATGGCAAACATTTCTTTTATTTTTCAAAAGATCCAACATATTATACATCAGACGATTTGATGCAAGAACCATAAGAATATATCAAGCTCTTCCGTACACTACTCGAAGTGAGTGTTAGAGACACTCTAGATTGTAGAATTTGAGACTATAATATGCTAGGAAAATGACCACTGTCTAATGTCTAATGTCTACTGTCTACTGTCTCCCTACTCCACCCACAGAAGCATACTCTTTAAGTACTCCGTTTCAGGGTGGAAGAGATTGATGGGATGATCGACCGCAAGACGATGACGCTGAATGATGCGCACCGATCTCTTTGCTTGACGTGCAGCATGAAACACAACTGTTTGAAACAGTGCAGTATCCATCTGATAGGAACAAGAACATGTGAGAAGCAAGCCTCCACTTGGAAGTGCCTCCAGAGCAAGGCGATTCAAATCGGTATACGCGTGTTTTGCCTGATCAATATCGGTACTCTTCTTTGCAAAAGCAGGAGGATCGAGCACGATGAAATCGTAGGGCTGTGGCAGTGAATCGCGATGAAGAAAATGGAACACATCTTCAGCATAAGAACCAAAGCGAGACACATCTGCAGCGTTGAGCTTAACATGATCAAGTGCCCTACCAATGGCAAGAGAATCATAATCTACCGCATCGGTGTGGAGTGCTCCTCCAAGAAGTGCATTCACGGAAAAACCTCCAACGTAGCTACAACAATCGAGAACGCGCTTGCCTTTGGAAAGAGAACGAACAAGTGAGCGAAGTTCACGTTGATCGAGAAAAAAACCCGTCTTCTGGCTTCCTTCAAGATCAATGATGTACTGCACTCCCCTCTCGCGAACAGTAACGGATGAGGGACCACGCTCGCCAATCCATCCTTCACGAGGCTCGAGGCCTTCTTTCTTGCGTCCTGGACCTGCCGATTTTTCAAACACAAAGGGGAGTTTTGTATGACGCAAGAGAAGAGAGACAATCCAGTCGCGCATTGTGTCCATTCCAAGGGTTGTACACTGGAGTACCAACACATCGCCATAACGATCAACAATGAGTCCGGGGAGTTGATCTCCTTCTGCATTGATCAAGCGAAGTGCCGTTGTATCCTCATCACAAAGAAGAAGCGAGCGCATGCGAATAGACTCTTCAATGCGACGTTCAATTGTTTTCAGAGGATCTCCTTTTTCAAAACTAATGGCGCGACCAATGATGTATGCCTTCGAATTCCAGTGTGCGTAACACAAAAAAACACCATCAGAGCTTTGAATCTCTACAATCGATCCATCAGGAATTTGTGGCTTATGCGCAACTGCAGGTTCAAAAATGGAGTGATGCCAATTGCGCACGTGTGCATGTTTATTGGGCTTTAATCGAACAAGAGGAAAAGAAGTACTCATGCATCTACAGTAGCATGAAGGAAAAGACTATGAAATCCCAATCATGCATGAGATTGATCGATGCGCGAATTAATCAATTCCGCAATCACTGAAGATCCAAGAATAAGAATTCCACTAATCATTAAGTGAATCGTCGGTGTAATGGAACGTACAAAAAATGCTTCGAGAACAAAGGTAACAACAATAGACAAATTGTACAACATGTAGGAAATATAACCATCAACGCGTTTCAGTGCTTCATAGTTAAAGATCAATCCAAGTCCAACCAATAATCCTACGCCTAAGCCGAAGAGCAATGGATACGGTGATGGTGGGAGGAAAATAGGACCTTTAAAAAGCCATAAGAGAAACAGTAATGGAGCAGTGCACAAACAGAAATAAAAGAACACATGAATATTAATTAAAATGCTACTCGTTTTCACGTGTGTCTTGATGTATTGAATTTGCCCAACCGTTAAAATGACATCAAAAAATGTTGAAAGAATGGCGAGTAAATCACCAGTGACGACAACAGATGCCGGCTGAAGAAGATTCACACGAGAATAGAGAAGAAGTGTACTACCAAAAGATGCCATAACCGTCAGCGTAAAAATCCAAAGCATCGTTTGTGTTTGACGTAAATAAGGAATTTCCCGTCGCCAGAAAAGAACTGCAATAAATAAGCCAATAACAGGAGCAAATCCATTAAATAATTGCAAATTTGTACTCGTGGTATACAGCAAAGAAACGTGTTGCAGATAGGAAAAACCCACTTGACCAATCACGAATAAAAGAAATGTGTAATCATAGGGTATATGAAAAGAAATCTTCTTTTTTCTGAGCAACGAATGCACCACATGCAACAAAACAAAAGGCACAAGTACGCCAATGCCTGTCAAAAAAATACGAAGTAACGGCGAAAGAAAGGAGACAGGCGTATAGCGAATATAAATTGGTAAAAATCCCCAAATACAGATTGCAATTAAACGCAGAACATAGCCAAAAAATCTTGTGCGAAGCGGTAAAATAGAATGATGTCGCGTATCAGCCTGTGGCAAAGAAAACAAACGATCTGCTTGAAAAAATCGCACACCAATATACAGCAGCGAAATGGCAAAACATGCCACAAGTGGCAAAAAACTTGTATGAGACACTTCCGATGTCGCTGTACGAAGAGCAATAAACACCAATCCAAGAGCATTGAGTAATAAACCCATCCCAAGAAACCATCGTTCAGAGCGCATGCGAACAATGTAATAGCGCAGTAATCTCAAAAGATAGTAATTGACAGCAAAAACAGGAAGTAATGGGAAAATAATAGTGACAAAAAGAGGGAGAGATGGGTGACGATGAACCCATGCCTGATAGTGAGGAAAGAGAAGAATATCTGTAATGATGATGACCAATGCAAGAATAGATGAGCAAACGAGGAAAAATCTCTGCAAACGTGAAAGCAACATGTGCACAGACGACACCCACAATTGACGATCGAGCAGAGTAAGAAAATCTGCAAACTGTAAACGATTTTCAGACGATCCAATCACTGTAATATCTGTACACTGATTTTTAGCATCGCGACGAATGCTCATCTGCTTCGATTGAATAGAAGCATCGTGCAACAATCCTTGAAAAGCAAACACAGAATCAAACTGAGCATGATCAGTTGTGCGAACGCGTAAACGAAACGAATGGCGTTTTGAAGAATCGAGCGAGAGAAATTGTTTCTTTCCCTCAGGAAATAAAAAGAGTACTACATCCTTTGGAGAAAGAACCCCTTCTCCGATCAGTGAGAGAATGTCATCAAAAGAATCACAATGAAAAAATGCACACAATTCTTTTTGAACAACGGCTGAAAAATCAGTAAAAAGACCACAATTGAAATAATCCATCTCACGCTGTAAAAGACTTGCTCCAAGAGCAATTTTTTCATTCTTTCCCATTTTCTTTAATACATCAATGATGAGTAAGCGTGCATGTTGCGTTGACACCATTTGCAACCAGGAAAAATCAACCAAATCCTCAGGACCAAAACGAGCAGTACAAACATCATCTTCATGTAATACAGTGCCTAAATCAACAAGCACACCACGCAACAGAACTGAGCGCACCATGCCTGCCTTTGGTCCATATAAGGCATACACCGCATCTAAAATCGTTGATCCTTTTGGAATAGACAGTCGTTGCTGATTGAGTACAACAGATGTCATCTCGCTAAAGACATCGCTTTGCAATGCTTCCCAAAAAGCACTACTCGATTCACGAGTGCGAATATCCAATTCTTCACTACGCTCAAGCCAACGAAAAATGGGAGGAACTTTCTGAGAACCAAAAAGCCACAGCGTAATGCCATAGGCAGCCTGATGAGCCATTTCCTTTGTGCGCAAACGGAACTCCACAACCTGCCCATCTGGAAGTGTCACAAACGTGTGTAAACTCTGATACCCAGCATCACTCGGAGCAGCAATATAATCACGAAATTGACCACTTAAAGGATGATACAATGTATGCAACACGCGCAACATGCGATAACACTCATCTTCTGTCGGAACAATCAAACTCACAAGAACGGCATGATGATGCTGAATAACATCACCATGTTTTTTCCAAAGATGATAGAACGTATCAAGATTGCGAGGTTCTACAGACAGTGTGTAATAATCAATGGATGGCGAGTGTTTGCGCAAATCCATCGTAATTTTCTTCTGCAAAAAACAGGACTCTTCATACAAACGATCGCGAAGTGCAAGAGCAGAAATGCCATCATCGTACACAATAGGAATACAGTGTTCTGCAAATTCATGACGCACTTGACGCATACCAAGGTGAAGCGCAATTTTATGGTAGACATCCATTGTTTCTTTCGCAATGCGACGACGTTTTGTCGGATCGGAAAAAGCATCAAGTGTGCGAACATTATGGAGACGATCTGCAAGTTTAATAATGATGCTACGCATATCTAGACGCATCACATCAAGCAATTTACGCAGTGTCTCAATACGACGATCGAGAGGAAGATCATCACTCAGGTCGGCATGCGTAAATTTGGTAATACCCTCAACAAGTAAAGCAACATGGTCTCCAAATTGCTGAATAATATCAGTCTTCTGTACATCAGTATCTTCAATAGTGTCATGCAAAAGAGCAGCAATGATAGTATCTCGATCGGCGCCCCACTCAGCAACACACTCAGCAACAGCAATGATGTGATGCGCATACGGAGAACCATCTGCACGCTTTTGAAAACGATGAACGTGAATAGCATAATCGTAGGCCCTTCGAACTTCCTCTTGCTCAATGGCAGAAAGATGGGCGCAAAGCACATGGAGCCGCTCAAAAGAAAGTTCAGATGCCATGGAAAGGAGTATACCACAAAATTGTACTTGACTCTAGTGAGAACTCTCAGTAGAGTAATTCGGCTATGAAAAAGGAAATCTCCACTCTCTCGGTTGTAAAACGTGACAATACGAAGCCAAATGTTCTTCGTCGGGCTGGTAAAGTGCCTGGTATTGTCTATGGAAAAATTGAAAATCTTACAGTAACATGTGAACGAAAAACACTTTCAAAGCTCTTTTCTGTCGTAGGAGAAAGTCAAGTGTTCGATCTTGATATTGAAGGAAAAAAAGTGCCTTGTCTTGTACACGCTGTTTCTTTCGATCCTGTCACAAGCGCTATCGACCACGTCGATTTTTACGCAGTCGATATGGATAAAAAGGTAACAACACACATCCCTATTCACTTCAAGGGCGAAGCTCCTGTCGTAAAATCAATGGGTGGTGTATTGGTAACGATTCTCCATGAAATCGAAGTAACATGTTTGCCAAAAGATCTTCCATCTGAATTTATTGTAGATATTAGTGACTTGCAAAACTATGAAGATGCAATTTTTGTGTCAGATATTCAAGTTTCAGAAGGTGTCACAATCAAGCACGCTCCAGAAACAATGGTTCTCCATATTCAAGAATCGCGCAAGGAAGAAGCAAAGGCAGCTGCAGCTCCAACAGCAGAAGCAACAGCTGAAGCTGGCAAAGCTCCTGATGCAAAGGCAGCAACAGCTGAAAAGAAGCCTGAAGCAAAGAAGTAGGAAATATCCCCTCTACAATCTACAAGAACATCGAAGAAGGTGTTCTTTTTTTAGCAGAAATCTTTCCTAGATGAACCACAAAAAAACTCTGAACACTGTGTGTTCAGAAAAAATCTCAGAGCATAAGAAAGGCTTGCGGAAATATTACTTCTTTATTCGTGCAAGCGTGTGCGCCTTCGCACGACCGCTATTTTTCTCCTTATACTCTTTTACTTGCTCCTCAAGCTTCTCAATGCAACGATCGACTGCCTCAATAGGATCGGACTTGCGAGACTCCGCATGCAGTGTTTTCTTTGGCAAAAAGACAGAAATAGCAATTTTGATGTGATCACTCGCCTTCTTCGTGTCGCGACGATCGGATTCAATACGGATGTACGAGCCTTCGTCCTGAAGAGTTTTACAATATTTTGCCAACTTTCCAACCTTGCGAGCAAGGAGAAGAAGATTATCGGATGTGTAGCTTAAGCCACCTTTTTCAACATGTTCTACTTTCATAGGAAGAGGGGGAAGGATGGAACGAAGTATAACACGCACAAGAAAAAAAGAAAGATTGTAAAAAAGAAAGAAAAAGAGTATAATGATCTGATATTCATACAAACCTCTCTATGACGCCAATTGACCCTACCATCCTCTTCGGCCAGATTGAAAGCAGCACATTCCTCTCCGATACTGAAAAACGATATTGGCTTCTGAAGCTCGAAAGTATGGATGATCTGCAGCGAGAGGAACTCTCAAATATTCTCAAGGAAGGAGAAGATCTCCCGCCGAAAAAACAAAGCCCCTACTTTTTCACAATCATTGCAAAAGCAATAAAAGCACTTCGTTCTACTTATTCAACTCAATAATCATGTCTGAAAAAACATCTACAACACCAGAAAATACATCTCCTGAAAATAAAGGAGAGCAACTTCATGAACACGAAAAGGCAACCATCGGTGAATTGAAAGAAAGAATTCAACAAGAAAAAGCTGAGGTAATGCGAAAAGCTCAAGCAGGACGCGAAAAGATGCAAGAGCAAATGAAAGATGATGCAAAGTCAAATTTAGTAGAAGTAATGGTAGAAACACTCGTTGGAAAGCAATTAGATGAAAATGAAGGAAAAAGAATTGATGAATTTCTTCAGATGTTAGATCCTGAAGAGAAAAAATTCCTCATCAATTCCATGACAGGACAAGAAGAAGATCCACGAATAAAGGCGCTCCATGCACGATTAAACGTGCTAAAAGAAAGCACTGGAGACAAGTCAAAAAATGAAACTATTCAACAAATAGAAGAATTTACAAAAGGAATCATGGAAATGATGCCAGAATCAGTAAAAAAATATGAAAAAATGATCGAAACAATGATCAATGGACTCGTTGCAAACATCGCAGAGGCAATTGCAGAATGGATGAATGGTTTTGGAATGGAAAATACCGAAGTCTACGAAGCCAGTTTACAATTCCGTCTCAAGGAAATTCGTAAAGCAAGTCAGAACAAAAATGAAAAAGATAATATTGGAATGCCGAAGGAAGAGATTTCAAAACTTGTAGAAAAAGATCTAGAAACATATGAAAAAGGATATAGAAAATGGATGACGTTTGATAAGAAAAATGATAAAAACAAAAAACCACCAATGACACTAAAAGATGCTCAAAAACTACTAGAACCAGAAAAAAAGCCAGAGGAAAAAAAAGAGACAAAAGAAGAAAAAGATCTTAAGAATGACATTCCAGAAAAAAGCTCTGTTGAAAATAGAGAAATTACTTTGACAAAAAAAAGTGATGATTCTCTAGAATGTAAACGCGGAGGAGGCGCAATAAAAATGAAGGATGTTACAAAAGCAGTAATTGAAACAAAAACAGGAATTGATGGAAAAGTAACGCAAAATCTCATAGTAACAAAAAAAACAGAAACATCCTCTGTAAGAGTATCAATGACAGAAATAGATGGCGCATTCGATAAAAACGATAGTGAGCCAAAAACAATAAAGACAGAAAAAGAAGGAACCACGCTGTCATTTGAAAAGATTCCTTCATCCACCACCTAATTTTTATGGCAGAAAATACAAATACTCCATCTGAAGGCGTGAATGTAAACGACATACAAACAATACTCGATAATCACTATGATGATCGAGAAAATTATGGGGCATTACGAGATGGTGTTAAAAAAACAACAGTAGAAACACTGGAAGCACTTGCAAAAAAAATAAAAGATGAAAAAGAAGAATATGAAAGAAAAGATCCAAAAGCACAGCAAGCATTCAAAGAAGCCGTACAAGAAAAAATGAAAGCTGAAAAAAATGTAAAAGAAGAAACCGTCAAACATCTTGCAGAATTGGTAGAAATTGAAGATCAGAATGAATATTCTTTCCCCCTCTCTGAAAATCAGAAAATGATTAAAGGATGGCTAGAATATGCAAAACCATATGTCAAAGAAATTCCACTTATTGGAGGATTTTTAGACAAAATGATGGATGTCCGTGGAGCAGAAAAAATATGGTACGGACTCATCGCAAAATTTGGCTCATGGATTCCGAAAGAAGTGAAAGAATGGCTTCCTGATGATATCGTAAAGGGACCAGAAACTTGGGCAAATGCGAACCTTCTTCGTATGAATCTTGAAGAAACAATTGTAAAAACAAAAAGAAGGATGGGGGAAGTGATTCGTGTTGGTGAAATCACTGCAGATGATCTTGAGCTTCTTGCAGCGAAGAAAAAAGAAGTAAGTGAGAAAAAAACAACACCAGTCAATCTTGGAGAATTAGTAAAACAGTATATTGAACGTGAAAGAAAATTACATCCAAGAACAGAAATAGTCATTACTATAAGCACTCTATTTGCGCAAGAAGAACAGGAAAAAGAACTACGCGAAAAAGAAAGTAAGGAAAGACTACTAACAATAAAAAACAGCATGAATCTCGCAGGGAAAGTAGAAGAAGTACGCTTTGGTGAAAACATCTCACTCGTCGGGAAAATTCTTACAATCTCTGAAAAAGATGTAGACAAAAATACAATAAAAACAGGAACTGAAACAGAGAAATTTGTGAAATTAGTACAAAGTAATAACATTCCAGAGGCAACAGAAATCGCAGTAACGAAAGAAAATACAACAATAGAATGGATTGATGGAAGAAAGAAAATTGGTTTGAATATGAAAGATGAATCACTCTTTGCAAATCTAGTAAAAATTGCAGAAAAAGACAAAAAAGAGGGAATGAGTATTGTAGAAATTCGTAGCGGAGATGATCTTTTACCAACAGAAATTCGTTTAAAAATTGCATTAAAATCAGTATTGGAAATAAAGAATGATCCTATTTTAGTTGATGCCGTAGCAAATCATTTTGCAACACTTGATGCCAAAGCTCCATCTGAAAGGGATAAAACAAAAAAATGGAATCTTAATAATGGAGATTTTATTCCAGTAGTGTAAAGAGGCTGTTATACTCCGCTTTGTGCGTCTTTCGTACTCTCAATTGGCTTTGTTTTCACGCTGTCCAAAGCAGTATGAATATACGTTTGACCTACGTTACACAAGAAAAATTTCCGCAGGAGAAAGCTTTGGAAGCTCCATTCACAATACACTCAAAAAATGGGGTGAATTGGAGATGAGTATGCAGAAAAAATCAGAGGCGATGCAACTCAATCTTTTTGGAGAAGAGAAGGAACACACGAAGAGCCCGCTCACCATCACAACACTCCTAACACTCTTTCGTGAGAGTTTTATTGCAGAAGGATATGAGAGTGAAGAGCATCGAAAAAAGGCACTAGAAAGAGGAAAAAAAGCACTCGAGCACTGGTACAATTGGTGGAAAAAAGAAGAATGAACAGTGCTTGCGTGCGAAGAATCGTTTGCCATACAGACAAGCAATGGAACCATTGCAGGACGATTTGATCGCATTGAGAAGACAAAGAATGGCATCAAAATTATTGACTTCAAAACAAGCGCCGCACGATCGGAAGAAGAGCTACAAAATGATCTGCAATTAACACTCTATGTCTATGCAGGAATGGAGCGATGGAATACAAAAAACATCGATGTTTCACTCCTGATTCTTAGTGAGAAAGAATGCCAAGAACAATGCACAAAACGCACAGAAGATGATCTACAAATCATGCTTGAGAGAGTGAAGGAAACATCTGAACATATTCTTCAGAAAAAATTTACCGCAACGCCAAGCATAGAAAAATGCATGCATTGTCCATACAAAAACATTTGCAGGAGCGCAAAAAAGGTACCCCTACCCTCTACCGGTACCTCTTCATAAGAGAGAAAGATGACTACGCTCCAAAACCCTTCAAGAACACACCAATGCCATAGGAAACCGCTGCACAAAGTGAACCAACGAGTAAAATCTCAAGTGGGCCTTTGATGAGGCGTTCACGCGTGACAGCACTGCGAAGAAAGCCAACAAAGAGTAATGTAATGCCAGTAGTAATGATGGTAATGAAAAATTGATTCTGAGGAGGAATAGCAAATAAGTACGGCAAAATGGGAATGCTTCCGAAGAGAATGAATGATGCAAACGTCATGAATGCATGCAACATCGGAGAACCATCATCCTCACGGTGTAAACCATGCTCTTCCACCATCATCGTCTCAATCCATCGATCGCGATTGGCAGTGATGGTTGCAACAACATCTTCAAGAAGTTGACCAGAAAAACCTTTTTTTGCATAAATTTCACGAATTTCTTCACGTTCGATGTGTGGAATTTCACGAATTTCTTGCGCCTCTTCTTTGTACAAGCGATTGTAATGATCGGCACGAGATTTGCTTGAAAGATAGTTTCCAAGCCCCATGGAAAGACCATCGGCAAACACATTTGCAAAACCAAGAATGATGACCGTGCTTGCAGAGAGATCGGCTCCAGCAACACCCGAAACAACCGCAAACGTTGTCACAATACCATCATTAGCACCATACACAATATCGTGAATGTACGGTCCCAAACCAGAACCGTGATAGTTCGCTTCTTTGTGTTCTGCAAGAGTGGTAGGAAGTGTCATACAAGAAAAGTATACTCATCTCATTGACAAAAAACAGAGAAAAATGAAAAATAGAGAAGAAATGGCTCAAAGAGAGTTGTTGATCTTTTCACTTCCGCTGGCTCCATCGCTTGTCCGCCGAAGACCCCGTGACTACGGGGCGAAGGTGGGTCTAACCCTCTACCAAGTAGAGAGAAACTAAGCAAAGAGTCATTTGATCTTTTTCTTTCGCTGGCTCCATCGTCTAACGGCTAGGACACAGGATTCTCATTCCTGTAATCGGGGTTCGATTCCCCGTGGGGCTGCCAACGTATTATCGCCATTCTGTAATTCCGAGATTGCCTCATACACAGGCGACATTTTCGGAGTTTGTTTACCTGTGAGTGCATCATAGGAAATTCCCTCAGGAAAGATGAGCGACTGCAGCCGGAATTTCTCTTCGGGCAGCGATTCTTTCCAGAGTTTGTGCGCGTGTTCTAAGAAACGCACGCAGTAGTCCACAATGACTTCTGCCTGCACTTCTTCAACTTCTTTCTTCCCTCGATTTAATTTTGCTAAAGACATTCTTTTGCATACTTCTGCATATTGATGCTTTAAATCCTTCAGTAACTCTGGATCGTCGCCTGCTTTCTTCATTAGGTCTATAAGAGTTTGCTTCTCATCGCGTATGGTATTGAGTTCCCTCTGGGCTTCTTGGACACCGTCACAAATCAACTGATGCCGCTCTGCAAAAGCACCTAATACTACCTCTTTAAACAGTGTAATCAGCTCTGGCGAAGGAGTTATCTTCTGCATGCATTGATCAAATAACTCGTGGATGCCTTTTGTTTGGACAATGAAATGGCACTTTTTGTTCTTACAGTGATAATACCAGTAGGACTTCTTCATCTTGCCGGTAGAGCGTGACCCTCTCACGCGCTCCCCACAACTAGGACAAAGCAGAAACTGACGGAGTGGAAAGTCTGTATGGCGCTTCTTGCGTGCGGCTGGCATCACGGCTTTTGTACGCCCATCCAAAACCTCCTGCAATGTTCTCCATTCGTCAGGAGAGATTGCTCCGTTAAACTTTGCTTGTACATACTCTCCATCAGTCCATTTCTCACAGAGGAGGCCACCATACACAGGGTTCCGCACAATCTTCGTCCATGTCTGTGGAGTAATGGGATTGCCTTGGCGTGTCTTAAATCCTTTCTCCCGTAGCTCCTCAGCTACCTCAACAATCTTGAATACGCCTGTCAGCTGTTTGCGTAGACCATATTGTAGCAAGCCCCATTGCTCTCTATCTAGCATAGGTAACAGTATTGGCTTTCCTCGGGCATCACGACCATTCACGAAGCCGGTGGGGGCTGCCCGACACCAGTATCCTTCCTTTGTTAGAATCCTCTCCACTCCTATCGTTCTATCCGTCCTGAGATTGTTCTCATAGGTTGCCACTGCGACGAGCATGGTTTCTACAAATTGTCCTGTTGAGGATTCATCAAATTCTTGAGTCGCAAATTCCAATCGGACGTTGTGCTTTTTGAGAAGATTTTTGATGGCATAGTACGCACCAACACCACCTCGCGTAATGCGATCTACCTTGTAGAGAACCCACACATCTATCTCGTCTTTATGGGCAATGGTGTAGGCAATAGCATCTGCAAATCCTGTACGATTTTCTTTGCTGGCACTTTCCGCTAATTCAATTTCCTTCACTTTCCGGTAGCCCTTTCTTCTGATGTATTCATTGTTCTGGCGACGCTGATTTTCAATGCCATCTCCTTCACTCATTTGTTTTAGAGTCGAAACGCGCAATAGAGAGAGTGCTCGTGGTGGGGTCACGGTTGTGAATTTTTTCTCATCTTGCCGAAGTTCGCACTGTTTTTC
Source organism: uncultured Candidatus Peribacteria bacterium (assembly GCA_964554435.1). Lineage (GTDB taxonomy): Bacteria > Patescibacteriota > Gracilibacteria > Peribacterales > Peribacteraceae > CAZKOO01. Next base: position 22,823 of record CAZKOO010000001.1, read on the forward strand.
TTTCATGCGTTTTGTTCGGAATTGGTTTCGTTCCTTTCAAACAAATATCGGTCAATCAATGTGTTGGCGAAGCCGTAGAGGGCATCGTGGAGCTGAACGATTTGCTCGTCCGACATGCCCTCTGCGCGCTTGCCAAGGATCTGCCGACACTGTTCGACAGTCATCATTCTTGGATGCGGTATGCGGGAAATTTCTCTAGCAGAAACTTTTCTGCATCATCGGAATAGAGACCTTCTTCGCTGAATAAGACTAAGTCGATCGTTGAACGTATGCCGAGGAAGGAGTGCGGGAATTCTTCATCAGCTGTGCAGTACCAATCGTTTGTCAGCTCGTTGATATGCGCTGTGTACTCTCTGCCGAAGTGAAATCTGCTCGTTCGATACTCGTTACCGTCTTTGGTTAAGGGCAGTTCTAGTGCTTTCGCAACTTCAAGAATTGGAATACGCCATAGCGCACGGACTTGGTCAGCAGTTTCTTCGTAGAGAAAGCTGAGCATGGTTTGTGGGTACATATGAGTAGGGAGTAGTCCGGCTCTAAAATTGACCGGCACTACTAACGTTAATAAATGACCGTCAAGTGCTGTTTTTTGTGCATCTCAATTTCTCCGCTTTCTACAGCAAAGAAGTCGCTCTCAAATTTTCTTTCAAATTAGAAAAGCTGACAGTTGTTGATTCTCCAAAAGTGCTATTAAGAACTTTTTGAATTAAAGCGTCTACCCATGCGCTTAATTCATTTGCCCACTTGAATTTCAGTTTTTGAAGCCTTCTTATTTCGGAAATATCCCAAAATTAGGACTCCAAGAATGAGAAGCATTCCAATAATGGGCTGCATGAACGCCACGATGATTGCCACGATGAATAGAAAGCCGAGCAAGGTGTTGCCGTTCATTTTCTGAGCTGTCTTCTCTTGCGTCTGTTTCTTGCCTTTGCCGATGTAGTTCACAGAGGAAATACCGGTACCCGGAATTCCAACGCTCGTGTATGCGCCTTTGCTACCGATGCCGACACGAGCGCCTTTCACACCAGCACTCATGCTAAGACCTTTTTTGCCTATGTTTAAACGGACTCCAGGAAGGATGGAGAGTGATTTTCGGAAGCGGAAACCCATAGTGATGGAGGAAGGAAGTAGTGAGGAGCTACTTCGCGCATATCACTTAAGGGGCGCTCTGTGCTCCGTTGCACCAGTCATCCTTCGGGACGAGTCCCTAGAGATGCTGAAGGAAGTCAGCAGCGCCCCTTTAGGGGCACTTTCTAGGGACGTCCAATAAAGGGACGTCTGCGATGGATGACTGGTGCAGGGCAATTATGCCTTAAAACCAGTAGATGTCACCCATGATTATTTGTCCTCCTCACCGAACATAATGGTGCGATCTTGATCGTTCTCTCCAATATCTTTCCGTTTTCTAAAATGAATTTCTCGCTTGAAGAGCATATGATCGAAATCTATTTTGAAATTACCTCCTGCACGATCACAAGCACCCACAGCTAGCCAGTAGCACCCATACTTCTGATACTCCTTTTTGAATCTTTCTAAGTTTTCAGTTGTAGCAGGTGTCATTGTGTGACTTCTGGTTACACTTGCGAAGTATCTCGTTCCACCAGATTTTTTCTTCTGTGCTTCGATATTTGTTCCGATACCAACTGTGTAATAAGTAGGATTTGCCTCACTAATATCTTCGACGATTGTTACTCGAATTTCTTCATTTTCATCTTCATCTCCAAATTTGTTTTTCCAGCCTTCCATGATTTTCTTTGCCACATCTCCATTCGCAAAGGCAATGCAAAGGATGGGGGGTTGGTCTGATGAGGCATAGCCAACACCTTGCCATTTTGCTTCGTCCCATTGCCCCATTCTAATAACGGACAGCATTTCCATATCGGCATGGCTTGCGTGCGTAAAAGCCTCCTTGTCTGGCGGCTCAACTGAATCAGGTTTTTCTTCCGCAGGCACTTCTAGATGCAAAGGTTCAGTTCGCTTGTATTCATATCTTTTCTGGTCAGCACCAATTAAGTCAGAAACCTTAAACCTCGGTTTGTGTCCGAGTACATTTCCAAGTGTTATGAACGAGCTTGTAAAATTCAAAGCACGCTCCGGACTTCTTTCTGTCCCAAAAATATCCTCAAGGTCTTTCTCGGTGTCCTTAAACATGACCACTAAAGCTGTTGCATCTACTAATATCTTAAAAATGCTGTCTGTAATTTTTGACTGATCTGCCTTTGGGACTACGTGGGGATTAAATTCTTTTGCCTTTATTGTTATCACAGGACAATCTCCTTCGTTATCGACTGTATGCTCAATTAATTCAGTTCCATCATTGGAGTGAATGATTTGAATCTTCAGTACACTTTCTTTGGCCATAGCCCTTCTTAGTGGCAAGGTTGCAAGAAAACCTTCTATGGCAGCAAGAACTGATTCTGCAATTTCTATGAAAGGTTCTTTATTGTCGGTGGCTATTGTAACGCTACAACCGAGAATCCTGGATCGGTACTCAACTTTATCTTCTTCAGTGTTCAATAGCTTTTCTGGTAGATGTTTTGGCGAATGTTTGCGAACCCACTGCTCAAAAAAGCTCTCAATTTCTTGTGCCCCAATTGCATCAACAACCTCTTTCGGTAGAGCCTCTTTGCCTTGTAAGGCATAAACAAGGGCCGTATCGGAATATTCTAAACCATATTCAGGAAGTACATCCGGCAACAGCTCTAGATTCCGTAACGTAGGTATATCCGCCAATAGGAATAAGATGCCCAAGGCAATATCGAACTCGTTGATCTCGCCAAATAGGTCTTCATAGCCTTGTTTTTGTAATTGCTGTCGGAATGCGTAATCAACCCAGTGCCAATCTAACGCCTGTGCAATTCTGCCAAGCCTTAATTCAATCCATTTCATACGACTAAAGCAGAGAGCTTGCATGATGTTTATTTCACCGTGATCCCAGAAATCACCCGTTGCTAGTGATGCAGCGGAAAGAAAAGACCCTCTTGCTGCCCAAAAGAGTCCAACTTCGTAATATGCGATACCAGCTAAATACAACGCTCTAACCAATTCATCTCTGCTCTCTTCTTTGTGGAGATCTTTAGTTGCCCTGCCAATTACTTGGATTGCTTCGTAATACTGCTTCAGCTCAATAAACTTTTCGCCTCTTGCCAACAGTAATTTTGCTTCGGCCAGCTCACCGTCTCTCTCTTTGCTGACCTTTAATATTGTTTCGAATAAGTCGTTATATTGAGGATATTTTTCCAGCTGCTCACTGTTCTCCGTTAGAATTTGTACGAGTGTATTAAATGGGAAACCAATAAGACCTTTAGAGTCCGTAACGACTTGTTGCAATGCTGTAAGCGTTTTGCCCAAATCTTCACCGCTAGAAATCTTTTGCAGCAGTTCCATATGCAAAAGCAGGCTCTTGGCCTGCAGTGAGGCACTAGGAAAAGACTCTTTTGCTGCCATCTCTTCCAATGCTTTTTGTAAGCTAGCCGTATACTTAGTCAGCAATTCTTCATCAATGCCGACATTGCGCTTAATTATTAACAGCAAATTCCACAGATTTGTAAGACGCTCTAGATGAGAAATATTCTGCTTACCAAGCGCCAGTTTTTCGACTGACGGATAAATGTTAAGAAAAGTGCCAAAGTCCTCATGCCACCAAAACGTCGTCCAAGCCATTTGATAGACCGCTTCAAATTGTTGATAAACATTACCGTGTTCGTCCGCGATTCTGATCGCTCTACTGAATCTGCCATCTACTTCCGAACGATCCCTTTCCAATTCTCTTGATAGGATGGCCGATCTCACTGCCTGATCTACAATATTCAGGCTGACATCTTTCTTGCTCACTGCATCTTCAATTTTTTCATCAATGTCCTTTAGACGTTCAATGCGCTTTTGATCTAGGGGGCCAATTTTCACTTTGGGCTGTTCAATAAGTTCTATGTTTAGAGTCTCGCGAATTATTCGCTCTCGATTTTTACTAAATACGTTATCTAGAATCCATGTTCGATCGAGGATTCTGACATCCATACCTGTTTCCTTACTCAATTCCGTCTCAATTTCTGCCCTTCTACTGTCTTTTACGAAACGACTTGTTACAAAGTACGCGACTTTATAGCCGCGCTCTGTTGAGTGCATTTTTTTGATATCTGATCGAGCTTTGGTAGCCCAATCTTCCTTTGTACTAAAGGCAAATCCCCACCGATCCTTTTCTGCCTTATCACCAAAACCTACATACCAATTTAAAGTCGTATCTTCGGAAACCGGATAAGTTTCGGAATCCACTTTGCTGTCACCTCCACCTGTTGGACCTGTCTGCGGTAGCAGATTTGGGCAAATTTCTACTTCACATAATCTTTTGGCGAAACTTTCAAATTCTGTTTCTTCCTTTCGGCTAGTTAAAGTTTCTAGATAATATTCGAGTTGAGATCTATTCGTACTAATTTCGGTTATAACGTCAGAATCAGAAAACTTCTCAGGTCTTCTCCGGCGCAGAAATTCTTTTGGGGTCATTCTCATAGTGAATGATATTTTACACCTGTATTCCCTATACAGGAACTTGGTTCCAAGCCCAATTCTGCATATTTTTGAGTATCTTGTACCAATGAACCATTGCCTCGAAGACACCTGTTTGAGAAAGTCGTGGGGCTGCCACGTTAACCAATTACGTTTCTAATTTTATATGGATTTATCCGGGTCTATATGTCCTGAAACTCGTGGCAATCTATGTATAATATTCTGATTTTCTTGAAAATATAACCAATCTTCTTGCAGATTTTGTAATGCAAGATTCGTAAGCAATAAAACCAATGCATGTGTTTTTGGATGAATTAGATAATAATATTCCATCGTCTCAGTATGTTCAAGGAGTGATTGAATGCGAATTGTGTCAGAATTAGTATGCCAACAAGGAGTGTCTATGCTCAATGGAGGTACATAAAAAACAGTTGCATCCTCTTTTTGATCCCACATTTTTATAGCATGCATTGAATACCATGTATTTCCACCATCACTACAATCGCCTCCAAAAAACCTTTCATCACTACAAACCGAATGAGGTTTTGGTATATAACCGAGTTCATGTTGGATAAATAAATGACCCATGCCACTTAGGAAATATGCTGACTGATTTGATGATATGTTACGGTTAGATAATGATATAATTCTTGACATTACTGCAAATTGTAATTGAGCAAAAATACGTTCATAATACTGGGAATCAACAGGGAGTTGCCTATTTCTTACTGCATTTATACAATTCGGGAAGTAACACCTGTCGTCTGATAAAGAAAGTATACGAGCGCGTAACTCCCATCGATCTGGTAATAATACATCCGATCGAAGATTCAGCTGACAATGACGAAGAATCGGAAGAAGCGCCATTCCTTTTTGGGTAAAACATAAAATAGCAGAACGAAAATCATCAAGATTGGCCTAATGGAAAATTTTGGTTGCTAAAATAGTTGATTTTTGTTTTATTTAAGCCAAAATAGTACATATTCTTTCCTGCTTCATTATGAAAAATATGTTCTAATTGTACTTCAGACAAGATAAAAAGGTTCGGAAAATACAAAGGAAAACAACTGTGGTTTTGTAACAATTGTCATCGAAAATTTCGAGAAAAGAAAAAAGTTGTTGATGCAACACTTTGGAAAGAATATGCACAAGGAAAACAAACATACGATCAAATTGCAGAGAAGCATCAGAGAAGTAGAAGATGGGTACAGAGCCATATCGATTCTGTTCAAGTACAAAAGAAAGAATGTGAGATTGGAGAGGTAGTGCTCGTTGTGGATACGACCTACTTCAAAAGAACATTTGGTGTAATGGTTTTTCGATGTCCACATCGAAAGAAAAACCTCCTCTGGCGGTTTGTTCCATATGAAACGATTGCTGGGTATATTGCAGGAGTGAAAGTGCTTCAAGAGCAAGGATGGAAGATTCTTGGCATTGTCTGTGATGCACGTAGAGGCTTAGTACAAGCCTTTCCAGAGATTCCTGTTCAAATGTGTCAATTCCATCAAGTACAAATTGTTCTTCGATACATTACGCGAAATCCTAAGCTTGAAGCGGGAAAAGAATTAAAAGAACTCATCCTTACACTCACGGAAACAGACGAGGCAAGTTTCTGCTATTGGCTCAATCGATGGCATACGAAATGGAAAGATTTTCTTGCAGAGAAAACAATCGATCCTGTGACCAATCGATGGCACTTCACACACAAACGATTACGTAGTGCATATCGTAGTGTCGTCTCCAATCTTCCATGGCTCTTTACCTCTGAACGTTATCGATCACTCAACATTCCAAACACTACAAATTCTCTTGAAGGTTTCTTCACACACATGAAGAAGAAAATTCATGTTCATCCAGGTCTAAAAATTGAACGAAAACAGAAGCTCATTTCAGAGCTCTTATCATGAAATTAGCAACCAAAATTTTCCATTAGGCCTCAAGATTTGGCATGAGCACATCGGCAACTGCACAAACCTCCAAAAAAGATCCGCCTCCTTCTAATATGGCTTTTGCACGTTACAATAGAACTTCAGCAGCATTCACTTCATTTCCTGTTTCAAAAAGATCGTGGATAGAATATGCAACCGAACTATCGGAAAAACCTGCAATTGTTTGCTCTATTGTAGACTGTAACTCTAAAGCTTCTTGCAAAAGAGCATTGCTATTCAGAGGCTTTTTGGCAATGCTAATAGCAAATTGAATGCAATAACGGAGGTATTCCACAGGACGAGAAGATCGAGCAAATGCTTCTTGCGCTTGGTCCATATAATATCGATACAAGAGTACTTGCAAATAAAAGTCAATGATTGTAATACGCTCGGGAGGATCTCTCGTCATTTGATAATACCCTGCACACACTTCTCCAGCATAATGAGGAAGGGAACCAGTGCTGGTAAAGTCCCTATCCTCAGAAGAATCATTAAGAAAAGAAAGTACTGCTCTCAAAAAAGGCTCATCAGGATCCCCAGAAACATCAGAAGAGAGCAAATTACGAATATCATCCTCTGTTGGAATGAGAGGTTCATCGTTCAATAAAAAACCTTGTTGTTCAGCAGTCACAAGTATTATTATACATCTTCCAGCCAATATATGCAAGTATCCAGATGAAGACGAACACAAACATCATCCAAGGAACGCCTGACATGGTCATCCACACTGCTTGAAGCGCAAGAAGAAGAATGAAGAGGTAGCCTGCGTATGCCCATTCTTTGAGGAAGCGTGGAACGGATGGGACGACAATGGCAATGCCACCAAGGAACTTGGCAATAGCATTGAAGTAGAGTGTGTATGTTGGATAGCCAAGGTCAGTGAAAGCTTGCGCAACCATCGGCGTATTCACAAAGTAGTACACGCCCGACCCAACCATGAAGAAGAGAAGAAGCGCGTTTGGAAGCCAGAAGAGAAAGAATTTTCTCATAGAAAAAAGAAGAAAACGAGAGAAGTGTAGCAAAGAAATTTTCAAAAAGCGAAAAACCAAAAGAAAATGATGGACTATGAAAGAAAAAAGAGGTACAATCACCTGTCAATTCGTTTTATTTTCTTCATTTTTTTCTTATGCCAACTGGCACAATCAAAAAGCTTACCGATAAGGGTTTCGGTTTTATTACTCCTGCAGACGGTTCTGCAGATCTTTTCTTCCATCACAGTCAATGTGGAGGACAGTTTGATTCTTTCCGCGAAGGTCAAAATGTAACATTCACTTCCGGACAAGGACAAAAAGGTCCATGTGCTGAAAACGTTGCACTTGCTGCATAATAGACAAAAAATTGTCTCTTCATCACACCCTTCTCGTAAAAAAGAGGGGTGTTTTTGAAAGAAGAAAAAGTGCTATACTTGCGACATGTTCTCCTTCTTCAAAGCAAAATCGGTGTCACACATCCCTGCAATCATCATCACTATTGCAGGAGCAATTGGCATGATCGACTCATTTTTCTTGGTATTGGAATTCATTCAAGTCCTCCTACATCCCGGTGAGCCAACGCCCTGTACAGTAAGTTCATTTGTGAGTTGCACCCTCACTGTTCAAGGACCATTTGGACACTACCTTCCAGGCATTCCAAACCCTCTGTGGGGCATGCTCTGGTACAGCGGAGTGGTTGCGTACGGCCTCACACGCTGGCTTGGCTCTGAACATTCACACAGCGCACGAAAAGCTGTAGGAGGCATCATTCTTCTTGGTATTCTTTTTAGTTACAGACTCTACATTGCAAGTGTTTTTGAGCTTGGAGGAGTGTGTCCATTCTGCTTGATCTCCACCACACTTTCCACTCTCATCGCCCTTGCATTTGTGGTTGATGATGGGGCATATAAAGATCCATGTTGTGGCACAAGAATGCAAAAAATAGTGTCGCTCTTTCAGATGTTCTCCGTTCTCTTCTTTGTTATTGGTTTACCAATCTTCATTGGTTATCATCTCACATTATTGCCAAGTATGACCCCTGCAATCATGCACTGGTCATTCCCTGCTATGATCCTTGTTGTTCTTGTGATGGCGTCTGGTCACTACTGGGCGTGGAAAAAGCGATGAAAAAGAACAAGAATGAAGAAAAAAATAAGAAATGACTCCGAAAAGAGTTGCCAAAAGACAAGGAAAGGGAACATACTAGCTCTGTGCGAGAGTTATATCCTTCTCTCGGCGAATCAACCCAAGAGCAAGCAACAGGTGTCGATATCATCAATGCAACAATAGTAAACGCCGGTGAAACGTCAGCAGAAAGCCTTACGAGCACTCTTGAACAAGAATTACGAGAGCGAGAATTAATCAACAAAAACGTAGAGCAGTATCTGAAGTCGCTCAGAGAAAATTGTCATGGAATGATGGTAAATCAATTGCCAAAAGGCATTGGTGGAGAATGCAGGGCAGGAGACATTACAATCGCAACAGAGACATTCTTGGTAGGAACAGATGGCATTAGTGATGCAATTGGGAAAATAGAAGAAGTAGCAGCTCACGAGAAGTACCATGAAGAACATCGGCACACAGTCAGTCACTATGAAACAGTGGATGCAGAAATGAATGTCACCATTGCGGGTACGCAATTTGAAGTACGGAATCTCATCGAAGGACTGGTGGTACACGACACTGGACATGACTTTGTGTCGGCTGAATATCAAGAACACGAACGGAGATTGATGGATGCAGTGAATTCCTCTGGAAGCATCACAATGGATGATGTGCGAGAAGCCGTAAATGTCACGGGAGATCTCAGAACAATTGATGATCGTTCTCCGACGATGGCTCTTGCTTATTAACTACGAATCAGCTCCAAAAACTCTTGACGTGTGCGAGGGTCACTCTTGAAAAGGCCCTTCATATGACTCGTTTTTGCGCTACTGTGCTGTTTTTCAACGCCACGCATCATCATGCAGAAATGATTTGCTTCAATGACAATGCCAATGCCCTTCGGTTTGAGAATATCTTGTAGTGCATCACAAATTTGTTGCCCAAGGCGTTCTTGCACTTGCAGTCTCCTCGCAAACATATCGATGATTCGTGGAATTTTGCTCAGTCCGATGATCTTCTGATCGGGAATGTATCCAACGTGCACTTTTCCAATAAAAGGAAGAAGATGATGTTCGCACAGTGAGTAACACTCAATATCTTTCACAATCACCATGCCATCAGTATCAGATTGAAAAAGAGCGCCATTAAGAAGGGAAGGAAGGTCTTGTGTGTATCCTGAGGTCAAAAATTGAAATGCTTCAGCGCAACGTTTTGGTGTACGGAGCAACCCTTCGCGCTGTGGATTTTCGCCAATTGCAGTGAGTAACTCCGTAAAAAGATGTTCCATAGGACAATCTAGTATAAAGAAAGATTGGTTTTTGTACACTCTTGATCAAGAACATCAAGTAAAAGAGAATGATAGGATTGACCTAAGACCGGATGCAGAAAAGAAGCACTGAGAAGCTCACACAAAGGCTCTAACACAAAACGACGCTCATGAAGGCGGAGATGAGGAAGAAAGAAACGAGTATCATCAGGATTGACGCTTTTTGTTGATTCTTGCCATTCAGAGCGAGAAGGAAGAATGATGTCATCAAAGAGAAGAAGATCAAGATCGAGTGTTCGAGGGCCAAAGCGATAGGGAGGAGCTTTGTGATAGTACTGTTCGCGATCGATCATCCATGCGTGGAATTGATCGAGAGAATCGGAGGTTTGAATACGAACAACTGCATTCAAAAAAGAATCTTGATCGGTGCGAAGAAGTGGCGCGCTTCTATAGAGAGAAGAAAAAGTAGACTGTGGATAGCGTCGCAAAAGATCAGATGCAAAAGACCGAAGAGTCTGCTCGGCATTCACATTTGAGCCAATGCCAAGAAAGAGTGTTGCTATGGACGACTAATGGTAAGAACTGCCGATTCAGCATCGGGAAAAGGGAATTTTTCAATACACACCTGAAGGCCATCTTGAGGAGAAAAAGTAGCAAGAAGATCATCTGCAATGTCGGATGCAAAACGCTCAATAGTCGCACGAGGAGTAGCTACAAGAAGAAGAATTCTATCTCGCACAAGAGCATAGTCGATGCCAAGAGTAATATCATCGGAGAGTGCAACCGATTGTGTAGGATGAAAAAACTGCACGCTCACAAGGAGCGTCTGAGGATATTGACGCTCCTGTTCTGTAATACCAATAGATGTACTCACGCGCAATTTTCGCAACTCGAGAAGATCGCTCATACGCAATTATCGAGAAGGGAAGAGTTTTTCTGCAAGGGGAGACTTCGCCAATTTGCGGCAAAGATAGTGGCTGACAATCATTCCTGTAAAGAGAGAGGTAAGAATACCAAGTGTCAATGTAACGGAAAAACCACGAATGATGCTTGTTCCAATAATAAAGAGGATTCCACACGTAATGAGAGTAGATGTATTACCATCACGAACGCTCGGCCATGCACGCTGAAAGCCTGTTTCCACAGCAATTTTGAATGGCTTACCCTTCTTCAATTCTTCACGAATGCGTTCAAAAGCAAGAATGTTTGCATCAACGGCCATTCCCATACTGAGGATGATACCTGCAATACCTGCAAGCGTAAGCACAACATAGCTATTAGTCACGAGAAGAAGAGGGAGCTTCATCATTGCAACCATCAACACTGTATAGAAAAGAAGAGCAAGAGATGCAATGACACCAAGCGAACGATAGATGAAAATAAGGAAGAGACACAAAATGATGAAACCAACAGCTGCAGCAAAGACAGATTGATGAAGAGCGCTTGTACCAAGTGTTGCTTCAATGGTGCTTTGTCCTACAAGGTAAATTGGAGCAGGAATGGCTCCAGTATTCAAATCTTGTGCTAATTTCTGCGCTTCTTCAAATGTACGACTTCCTGTAATGATGGCGCTACCACCAGAAATTTCACCGTTCACTGTTGGTGCAGATACAAGTTCGCCACCAACGAAAATAGCAATGCGCTTGCCAATATTCTTTTTCGTAAGCTCTTGGAACATCTTTCCTCCTTCTTCATCAAACAAAATTTGTGTCACAGGAGTACCAAATTGATCGGTCGTCACTGCGGCGGAACGGAAACGCTGTCCATTGAGGGCAGTATCTTTCCAGCCAGTAGGCTCAAGCGAGAAGAACAGTGAACGAATGACAATTTGCTGATCGGGAGCGGTAATTTCTCCTTTCTTAATTTTCTCAGGAAGAGCACGGGCATCATCAAGTGTTCCTTTGTATGTTAAAAGATCGTATGTGACAGTTGCTGGAGCAAGGACCACATCGCTATCGGCACGAATGATATGGAAACCAAATTCTGTTTCCGTAACAGTACTCAATTGCCCCTTCTGTAACGCAAATGCTGCAACTGCAAACGGCTCAGCCATATCTGCACGACGAATAACTCCAAGAGACCCACCCTTTCCACGAGATGGACCATCGGATTCATTCTTTGCAATGGCATCAAAACTCTCCCCTGCCCTGACACGAGAAAGTGCTTTTTCTGCAAGTGCCTTTGCCTCTGCCTTACTACGAACGACACTCGCATCAGCACGTTCAGCACCCTTGTATTGAAAAAGAATATGACTTGCCTCCATTTGCTCACCGCCATCAAGACGACCAAGAAGGGAAACAACGCCAACCTTACCATCTGCAAGGGCAATTGCCTGATCGGACCCAATATCCATAGTAGTCAAAGTCTTGGCAAGAGCTTCAGGAGCTGTCGTCACAAGAACTTGGTCTTTGTGTTGAGCCGATCCTTCTGGAAGAGTCTTTGCTAATTGATCGTATGCTTCAGCAGGATTGGTAAGAGGACGAGGAGCAGCCTTTGCATCCTCAAGGATTTTTGTAAGATAGATACCACTAATAGTCTTTAGTTGTGGTGAGCCATCTGGTCCTTGTACAGTTGTTGTAATAGATGCCTCAGAACGAAGTACAGGATCAGTTGTTTTGCGTGTTTTCAGAGCATCTAAGCCTTTTGGAAGACCAGAAAGGAAGAGCGGTCGAGAATCAAGGTAATTCACCCCAAGCTCATTGCTCAAGTCTTGTCCAACAACCTGAAAATCTGCGCCAGCAAGAATGTTTTTATAGGTTGCATCTGCTTTTGTACGCATTTTCTGAACGTACTCGGAAGAATCTCCAGTAAATTCTTCTTTAAATTCAAGGCGAATGGTTTTACCGACAGTTGCAATGCAACGCTGAGCATCGATCACGCCAGGACACTCAACTAAGAGATGCTTCTCATTGCCAAAGTATGATGGTGTGATGACCGCTTCGCTCACACCAAGAGAGTTAATGCGACGCTCGAGAACAGTACGCACAGATTCAATTAAATTGTCTTTTTGTTCTTTGAGAGTACGAAGCTCAAAACGCTTTCGATCAATCTCTTCCGCTGAAGCTGATGCAGATTCTGCAGCAATAGAAGCCTCGAGATCTTGAATGCGTGTGTTAATCTCATCTTCTGAAATGCGGAAATCGAGCTGTGTACCACCAGCAAGATCAAGTCCAAGATGAAAATCTGGATGAAAAGATCCGAGAGGAGCTTTATATTTTGTAGGGATGGCCACAACGAGTGCAAAGAGCGCAACCGCCGAAACAATCATTGGCCAGTAAGAAGAGGAAGAAGAACGAGACATGAGAGAAAAGAAAAAAATTAACGAGGGAGGAAAGAAACATGAAGACCAACATTCACATCATCAACAAAGATTTTTGCAACTTGCGCAGATGGAACACCAGTAATCGCAATGCGATCAGGATCTACCTTGCCATCAACTGTCAGCTTTGACACAAGAATATCACGGACAAAAATACCAATCGATTTGCCTTGATAGCGCTGAAACACAGTCGCGAGAATCTTTTTTCCTTCATCTGTAAACTCAAGAACGACCGCACTTTTTCCATTTGCCATACCTTCATCGGACGCCCACATCAACATATCTCCTTGAAGGCCTGTTGCTTCCCAATTTTGAGGTGAAGGAGTCTCGCCTTTCTGAAGAGGCTTTTTCTCACCTTTGATTTCAAATGTAAATTTTTCGTTGAGCAAACCCTGAATCATTTCTTTTTGATCGGACAGCGCTTGAAGGGTAAGAAGTCCAACACCACTTGCACTAAGCGTCGTACGAACAAGAACAGAATCGGCATCAAGTGTCTTCAACTTTCGCTTCACAACAGATTCAACTGCTCTTGTGAGAACCATTTGACGAGAGGGCGTTGTGCCTTCTGTAAAAGACAGATCATACGTCAGGGTAACAGGCTTTGGCGCACAGGCAGAGCAAGCCAATGCAACACCGAGAAGAAGAGGGAAAAGTTTTTTCATGCCAAAAAAGTCTACTCCTTTTTTAGGAAAAGGCAAAAAATCCTATACTTTTTGTAAAGATGTAGAAGATCGAATCATATTACGCAAAATGTCAACATTCTGCAGAGTGCAATGTGTATCAATAATAGAATCAATGAGTGAACAATCGTGAACCGTCGTCTCACCAAAAAGCATGCAGTTCTTCAAAAATGACTGTGTAATGTGAATGTTTGGTCCAATGACAACACTTCCTTCAAAACGAGTATGTGCATCAACTGTGGATGTAGGATCGATGAGAACTTGGCCACCAACAACATCAGAATGAAGCGAGAGGTAGGCAGAAAAGGAACCAATATCACGCCAACGATCGCGAAAAGAAAAACAATCAACAGAGATGGACTTCGCAAGAAATTCCTCAAAAATGCCTCCAATATTATCGGGCTTCTGCTTCGCATACGCATGCAGAAGTGGGAAAGAAGTCTTCGGCAAGATCCACCACCCTGTCGAGACAATGGTAGATTTGGGATGTGCTGGTTTTTCCTCAAAGGATTCGACTGTTTGAAGAGACTCGCTATCCCCTTTTTTCAGAAGGATGGTGCCAAATTGCTTCGCTTGCTCGAGAGAACCAATATCATGTCCTGCAATGAGCGGATTGCCACGAAAGAGACGGATGAAGTCAATAAGGCTCGCTTCTGTGTAATTATCCCCTGCAAGAAGAAGAACATCATCATCAATCTGTTCCTTCTGTATCCAAGTAGACACAGCGCCCAGTGCACCCAATTTTTGTGTATCAGACTGTGCATCTTCAATGACGATAGAAACAGGGACAGATGATGTTTTCTGCCACTCTTCAAAATCGACTCGAAACGCTGCATTGGTACTCAGAGTGATGGAAGAAATGCACGAAGCATCGGACTGCATGTTAGCCCCCAAATGTATTTGGGGGAACTTGCAATACGGAATACTCCCGACGAGATAGTCAAGAAGCGGACGCCCTGCAAGAGGAAGAAGTGGCTTTGCGCGACTCTCAGTGAGTGGCCAGAGCCGTGTTGCAAAGCCGCCAGCAAGAATGAACGCGTGCATAAGAACTATTCAGAAACAGTAGCGAGCATTTCGCCTTCGATGCGTAAAAATTCTTCAGAATTGCCAATAATACCAAGTACGGATGGAAGGAGCATGTACGTCATTCTATGATTACGACACACACTAATGAGATTGATGGTGTGTTCCATGTGACTCGATTGCAATAAATACTGTGGCCTAAGCGTGCGAATGGTTTCCTCTAACACATTCAATTTTCCAAGAACGGGAACGCCTTCAACCATTTTTTGATGTCCGCCTTCAGGGTCGAGGATGCCAACAGGCACAAGAGGTGAACGACGTTCGGTAAGAAGGCGAATGAAACGCGCACTATCACGATTGGTCCCAATAATGAGAAGAGGATACGCAGGGGGAGAGCGACGCAAGATGATGCGCTGCCACTGATCGAACGCAAGATGCCACAGAAGCGTGAAGAATGCGTTCAGTGTTGCCGCCTCGATGAGAAGTAAACGACTGAAGAAACGATCGTGTAGAAAGTAGTACGCAAGCGTAAACAGCGCAGAACCCATCACCGCGCTAAAGAGAATATGAAGAATTGTTTTTCGTTCACTTTGAATGCGAAACAAGCGAAAAACTCCCATCTCTGCTAAAAGAAGAAGCCAAATGGGTGTAATGATAAAAACAGTTTGGAGGTACAAATTGAGCGGAAAATCGCTAGAGAGAATGAACCCTACACGCAGAAAATACGCCGCAACGTATGCCCCAACAAAGAGCACCGCATCGGTCGTCAGCCAAAGAGAGAGTAATACTATTCTACGCACGGAGGTAGTGTAGCACAACTTAAGCGTTGAGGATCCCCTGAATGGCAGAAAGTAAATCTATGCGAAGTTGCTCTAATCTGTCCTGCACAGCATCTGATTCTGCATGCAATCGTGATGCTTGTGTTTCTGCAAGAGTTTGATGAGGAACAAAAGCTGGAATAGAAGAGCCAAGAAAACGAGTGCCAATACGTGCGATGCGATAGCGCGTATCCAAATCTGCCAATTGACGCCAAGTAAAATCAAAAGAATCTCGAAAACTTGTTCCTAATAATGAATCAACAACCTCTGCAGCAGCAAAGATTGGAACTTTTCCAGTAGAGAATGGAATGTGTGTGCATGTAACTGGTATTTGATCATGATTATAGCACAAAGGAAGAATATTCAATGTCCCACGTGGAAAAAATGGATCTCCATGCTCATCACGCACAACATCTTCATGCGTCAGACGACATTTGCGTCCAGGAATGCTCAAGATAGGAATTGCAGCGCAAAGAGCGTCTTGTTGTTGAGTGGAAAGAGATGGGGAGTTCATAGATCAAAAATTATGATGAAAGAGCCTGTTCTAAAAGAGAACGATCCGACTCTCAAATATCTTTAGCTTCCATACCATGTATAGGGTAATTTGGTCACGTCCCATGGTACCTTCTTCCCACGCACAAAGCTACCAAGAGAAAGAGGAGAAATATCGTTAAAAATAACATCTCTCATGAACACATATTTTGATCGAAGAACGGGGTTTGACTTTGCAAGACGAGCAAATTCCTTATTCTGCAGTGCATAGAACGCAAAGGTTTCGGCAAAATCTTCAAACGGATCGGTGCTCGCATAGCCTGACACAAAATCAACAGAACGCATGCCTTTCTTCTTCGTAGTTGCATTCAGCCAACTGATGGAATAAAACGCAACACTTGGGTCATCTGTGTACATCGGCAACACACCATCAAAGAAGGTAGATTGTTCAACTCCTCCAATACCCGTAACTCCTCCAAGGTCCACAACGTGACCACATTCATGTACTAAAAGAGCCACAAATTCAGCATCGGGAACATTTCCTGTAATGATGATGGTATTCGCTCCGCCAAGACCACGATTTTCGGGGGCATCGCTATAGAGAACATAAAAATTCTTCAGAGAATTACGACAAAACGCAGGGAGGCTGCGAAGAGTGACATCTGCAAGAACACGATGACGTTCAGAAATATCCGGCTGATTCACGACAGCAAGAAGAGTATCTCCAGTCGCTGCCTTGTGACGTGGGCGAACAATCTTCTTCTCTTGAGACGGCGCTGATGCATGGAAACTACTTGCATTCCCCTCACTCTGTGATACAGTAACGAAAGAACAAACAACAAGCATCGCACTCACAAGAAGTGCGAGCCTTAAGCCTCTTTTCTGTGAATGTAAGGAGATCTTCATACAGGAGAAAAGAAAGGAAAAAACATGAAAGTAGTAATTTATACATTATTTATTATATTATGTCAAGTACTCCCCAACCATCCGACGCCAAAACGGAGTCAGTCATCAAGCCAGGACAAGTACACACCCTCATCATTGAGAAATTTGCTCATGGAGGACCTGGCTTTGCAACACTGGAAGGAAAGCCAGTCTTTGTGGATGGTGCCATTCCAGGACAAAAAGTAAGTGCGACCATCACGAAGAATAAAGGAAATTACTTTGAAGCACGCGTCGAAAAAGTCATCATGAAGTCCAAGGATGAAGTGAGCGCAAAATGCCCGCATTTTGGCGTGTGTGGAGGGTGTACATGGCAAAACGTCAGTTACAATAAGCAAATTCAATTTAAGGAACAGATCGTTCGTGAAACAGTAGAGCACTTAACGCCAGTGGATGACACAATGCGCAAGGCTCTTGCAGGACGTGTACTGAAGATCATCCCAAGTCCAAAAGTGTTTCATTATCGCAATAAGTTGGAACTGACATTTGGCTATGGATCGATGCGCGTCGAGAAAAAAGAGCCCATTGCAGAAGGTTTAAAACCACAGAGAATCTACTTCGATGAAAACCCATCCATCGGCTTTCATAAGCAAGGAGAGTGGGCAACCATTTTACCAATTACAGAATGCCACCTCTACGACGAGCAAATATCGCTTCTTCTTGCAGATATTAAGCGTTTCATGGAAGAAACACGCATTCCTGTCTACAACCCAAAAACACACAAAGGCATTCTGCGAAGTGTCATCTTGCGTCGTGGAGAGCACACCAATGAACAAATGATCGCGTTTGTTGTGCAAGCAAGTAAAAAAGAGTTAGAGCCACTGTTCCAGAAATTCTTACGTTTTGCAGGAAGGCCAAATGTCAAATCGCTCCTCATCATTGAGCATTTTGGCATGAACGATAAGCCAGATAACCCAAAAATTCATACACTTGTTGGCGACCCGTTCATTCACGAACGACTCTTCGATTTAACGTTCAAAATTTCACCATTCTCATTCTTCCAAACCAACACCCTTGGCACGGAAAAACTCTATAGTGCCATTAAAGATGCAGCAAATTTGTCAGGACGAGATACGCTCTTAGACTGCTACTGTGGTATGGGAACCATTGGGCAATATTTGGCTCGCTATTGCGAAAAAGTTGTTGGTGTAGAGTCGCATCCATCAGCCATTGAAGATGCACTTCGCAGTGCGGGAAGTAACCGCATTGGAAACATCAGTTTCTATAAAGGAAAAGCTGAACAAGTGATGAATCAACAACTCAAGGCAGGAGGAAAATATCACTTCAATACTATTATTGTGGACCCTCCACGCATGGGTCTTCACCCTGCTGCGCTCGAATCGATCATTACACACAGAGCGGAGAAAGTGGTGTATGTGTCGTGTAACCCATCCACGTTTGCTCGCGATCTTGGTGAATTCCTCAAAAACGGCTACGAAGTGCGAAGCATTCAACCAGTCGATATGTTCCCCCACACCGCCCACATCGAACTTGTCTGTGCATTGCAAAGAAAATAGGAAGGAGAAGATTCAAAGGAACTATCAACGACCTACTAACGACTACTCTCTCAATGCTAACTGCTACAAGCTAATAGCTAATAGCTACAAACCGTATCGCCAAACCCATGCTTCACATCACTCTCGTATATGTCGGCGACATCAAAACAGCATGGATCAAAGAAGGATACACACTCTACAAAAATCGAATAACACACATGGTGAAGCTCAAGGAACACATTCTCAAAGCAGAAAATGATCCAAAAAAAGAACAAGAAAAAATAGAGGAATACATGGAAAAGACAGGCGACATCTGCATCGTACTGGATGAACGAGGTACGCTAAAAACATCCAAAGAATATGCACAGTGGATTGAGAAAAAGAAAGATCAAGGACAATCTATTAGTATTATTATTGGTGGAGCATATGGCCTCAATGACGCTATTCGAAAAAAAGCAGATCTCGTGTTTTCACTTTCTACTCTCACATTTCCTCATGAATTAGCTGCACTAATCAATGCTGAACAGCTCTTCCGTGCGCTTAGCATTCTCGCAGGAACAGGATATCATCATGAGTAATATCAAGATGTACGTTCATACGTCACGTACGTAAAAGCGTACGTATTCTCATCATCTTTTTGATGTTCTTCGCGTGATGTTTCCTTCCAAGACGTCTCGTCAATAACAGGAAAAAATGCATCTCCATCTACAACAGTCGTTTGCACAAAAGTGATGTAGAGCCGATTGGCATGAGTAATTGCCTGCGCATAAATTTCCCCTCCTCCAATCACAAACACCTCATCGTCGTTACTACAAAGAGTAAGTGCCTCTTCAAGGGAAGACACAACCTCACACAAAGGCGCAAGAAAACTCTGCTGACGCGTGATGATGATATTCCGACGATTGGGAAGAGCGCGACCGATGGATTCATACGTTTTACGTCCCATGATCACCGTTTTTCCGCTCGTGATAGAACGAAAATGCTTGAGATCGCTTGGAAGATGCCATGGCAACCCACCTTTCTTTCCAATACACCCTTTCTGATCAACCGCTGCAATGAGAGAGAGAATCATGGAAAGAGTATACAGAAGGGCAAAGCAAGTAGCGAGTAGAACATACTCTGTATGGGCTTTTAGCTAGTAGCTACTAGCTTTTTGCTTTTTCGTAAAGATCAGTAGCGAAGAGGATGCTAACTGCTACTGGCTAATAAACCGAAACGCCCCGCAGGTGGGACACCTGCTGCTGATGTGTGATAGATGATAAAGAAAAGCTAATTGCCAATCCACCTACACTGCAATTGGCGCTTTAATCGCAGGATGTGGATCGTACCCATCAATCAGAAAATCATCATACTGGAAGTCAAAAATAGATGTTCTCTTTTCTTTCAGTGTAAGAGTGGGAAGTACTCGTGGTTCGCGCGTGAGTTGCTCTCGTGCCTGATCGAGATGGTTAAGGTACAGATGTGCATCGCCGAGTGTGTGCACAAAATCGCCAACTTCAAGTCCTGTCACCTGTGCAATCATGTGTGTGAGCAAAGCATACGACGCAATGTTAAACGGCACGCCAAGGAAGATGTCTGCACTGCGTTGGTAAAGCTGACAACTGAGGCGCCCTTCTGCAACGTAGAACTGAAAGAGACAATGGCACGGTGGAAGCGCCATCTGTTCAATGAATGGAACGTTCCACGCAGACACAATGAGCCGACGAGAATCAGGATTTTTCTTGATCATCTCAATGAGACCAGAAATTTGATCGTAGGTCTTTCCATCTCCAGAAGGCCAGCTTCGCCACTGGTAGCCATACACAGGACCCAAATTCCCGTCACTGTCTGCCCACTCATCCCAAATGGTCACGCCATTGTCTTTCAAGTATTTGATGTTTGTGTCGCCACTCAAAAACCAGAGCAATTCATGGATAATTGAGCGAGTATGGAGTTTTTTTGTCGTGAGGAGTGGAAAGCCTTTCTGTAAATCGAAACGCATCTGATAGCCAAAAACAGAGAGTGTGCCCGTCCCTGTTCGATCATCCTTACGAGTGCCATGATCGAGAACATGCTGGAGAAGATCAAGATAGGTACGCATAACAATACAACGGTACTCTATCACTCTCTATTCAAAAAAAACAAGAATTATTCAAGGGTTGATACAACATCCGCAAATGCTTCATCAACACTCGCTTTGCGCGCAACAACACAAAGATGAGAACCAGTATGAGGGAACAGCCAAAGAAGAAGGCGGTGAAGTATTCCTCGTGGTTTTGCGGTAAATCCAAGCGATTCAATCACAAAGCCTTGTGTTTCAAGGAGTTGCTTCATCATCGCTGGAGAAAAGAAGATTTTATGCTGTGGCTGAAGTAAGACCTGACCTTTTGCTTCTAATTCATGAAATGCATTTTTTGCCTCAAAATAGACAAGTGTACGATTATCTCCCATAGAATCTTCTTTCTGAAACACGAACTTCAGGAGTGAAAGAAGAGAATATTGATTCGGTGTATCGAGCACGAGCAAACCTCCTGTACGCAAAATGCGACGACATTCACCAATCATCACAGCAGGTGTCCATGTGTGTTCAATAATTTCTCCTGCATAGATCATGTCAAACTGAACATCTGCAAATGTTGTAGCATGTAAATCACCAACAATTTGATTCGGGAAATTGAGCTTCTTTGTCAGCGCTTCATTGCTATCGAGGCCGTAATATTCACCACCATTGGCTTCGACATCTTTCTTTAGAATAGCGCAGAAAGAAGCGCCATCACCCAAATTGCCGACATCGAGCAACTTGCATGCTTGAGAGCCAAGAACGGAACGAATAAATTGAAGACGACCAGAATACGTACGGGAAGAAAGTTTCATAAAAAAGAGGGGGAACTACGCAATCATCGTGCGCTTAAAAAGAGATTTTTTGGAAGAAGAAGGATATTTTGTCTCTGCATATCGCCATGCCATTTCAAAAATTTGACGTTGCGTTTCTGCAACTTCTTTACTTTCGATGATGATGCCAAATACATCTTTCTCCGATGAAAAGCCATGCTCAAAAGAACAAATGGCAACTTTTGAATCATAAATATTGATCTCATTACGAAAATCAAAATCGCTCGATGGAACAAGGCGAATCTCACGCAAACGCTCTGCATCCTCTCCTTGCACTTTTTTACCAATCGCATCATCGGGGCAGATGCCACGCAGATGAATGCCCGCTTCGGTGCGCTTCGACACATATTCCTCATCGTATTCTGGCCAAACACTACGAATGACACCAGAATTCGCAAAGTTTAAAATCTCTGTTTCTGCAGTGAGTGTATCTTGATACACATGGCGCACTCCCTCAATGCCTTCAAAATATCGCACCTTTGGCTGACGATAATGAGACCCCTGAAGTGAGCGCAATTCTGGCAATACGCGTTCAAGAGAATCGGCATTTTTCCGCGCTTCAAGAGCCATGTATTCAGGAGAGATGGGCGCATACCACTTCGATCGCAATTTACGTACAACAGTAAAATGACCACGCGCCACCAAACTCTCAAGAACATTGTACGACGTCACGCGATGGATGCCTGTCAGTTTTGAGTACTCACTCGCAGGAGCAGTGCCAAGCTCCAAGCCTGCAAGATAGAGTTGCGCCTCCTTCTCATCAAAACCAATGGATGTGAGAATGTGTGTCAAATCTTTTGTCATAGCAAAGGACAGTATAGAGAGTGTTTCTATTTTGAACAACAGAGAAAATTTCCCTCACCCCTCCTACGTCTTTCGAACTCCGGCGGGCAAGCCTAACCCCTCTCCCATCCCCCTACGCCAAGGCTTCGGAGGACAAGAAGGGAGAGGGAACTATCAACTATCCGCTCATTGCTACTAGGCACTCGCGGCTAGAAAAGCCGCTCTAAAACTATCTCGTTTTTCCCACTACCCGCTACACGCTATTCGCTCATTGCTAATTGCCAATTGCTAAAAGCCACAAGCTAATTGCTACTAGCCATCTTACAGTCCCCTCCTCGGGCACATCTTCACAAACGCACACTCAGAGCAACGAGGAGAACGAGCGTTACACACCGCTCTTCCATGTGCAACAAGATAGTGTGAAAGCAGTGTCCAGTACTGACGCTGAAGACGACCCATCAGATCACGTTCAATGCGAGCTTGATCGCGAAATTGTGTAAGGCCCATGCGATGTGTGAGGCGAATGCAATGTGTATCGATGGGGATGCCTTCGATGATGCCAAATGCAGTGGAAAGAACAATGGATGCTGTTTTACGACCAACTCCACGAAGCGTGAGCATCTCCTTCATGGTACGAGGGACCTCTCCATCGAAATCACGAAGAATCGTGCGACAGGTTTCTTGAATGGCAATGGCTTTCATGTGATAGGTTCCACACGAGTGAATATCCTGCTCAAGTTCTTCCTGCGACACAGAAAGATAACTCTGTGGGGAACGATATTTTTGAAAGAGAGATTTCGTCACGCGATTTACTCGTGCATCAGTACACTGGGCTGCGAGAATGGTTGCAATGAGAAGCTCAAGAGGAGTCGTCCAATCGAGCGTGCACTCTGCATCAGGATAGAGTCGCTGAAAAATTTCAATCGCAGTGTCGAGCGGAATTGCTTTCATGAAAATAGTGTACAGAAAAAAGAAGGAAAAATGTCAATATTCTTTTCAAAGAAAAAGACCTGTACGATGCACGTGATGATCCCCCTTCCACCCATCACTGTTTTTGACACGGAAACAACAGGCTTAGACCCAAAGAAGGGAAATAGAATCATCGAAATTGCAGGTCTGCGCATAGAAAATGGCATTCTTGATGAAGAAAAAGTATTTGTATCATTAGTCAACCCCGAGCGCGACATCCCATGGGAAGCACGCCAAGTAAACAAAATTAAAGAAGAAGATGTAAAAAACGCACCAAGTATTGAAGAAGTACTTCCATCATTTTTACAGTTTGCAGAAGGATCGATCTTAGTTGCACACAATGCAGGCTTTGACATGAGTTTTCTCGAAAATGAGAAACAATTTTGTTGGGGGTATATCGACCTTCCAGACTGTCTCTGCACCATGCGTTTAAGCCAAGCCATTTTCCCAAATCAGTTTGGACATAGTCTCGATGCAGTGGCAAAAAGGCTCAACCTCACCATCCCACACAAAGAACGTCACCGTGCGCTACCAGACGTGGTGTTAACAGCACAAGCACTCCTCAAAATGATCAACATGGTTGATATTTCATCATTCGATGAAATCATGGCAGTAGCATCAATCAAAACAAAAGTATCATGATGAACGCGTAAATATACCTCTCATGGTAAGAACATATCGCTCATGAAGAGCTTGAATTGCAAAAAGAACAAACTCAATGTAATGCCGATGTTGTTCATCGTATCCAAAACGGGAATACTCTAATAAAAGTGATCGAGCAGATAAAATTGTCATCATCATGGAACGATCTGGTACAGGAGCACTATCCACATTCGTACCACGCGGAAAAATAGGCAAAAGAAAGACAACGATCTCACTTTGGGTAGGATATTCCATTCTGTTATTAAAAAAGAAATTGTAAAAAAATCAAGAAAATACTCAGTGCGATGTGATATACTGTGTAGGAGATGCCAATACTTCCCATTACTACCGGTCAAGATGCACCTGTCCTACGAAAGAAGACAGTGCTTGTAAAAAAAGTCACAAAAGAGATCAAAGCACTCGTGAAAGACATGGAAAAAACTGTCCGTCATGCCAATGGCGCAGGGCTTGCAGCACCACAAATTGGACGAAGTGAGCGCATCGCACTTACGCTCATCGACCGAAAGATGATTGCACTCATTAACCCGATGATTCTATGGAAAAGTGAGGAAAAAAACATTGCAGAAGAAGGATGTTTGAGCCTTCCTGATGTATGGATCGATGTACCGCGTAGTAATGAAATTATCGTTCACTATCAAACAATTGACGGAGAAAGCATCGAACGAAAATTAGAAGGATTCAATGCAAGAGTTGTACAACATGAAGTTGATCACTTAGAAGGAATTCTGATTGTTGACTACGTACAAAAAGAAGGAAATAGCAGAAAAACCCCTACCATTTTGTAGAAGAAATTCGCTACAATAGGAACATATGCAGCTCGAAACAATCATCGGACTTGAAGTCCATGCTCAAATGAACACGAAGACAAAAATGTTCTGTGGATGTGACAATGATGCATGGGGCAAAGAAGCAAATACTGTTGTGTGTCCAATTTGCATGGGACACCCAGGTACACTACCAGTCGTGAATAAAGCCGTGATTGAAAAAGCAATTCGTGCCTCAAAAGCACTCAAATGTACTGTGAATGAACAGAGCCACTTCGATCGTAAAAATTACTTCTACCCCGACCTTCCAACAGGATTTCAAATCTCACAATACAAATTTCCTCTCGCTTCCTTTGGCGTCGTCCATTTTTCAGTTCTCGATCAGCAAACAAATGAAAGCAAGGCTGGAAAGTGTCGCATTCTTCGTTTGCACATTGAAAATGATGCAGGAAAACTTACCCATCGAGGAAATCAATCACTGTGTGATTACAACAGAGCAGGAACTCCTCTCATGGAAATTGTGACAGAACCAGATCTGCGATCTGCAAAGGAAGCATCGAGTTTTGCAGAAGAACTGCGTCGCATCCTCATTGCCGTTGGCAGTAGCGAGGCAGATATGTTTAAAGGAATGATGCGTTTCGATGCATCCATTTCCTTGCGACCAGTCGGAGACGAAAAGCTCTACCCACGCGTAGAAATAAAAAACTTAAACTCGTTCAAAGCTCTTGAAAAAGCCATTACCTATCAAGAAAAAGTGTTACGAAAGCTCTGGGAAGAAGGAAAACAACCAACAAGCGAAGTGACTGTTGGATGGATAGATGATGAAGAGCGAACTCAAATGCTCCGCGAGAAAGAGTCTGCGGCCGATTACCGCTATTTCCCTGAACCAGATATTCCACCGCTATCCTTCACAAAAGAATTTATCGACAGTGTCGCAGATATAACCATCAAATTACCATCTGAAATGAAAGAGGAGTATAAAACGCTTGGCTTAAACGAAGCAGAGGCAATGACTCTTGTGAATGAGCCAACAATTCGCGATCGGTTTGAGGCAGTGCATGCAGTCACAAAAGATGCAAAACGAGCATCTTCCATTGTTCTTACACAAATGATGGGGTTCCTTGGAAAGCATGGAAAAAACAGTAGCGATGCGCCAACAAAAGAAGCTCTCGCAGAACTTGCAACAGTCATGATGGAAGGAACAATCAGTGGAAATAGCGGAAAAGATGTACTAGAGAAGATGATTACCACTGGAAAATCGGCAAAAGAAATCATTGAAGCTGAAGGAATGGCTCAAGTATCGGATGATAGTGCCATTGAAGCGCTCGTCAAAGAAGCGATGGCAGCAAACCCAAGCGCCATTGAAAGTTTCAAAGCAGGAAAAGCACAAGCCCTCGGCGCCATTGTGGGTGCAGTGATGAAAGCCTCCAAAGGTCAAGCAAACCCCGTGAAAGTGAATGAGGTATTGATGAGGATGATGTAATCATCAAGCCCGTTCAATGTACTCTCGACGCTCGGTGTTCACTTTAATCTTCTCTCCCTGCTCAATAAAAAGTGGAACTTTGATGGTCACGCCAGTGCTGAGCGTTGCTGGCTTTCCTCCGCCACTCGCTGTGTCTCCACGCACGCCTGGCATGGTCTCTACCACTTCGAGTACAACTGTCACAGGAAGCTTGATACCAATGGCACGCTCTTCGTACATGAGTGCATCCACTTCAAGTCCATCGATGAGGAAGTCCGTCATGTCGCCAAGCATTTCATCAGACAGTTCAAATTGATCGTAGCTTTCTAAGTCCATGAAACAGCGTGTCCCCTGCCCTGCGTAAAGGTACTGCACATGACGATACCCAACAGACGCAGGCTCAATCTTTTCACTACCCTGAAAGTTTCGCGCAATAATAGAACCTGTTTTGAGGTTACGCAACTTACACTGCATGTTTGCAGTATCTTGGCTTTTTCGGCCAAATTGAGATGTCATGACAATGTATGGATCTCCATCAAGAGTGATAGCGCGGCCAGGTTTGAGATCGGTAATAGTGTACATAAAAGAAGAGGAAGGATGTACTGAGGATACTCAAAAGCGAGGAAAGGAGCAAGTGAAGACAAAAGCGCAGAGCGAAAAGCGATGAGTGAATAGTAAAAGCAGTACTACACGCTAATCGCTATGCGCTCATCGCTCAGTAATCCTCCTTCGCCTTGAGTTCATCTCCCAACTTCTTAATTTCAGTATTAACGTATTCACCAAGAGCGTCAGGAAGCGCAATTTTCAAACGACGAAGAAGTGTGCCACGACGTGGGTTGCCTTCAAGTCCCTGCATTTCTACTAAAATCTGATTGTAACGACTGCGTGGATGACGGAACATAAAGATGCGATCCATCATTACATCAACCTGAGCATTGAGTTGCTCCTCAGACACAAGAACATCTTCTTTTTCTTGAGGGAGATACTGCGCAATGTCGGCAGATAGTGCTTTGCGTGACGTCTCATCAAGAGATGCAGAAGTAAGCTCATGCGATGAAGAAACAAGGAGAGCAATTGCCTCTTTCTTGAGAAGTACATTCGTCGAAGATTGATCACGAAGTAATGTCGCAAGATATGGACGAATGTTTTCATATTGAGCAACTGCGTTCTGCCCTCCTTCAGGATCTTGCAAATTTTTATTCATTCGACTCAAGCGATCGATGAGAATATATCCTTGAATATCTTCAGGGCGCAAATTGGCATCAGGAAGGATGGTGCTCACATCATGTACAGCAGAAAGAAGCAATGTCATGCTTCCAGATGATGTTTGTTCAGCATCAAGAAGAGATGTACTTGCGCTGGCAACTTGTTCACGAATAAGAGACTGCACAAGATTATCTTGGTTAGAAGAAGCCAGTGAAAGTAATGTCGAACGATATTCTGAGAATGGAATTTTTGCCTCAGAATCCTTGCCATCATGAAGTAAGGCAAATGCTTCATGTAAACGAGAATTGGCTTGTGCAAGACGTTTTTCCGATTTTTCTGTCTCGCTAAAAGCAAAAAATACATCAACCTCTTCTGCAAATCGCTTTGCAGGATACAAGAATGACGTTGGTAAAATGGCGGTATCTTGCTTTTTCTGTGCGCTCAACAATTTTGCAAGATCACTGCGATGCACAGCATCATTTTTCAAGTTTTCCTGTACCCACAATGATTCTTGATCGGTTTTTGTACTACGAGACGCCATCAAACGATTACTACCACGAGCGCTCAATCGCTCAGGAGCAATGAGAAAGAACGTTTGCGCAGGAGTGGTAACAGTAACTCCACGATCGTACGGGGCAACAGCAATGCTTGTCCCATCATCAAACACTGAAACACTGCCTTCGTTAATTGCAAGATCTCCGGAACGTGTGTGAATGGAGATTCCGTCAACAAACGTTGGCACAAGTCCAAAAATCCACATCTGACCAAATGACAACGTTGCTGTATGATCACCATTTTTCATTGGTCGATCGGAGAGATCTTGAAGAGAAATTTCTGTATTTGGTGCAAGGCGCAACACACCATCATCATGCAAAATAATGGTTGCAGATCCACTAGGACCCGTGCGAATAGTTGTCGCACGATCGAGGAGAAGAGAATCTGTCACATTTTCCCATAGAGAACCATGAAGAAGAGAAACTTCACCTTTTGGTAAGAGATACACACCAGTCTGTGCTCGCAAGCTTGGCGCAGTAAACACAAATGGAGAAATGCGTACCAAAAACGCAAGAAGAATAAACGCAAACGACCACTTCATCCATTGACCAAAGAATCCAATTGATCGAGGCTGAAGACGCATCAACAGAGCCTCACGCAAAAGTGGCAAAGGAGAAAGCGGAAAACGAGAGGCAAGACGCTCCAAATCTCGTCCAAAAGCGGGAGAAATGGAGGCAGAAATACGTTCAAAAATGCGCACACGAGCAGACGCATCAACTGTTTGAGAGGATGCAAGAGCATGTAAATCGCCACCAATACGACTCTGAATGTGCTTTCCAATGCGAAGCTTCAGATCATCAGACGGACGGATGCCCTCTGAAAGCCGATGAAGATCGAGTGGAGATGACATGTTGTACGCAACAGATAACGGAAAAGAAGTAAAATTGTTACAAGAAAATTAGGAAGATCGATGGGGAAAATTGTTGGTAAGACGAGCAATGACTTCTTCCAATTTGTTCAGAGCACGAAATTTGAGCGTACGAACGTTGCCCTCACTGATGGCAAGCGCCTCTGCAACCTCAGAGTGGCCAAGTCCTGCAATGTAATGAAGGAGAATGATGTCATGCATATCTTTCGGCAATTCAGGAAGGGCACGACGTACAAGGGAAACGGAAAGTTGTTGTTCCAGTCGTTTCTCAGGATTATTCTGCTGATCAGGATCGACCAATTCCTCAGAAAGCTCTTCAAAACCGCGCTGAGAGCGGTACGCGTCAATGAGCGTGTGACGTGCAATGCGAAAGAGCCACGCAGAAAAAGGGATGCCAGAGCGGACTTTATACGTATCGAGCTTTTCCCACGCTTTCACAAACACATCCGCAACAAGATCTTCGACCAAATCTTCTGGAAAACGGAAAAGAATGTAGCGGTACACAGGCGTGAGAAACGCATCATAAATCTTGCCAAACGCCTCAGTATTTCCATCCTGCGCCTTCGCAACAAGCTCTGAAAGCTCCTCCGGTGATAGTGGCTGATCGTTCATGGAGTACAGAGTATAGCACAAGAGAGATCAAATACTAGAACTGTAAAGCGATTAGCGAGTAGCTTTTGACTCAGTCAATACTTGGTAGCACTCATTCTTCATTCTTAATTTTTAATTCTTCATTCCCTCTACTCCCACTCAATCGTTGCGGGGGGTTTGTTGGTAAGATCAAGAAAGACTGCACCAATACCATCAATGCCTCGTATTCGATCAGTCATTTCTTGTAACACTGAAGAAGGAAGAATGAATGCATTGGCAGTCATGGCATCGGTCGATTCAATCGGACGAAGAACAATGGATCGCCCGCCCTCTTTCGTGCCAAATGGCAAGAGGACAACAGGAAATTGCCAAATCTTGCTGTATAAATCAGCCTTTCGCATTACTTGATCCACAATGGCATCCGCTTCACGAAGAAGATCTGCCACTTCTTTGGTGAGATAGGTTGGCGTAAAGATAGGATCAAATTGATGAGAATGAGAAAGACACTGAAGAACACGATTGAACGCAGGGCTGCTATTTGGAATCGACACAGCAAGAGCGTGATATTCTTCTGTAATAAAACAAGGATCTTCTGCGAAAAAACTGATGGCATGACGATATGTTCTGCCATCTCCCTGTACTCCAACTGATCGAACTGGAAGAATAATGCTACTTGCTAATCGCTCATCGCTTTGCGCTTTTTCATCATCGAGAAGCGACTGAGACTCTGCACATAAAATTCTCACTCCAAGACCTGGGCCTGGGAAGGGGTGCCGATCGACAAGTTCACGAGGAAGTCCAAGTTCAAAGCCAAGCTCACGCACTTCATCTTTGTAGAGTTCCTTGAGCGGCTCAATGACAAGGCCTTTCTCCATCATCTCTTGAATGAGTGGCACGCGATTGTGATGTGTTTTGATTTTATCTGCGTGCTTTGTGCCTCCTGTTTCAATGGTGTCAGGGTAGATGGTTCCTTGACCCAAAACCCACCCATCTTCAATAGAAAGCCCCATTCTCTCGCTCACTTCTTTTTGTACTTCTAGAAAAGTATTGCCAATAATTTTGCGCTTTTCTTCAGGGTCGTACACGCCTTTGAGTGCAGTGAAAAATCGCTCTGAAGCATCTTCAATATGTAAATTTGTAATACCAAGTGGTTTGAATGCCTCTTCAATGAGATGTACTTCGTTCTGACGCATGAGACCAGTGTCAACAAGCAAGCCTTGTACGCGATCGACGCCAAGAACCTTATTAAGAAGCGTAAAAGCAACAGTTGAATCCACCCCTCCAGATACAAGCATAAAGACTTTTCTGTCCCCTACTTCCTTCAGAATTTCATCACCAATCATCTTGCTATAGCCTTTCATAGACCACGCGATAGGATGGCACAACTCCACAAAATTCTTGAGGATGTCCATGCCGTGTTCCGTGTGCGTCACTTCAATGTGACACTGGATGCCATAGATCTGACGCTCCGCGTGCATCATGGCAGCATTCACGCAATCCTTCGAGCTCGCAACCGTCACAAAACCTTCAGGCAATTGCGATACCTCATCTCCGTGCGACATCCAGACTGTTAAATCACTTGGAAGATGCTGAAAAAGTGAATTCTGTGGATGCGAAACCGTGATCGCCGTTGGCCCATATTCCTTCACTCGTGCTGGAGTCACCTTTCCGTGAAGTGCATGTGCAATCCATTGATGTCCGTAACACAAACCAAGAATAGGGATGTGAAGATCAAATAATTTGTGATCTGCTTGCGGACTAGAGGCATCGTACACACTCTGAGGACCACCAGAAAGAATGATGCCTGCAGCACCCTGTAGCTGTTCAGCAGGTGTATCTGCAGCAAAAATAAGAGATTTGTACCCAAACCTACGAATGCGACTCGCAATGAGGTGCGCATACTGCCCGCCAAAGTCAAGAATGATGATGGAGCCAGAAATCATTGAGAAAAGAAAAAAAGTGTGGTATAATAGTAAAAATGCTCGAACAAAGTATACCAACACCTTTAGCAGAATTACAAACACAATTCGGTGTAGCTCAATTAAATACAATGAGCGTACAAGAAATCGAGGAGCTTGCTGTAAATGCAGCAACAATTATCGATCATGCGCGTAAGAAATTGGGTATAAAAAAGAATGATCAAGATGAGGAATTAGCAGATGAAGAGGTAGAAAGATTAGATCAGAGAATTGAATTTTGGGAAACACAGTGGGAAAGTAAAGTGCACGAATTTACTCAAAATACTGGAGTATGGATCAATCTTGTTATTCTACGGGCATTATTAGAAGATACAATAAAAAGGACAATAGAAAAATCAACAAAAAGTTAATCGCAATAAACTTATTTCTTAAAGCAGGCCTAACAACATCCACACCGTAAGTGCCACGGCGCTATCTTCAAAAGAATGTAAGAAAATTCCTGCAATGCTCACACCAAGAAACGCAAGGAGGATCCATCTTTTTTCTTGATGCTTCCAGTATTTCCAGAAAAAGAAAAATGGCAAAAGGAGGCTTGCAATCACGCCAAGGACGCCCATTTCCACTCCCCATTGCAAATACCAGTTTTCAGTCAAAACAGGACAATGACATGCGCGATCGATGGGTTGTACTTGTGTATCCCCAGTAAAGACACAAAGATTTGGATGTACCTTCGCCCACGACGCATCAGCATCTTGCGGAAGAAAGACACACGCATCACTCACCGCATTACTCGCAGGTCCAGCGCTCCCAAGCCCAAGCCCAAAAGGATGATGAATGATGAGGCTGATCGCATTCATTGGCTTTCTAAAATGATCGAGAGATGATTGCATCCTCAAAAAAACTGATCCAGAAAAATGTATCCATAGAAAACTTACAACAATACCAATTGAAATAATGCCAAAGAGAAGAGAATACAATCTATTTTTCCAATGCTGTAATAGTTGAGGAAAGAATGATGCAATGATGATGAAAGATCCTGCAATCCACGCTGAACGAGAAAACGTTAAAAAGATCACAATGAAAAACAAAAAGCCAATAGCTACCCGTTCGGCAAGCTCAGGGCAAGCTAGCCAATTGCTACGAGCCTTCGAATTCTTCCATTGACTTACAACAATGCTCAGAGGAATGAGAAGCCAAATGCCAAACTGATTTGGCCCACTCATCACACTCTGTATTCTGCGAATATCTGAGGCCTCAAGGTACTGAAAAGGCGCAAGTTGAGCACCTGGAATATAAAGAGAATGAAGATCAGAATAACCAAGAAATGTGAAGAATGCATCTGGAAGAAAGAGCGTAGCAATGCCATACACACAAAGAAGAACAGCATCGATCAACAGAATTTTTTGGACAACTGATTGGAAAACATCGGACCATTCAACGCGCCTCAGAATCACAAAACTCAGTGGCGCAAGGAAATCGTATTTTAGTCCAAAGAGAAGTTGTTTAAGTGGAACATCGAGAGTGATGCTCTGGGCAACTCCAAAGAAAAAGATGCCCACAAGAAGGATGTCCAATACATCAACCGATCGATATTTTTTCTCTACAAAGATTTCACAGATACTGACAAAAAGAATGATCACAAGAACAATTTCTTTCCACAAAAAAACAGGCGCAGAAGAGCCGAGAAACTGATGAAACGCTGTAACAAAAAGAGCGTGGAATGGAAGTAATGCAAGAAGCACCAAGCTCAGCCGTTCACGAAAGGAGGTAATCATAAAAAATTAACAAAAACCTAATCGCTCTTCCTCTGCACGACTGATCGACCCACACGCAAGAACTTTTTCAAGAACATCAACACACTTGGTACTCACATTTTCGCCATAAATTTTCGGAGCACTGCGCATCTCTTCATTATCCCACGCATAGTTAATGATGGCTTCAATGAGCGATGCATTCACTGGTGGAGCAATGATATTCCCTCCTGCCATGATGGACTCACTCCGATCGGACCCAAAGCGAAGTGTAACACACGGAATGCCAAGTACATTCATCTCCTCTTGCATCGAACCAGAATCGGTCACACAGACAGATGCACGATTCATTGCAGCGATCACATCTCCATACTCTTCCCACACTGGTGAAAGAATGAAATTGGGGTAACGCTTTGCAAGATCTTCGATGTCCTCTTTCAGTCCAAATCGCTCAAACGCAAGATTCGTTTGAATCATGGAAATAAGAAGAACAGTTCGCCCACTGAGAATGACTGCTTTCATGGCATCATAAATTGCTCGAAAGCGTTTTTCTGAAAGACAATTTTCACGACGATGGATGCAAAACCTCGCAAAATTACCATCTCGAAGGAGTGGATACTTCTCAAAAATAGTGGAATCTTTCGCGCGAGAAAGCGCTTCATTCGTTGCATCCACAACCGAATTACCAACCACAAACACTCTATCCATCGCATATCCTTCATCACGCAGAAACTCTTGAACCAGTGGAACAGGCGCAAGATGAAGTCCTGTTGCTGCTTCAGCGCACCTCGTATTAAATTGTTCGGGAAATGGCTCCTGACTGCCACGTTCCCAGTTTTGTTGATCGAGCAAGAATGTTCGCCACTGTGCAATATCATCGGTAGTTTGCTTGTAGCTTGTAGCTAATTGCCAATTCCTAATTGCTGATTCGCTATATTTCGGCGTCAACGTCCGAATACCTGCCTCAATATGCACCGAAGAAAAACCCTGACAATACGCTGCGTTACTCGCTGCCATGGCAGTCGTGGTATCACCATGCACATAGGGAATCACAGTTTTTCCACGCTGTTTCAATTCTCCAAGAAGATCTCCAAAGCGCTCAATGATCTGTGCAACCACCTGATGCATGGACCCTCGCACATTAAGATTGATATCTGGTTCTACGCCAAATTCTGCAAGCATTCCTCCACTCAAATTTTGGTCATAGTGTTGCCCTGTATGCACAAGAATAGTGGAATGACCACGCTTGGCGAGTTCCTTAAAAAGCGGAATTTGCTTGATGATGTCGGGCTTCGTTGCAATCAACACAACGTGAAGTAGCTCCGATGATGGAAGTTCATCAAAAAAATTGGACGAGCGAAAAGTGATGTTCTGCATGCCTATAGTCTACCAGAAGGAACTGATTTGTCAGTAAGTGATGCACCGAGCGTCACAATCTCAGGAATATCGATAATCTCTTTCTTTTGTAATTGATCACGATCAAATGTATACACGTAGGGCGTACAAAGGCCAACTTCCTCTTCGAGGCAAGAACGAATGTCTTTCCCCTCAAGAAAACTCATGATAGGACGCAAGCTCACACCGTGAGCAACGAGAATAATATTTTTCCCCGAAAAGAGAGAAGGGGAAATCATCTGTGAAAAGAAACGCATAATGCGAGCATCACAATCGGCAATACTTTCACCGCTTGGTGGACGTGTTTCGTAATCTCTCCTCCACAGCTGCACTTGCTCTTTACCAAATTTCTCTACACTTTCTGCTTTATTGAGTCCTTGCAAATCTCCATAGTGACGTTCATTCAGCGCAGAATCTTGTTGAATGGGAAGAGAAAGATGCATCTCATGAAGAACAATGTCGAGTGTTTGATACGCTCGCTTCAATCGAGATGTCCACGCAAGATCAAACGAATATCCTTGTAAACGCTTCCCAACAGTCGCTGCATCCTGCATGCCACGTTCAGTGAGTGGAATGTCACTCCATCCTGCAAAACGATTCTCTACATTCCACTGCGATTGACCATGCCGAAGGAGGAGAAGAGTAGCCATGCAATTTATGCAGCGTGCACAGTTTTGACAGTGGTCGATGCACCAACAGTCATCACACCATCGATGACACGCACTTCATGATTCACCATCTTTTCTCCTTCAAATGTGTAAATGTACGGCGTACAAAGGCCAATTTCAAGGGTTGCAGCGGCGTCAGGAGTGAGGCCTTCTAAGTATTTAATCATCGGACGAAGACTATTGCCATGAGCTGCAACAATCACGTTTTTCCCTGAATGTACAAGAGGAAGAATGTACTGCTGAAAGAATGGCAACGTGCGCTTTTCACAATCTGCCATGCTCTCGCCATTCGGTGGACGTGTCTCAAAACTTCGTCGCCAAAGTTGCACTTGTTCCTGTCCATACTTCTCTGCAATTTCTGCTTTATTGAGGCCTTGCAAATCTCCATAGTGACGTTCATTGAGTGCAGAATCGCGCTCAAAAGAAAGTGATAATTCCATCGTCTCAAGAATGATGGAAAGAGTGTCATTGGCACGCTCTAAGCGAGATGACCACGCAGCATCAAACAATTGACCTTGTAACGCCAATCCAACAAGTTTTGCATCCGATCGACCTCGATCAGTGAGTGGAACATCACTCCAACCAGTGAAGCGATTTTCAAGATTCCATTGCGATTGACCGTGACGAATGAGAAGAAGTGTAGACATGAGGGGAGTATAAAGATAAAAGATAAAAGATAAAAGATAAAAAGATCATTTTAAATCAAATCTTCTGTCTTCTATCTTCAGTCTTTTATCTTATTTTTTTAATGCATTTTCCCTATAGTATTTTCTAATATATTCTCTTCTATGGTATAATATTTTGATGGATCTCGAAAAAATGATGAATCGTGGCTACAGAATATCCGTGTTTGTTGCATTGGGGCTTTCTGTGATTGTCGTGTTAATGGGTGCAGCAATTGGACGTGGAACACTGAATATTCGCGGTGCGCTTGTCATTGATGAGCCAACAGATGTCACAGTGATTGCAAGTGTCGAACCACTTCTTGAGAACAAAGACATTATTACAAACATCAAATTTTTACGAAAAAAAGATGAACAAGGAAAAAAATCAACATACGATTATCTTGTGAGTACACAAAAATCTGGACATCATTTCATTCGCTTAGGATGGCATGAAGAAGACAAAAAATGGATCATCGTGGAGAATGACCGTCTCCACGGAGACAAGACCATGCAAACAAAAGAGGAAATACAATAGTGGCAATGAAAATGCGACGAATGCGTCTTGGTTCTTGAAAGAGTCGCCATGCCCACTCGAGTGAGGCTTCTTGCATCCACTGAGGCGCACGTTTCACATTTCCTGACAGAAAATCAAATGTGCCACCAACGCCCATTGCAACACGCACAGACGGCATCTTCGGAAGATGGCGTTGAATCCACTCTTCTTGCGCGGGTGAGCCAAATGCAACGAAGAGAATGGTTGCTTGCGATGCATTGATGCGCGTGAGAATCTCGTTACTCTCTTCCTCGCGTGGAGAGCCAGAATACGTCCCTGCAATCTGAACAAAAGGAAATTTTTCTCGCAACACATCGGCTGCTTTTTCCGCAACTCCTTCACCTGCTCCTAAAAAGAAGAATGGGCCCGCATGAGGAATGCTGCACACTGCTTCGACAGTATCCACTCCTGTCACACGCTCAAAGAGAGGAACCGAAGTCCATTTCGAGGCAAAAAGAAGCCCCGATCCATCAGGAATATTGAGAGTTGTGTTCTGTAAAAGAGATCGAAAAGAAGGATGAAAAAAAGCATGCACACACATTTCAGGATTGGGCGTTGCAATGTGATGTTGACGAGAAGTATCTTGTGATAAACGCAACATTTCAGTCACCGCATCAAAAAGCGACACTTGATGGAGGGGAACCTGTAAAACAGAAGTCGACTCGAACACAGAGGCAATTCTACTCTATACTAGAGCTCATGACCATCCACGATGCGATCATCGATTTTCTCACACACTGCGAGATCGGAAAATATCAGAGCAAAAAAACGCTAGAAAACTATCAACATTATTTGCGACGATTTGAGGATTTCATTGGAAAAGAAAAAGATGTGGAAGACATCGATGGAAAAACCATTCAAGCATTTCGTTTGATGTTGCACAGAAAAACCATCGAAGGTCAGGGCGTCACACTCAACATCAAAACACAGCAATATCACCTCATTGCACTACGAGCGATGCTGAAATATCTGCAGAAGAATGACGTCAAAACCATCTCTCCAGAAAAAATTGAACTGCCAAAAGTACCAGCACGCGAAGTAGATGTACTGTCTCGCGAAGAGCTTGATGCACTCTTCAATGCCATCGATCCAACAGAAAAAAATGGTTTGCGAAACCTCGCACTTCTTCATCTTCTCTACTCAACAGGGCTTCGTGTGAGCGAATTGAGTAAACTCAATCGCAATGACATCAACATGGACACGCGTGAATTTCGCGTCATTGGAAAGGGCAGAAAAGCGCGCATTGTCTTTCTTTCGGAAACTGCAGTAGAACACGTGAATCGATATCTTTCCATGAGAGATGACAGCTTTGAGCCATTGTTCTTGAGTCAATCCAATCGATCAACGCACGATATTGCACAAGGAGAGAAGCGAAGACTACAACCACAAGCCATCGAACGCGTTGTGCGAGAAATTACCATCAAAGCAGGAATCTTGAAAAAAGTCACACCTCACACGCTTCGTCACACATTCGCAACAGAACTCCTCAGGCACGGCGCAGATATACGATCGGTGCAAGAACTTCTCGGACATTCCAGCATCACCACAACGCAAATTTACACGCACTTGACTGACTCAAGGCTCAAGGATGTGCATCGGAGGTACCATGAATGAAAAGCTTTTAGCTACTAGCTTGTGGCAAACACCATCACCAAAAGCTAATAGCTACAAGCCAGTAGCCTTATGCGCACCACCTTCGTCCGACTCGTTTCTCCTGCAAGAAGATCGATGGAAGACAGCGGAACAGAGCATTCCTTCGAAAGAAACTCCAAAAGCTCACGATTCGCCCTACCATTTTCTGCAGGAGCATGCAAAGAAAGTCGAAGTGTTCCATCGGTAAGTGGTTCTTTCCAACCAGTTTTTGTAGCACCAGGTTGCACACGAACTGTAAAAATTACAGATCCTTTTACCGATAGTTCGGATAAAATTTCCTCCATCAAACATCAGTCTAGCATAGTGAAGAGAATCTCAGTCTAAATTTTTTTGTCTCCACTCTTCAATATGTTTATGATGACCGGAGAGAAGTACATCAGGCACACGGAGGCCTCGAAATTCTTCAGGACGCGTGTAATGTGGATATTCTTGCTTGCGATCAAATGCTGCAGAAAAACTATCAAAATCTGCAGATGCTTCCGTGCCAAGAACGCCATCTATTTTTCGTGACAGCGCATCGATGAGAACCATGGCAGGAAGTTCCCCCCCAGTTAATACATAGTCTCCAATGCGAATTTCTTCATCAATCCATCCTCCGTCCATCACACGTTGATCAATGCCTTCGTAGTGTCCGCAGAGAAGGAGAATCCACGAATGTTTCTTCGTAAGACGCTCTACTTTTGTCTGCGTCAAACGAGAACCGCGAGCAGAAAGGTAGATGCGCCAAGGCTGTGCATCACTGCCGCATTCTTTTTTTCCTTCCTCTAGAACAGATTCAATGCACCGTACAATTGGCTCACACATCATGAGCATGCCAGCTCCCCCACCGTACGGCTTATCATCACACTGACTATGTCGAAATGGAGAATAATCGCGAATATTATGCGTATGAATGGAAAAAAGACCTTCCTTCTGCGCACGACCAAGAATGCTCTCTGTGAGAGGTCCTTGAAACATCGCCGGAAAAAGAGTGAGAATGTCAAAACGCATGAAGAACATGAAGAAAGAGCATATTCATGATACACTTTCTGTAAAAAGAAAGGAAAGAAAAAAGAAATCTTTTCTCTTCTATCTGTCATCTTTTCTGTTTTCTATGAGTCATTCTATCAACATCCTACTCCCAACGTACAATCCAAAATCAGAACATCTCATGGATGCAATGCATTCAATACTCAATCAAACAGAGGAGCATTGGCAGCTCTTCATTCAAGATGATCATCATCCATCGAGTCAAAGCGAGGAGATCGTACAGCCATTTCTGAAAGATCCGCGCATCCATTTTCAAAAAAATACTGAACGGTTTGGCATCGGAAAAAACTGGAATACATGTCTCATACATGCCATGCACAACAATGCGCCATATGTTGCGTTTCTGTTTCAAGATGATGTGTGGGAGAAAGACTATCTAGAGAAAGGGATGCAGATTCTTGATTCTGATACATCAATTGGAATGGTCGCCATGAAACACGCGTATCGCTATGAAGAGAAGATGCAGAACAATGATGTCTATGCATCCATTGAAAGATGGAAAAGTGATCGAAAAATAGCAGGAAAGCAAAACGGAAAAGATCTACTCATACAATGGATAGAATCTGATTTGAAGCCAAACATCATTGGAGAGCCAAGTTTTGTTATTCTCCGAAAAAACATCCTACAAAAAGTGGGGGCATTTCGTGAAGATCTTCCTCAATGTCTCGATAGCGAGATGTGGATGCGCATTCTTGAAGAAAGTGATTGTTTCTTTTTAGAGGACAAAGAATATGGATTTTTCCGTGTTCATAGAGATGCAGCAAGTGCACAGAACGAAGAGAGTGGTGCAGGGCGCATCGATCGGCTGCTATGCATCGAAAGCCTTCTTCAAAGAAAAAAGATTGATCCATCATTTCTTCGCAAAAAATACAGCGAAATATTGATCAACTTATTTGATCAATATACAAAAAGAGTACAGAATGGAAAGAAGAAAGAAGTGCAACAAAAATGGAAGGTATGGATGATGTTGATGAGACACCCCATCATTACAGTTGCTACACTTCAAAAAATGATCAGACTCTCGATTGCACGACGCAGAAAGAAAAGCTAGGATGCACACACTATGAAACTTTCTTCTTTCTTTGAATCTGCAGTAGATATTGGCATTGATTATGATCCACGTGGAAAAAAACGCATCGAAACACTACTTTCAAAGCAGAAAGAACGCATGAAAAAAGCAGAAAAGAAAGATTATTTTGATGAAGAGCGAACATGGAACCCATTCCCAGACTGTCGCATTATCAATGGAACTGGAAAGGAAGAATTTACACACATTGCAGTCGGCATCGATATTGAAACACCAGAAATGCTCCTCATCGATCGATTGCGCGAAAAAGGAACACGCATCGATGGCGTGATGATTCATCACCCAGAAGGTCGTGCGCTTGCCGATCTTGAAAAGGTAATGCCCTTACAAGTCGATCTTCTTGCGGGAGTAGGCGTACCAGTCAACCGATCGGAAGATCTCTTGAAAGGAAGGATGGACAAAATTTGGCGTTCTATTCACGCCGATAACCTCTTCCGTACCGAACGAGCCGCTGAACTCCTCGACATTCCTGCAGTTGTCTGTCACACCATCACCGACAACCTCGCATGGCAATTCATGGAAAAGCACATCTGCGCACACGACTATCACGATCTTGGTGAAATAGTGAATGTCATTGCAGACATCGAGGAATACGCTCGTTTTGCAAAAAAAGGCAACCCACCAATCATTGTGAGTGGTGGAAGGTCAAGTCGTCCGGGAAAAATCTGTGCAACAGAATTCACAGGAGGCACAAACGGCCCAGAAGAATTCTTCGAAGCAAAAGCTCGCGCAGGAGTAGGCACTGTTCTGTCGATGCATGTTACTGAAAAATCTCTTGAAGAAGCCAAAAAGCACTCTATTAACATCATTCAATGTAGCCACATGGCGTCTGATTCACTCGGCATCAACCTCCTCTTCGACGCCCTCCTAAAAAAAGATGCAAAACTGCGCTTCATTGAGCTCTCTGGCTTCGTGCGCGTAGAGAGAAAGAAATGGTAATTTGGTTTGTAGTTGTTAGTAATTAGCTTGTAGAAAAAACCCTCCCCTCCTTCAAGGAAGAGAGGTGAGGTGAGGGTGAAAATAATCTTGCTTTTTAAGAAAAAATTGTTATGATAGTAGTATATGCAAACTTCTAATATTGACAGTAATGCAAGAGAGATTCCTCCTGTGAGTATGTTTCAAAAGCTTTGTGCTCAGACTATTGGCGAATTATCAAGTAGTGTAATCGTAAAGACTGATCCAAATCATCAAATGGATACTCGCGTTAGTATGTTTAGCCTACTTTGTAGAAGTGGATATAATCTAAACTCCTAATCATAATCGAACTCTCGCTTGGCATTCTTGGAATGCTTCTCATTCTCATTGGGTTCTTCCTCATCCAAAGCCACACAATATCACAAGATGACTTTTCCTATGACATTCTCAATTTCATTGGATCTGTCCTGTTGATCATCTACGGAATTGCAGGGAAAGCATGGCCATTTGTCATTTTGAATAGTGTCTGGGCGCTCTACTCACTCAAAGATATTGCGCAAGATCTTCTGAAAAAGCGAGAATAGTATGCCTACTAAAGTACCGCAGGTCGGAGACCTGCTACTAAAATAGGAAAAGATTCAGAGTATCTTTCTAGAATTCACAAAAAAAGCCACTAGCGAACTGCTACTGGCTTTTAAAAATCAAGAATAACTACTTCGCTGCAACTGCCTCTTTCATGACTTGTGCAAAAATCTCAGGATGATGAATAGCAATTTCTGAGAGAGCCTTGCGATCGAGTGTCACACTTGTCTTTGCAAGAAGAGGAATAAGCTGGGAATACTTGAGGCCATGCAAACGAGCTGCTGCATTGAGACGAGCAATCCAAAGAGAGCGGAATGTGCGCTTCTTGAGCTTGCGGTCACGGTACGCGTTCTGACCAGCTTTGATCACAGCTTCTTTTCCCTTCTTTGTGGTAGAACCACGCATTCCTTTGTATCCTTTTGTAAGAACACGAAGGGCTTTTACTCGACGATGACGATGAATACCACGTTTGACACGCATGAGAAGAAAGGAAAAAGACTAAATATAGGGAACAAGAAGTTTTAGTGCACGTTCACAGCTCTTTGAGAGCAGTTTTGTACGATCGAGGCGCTTCTGACGCTTGCTCTTCTGTTGGAGAAGGTGACTACGACCGTTACGATTGAAAGCGAGTTTTCCGCTTCCTGTGCGGTAAAGACGCTTTTTCGCGCCGCTGTGTGACTTAATTTTAGGCATAAGGACGATGAAGTATAGTGATAATGAAAGAAAAAATCAATATGAAATTTTATTGGGAACCATTTTCACCTAAATTTTGTTCTTGTATCCATCTTCTAAGATTTGCATCATATATATGATCACCACATTTACCATAAAATCCAACTCTCATCGCGATTCCATCATTAGGAAAATCAGCATTTGATTCTGGAGAAGATGATTGATAGCTTCCATAATATCCAGGGCTCATGGGTGGAAAAATTCCAGGATCACGACTATCAGGAAAATTTGCGAGATGCATAGTGATACAAAATAAATTACCTTTTTGGGCGTAAAATAACCATAAAATGACTACCTTGTCGCTTTACTGGTTGCTCTACCTCGGAAACATCAGCAAGGCTTTCAATAAATTTATTGAGCTTTTGCATGCCATATTCCTTATTGGTCAATTCTCGCCCACGCATCACAATGGTCACTTTAACGAGATGACGCTCTGCAAGAAACTCACGACTACGTTCTGCCTGACGATCGAGATCGCCCGTATCGGTACGAAAACCAAAACGAACAACTTTGACTTCAGTTTGCTTGCTGTGTGCCTTTTGTTGCTTATCTTTCTTCTTTAATTTATAGAGATGACTACCATAATCTCCAATTTTCACAACTGGTGGCACCGCTTTTGGTGACACTTCAATAAGATCTTCACCAAGCTCTTGAGCGCGACGTAATGCCTCACTCGTCGCAAGGCGCTCTGGCTCGCCCTCATCTTGGACGAGAAGAACTTCAGGAACGCGAATTTGCTCATTGACACGAGGCCGTGCAAATGTATCGTTTGAGCGCTGTGGTGTATAGCGTTGACGCAAAGAAAAAAATGGGAAATTTCAACGAAAAGCATGAAGAAAAGGAATCAAAAGGTCAAGAAGAAATCCAATCTTCGTTCTCTGAAAAAAAGAGAGACCCTATTTCGTTCCTGAGTAAACATCGAGAAGAAGAGTGATGGACGTTCCCTGCACCTCAAAAGAACGAACGGAAAGAAGCGCAAAGGGGAAAAGGCGTTCTGCGCGTAAGCGTGGTGCAAGTGGTGTCAGAAGCGTGCGAGCGTGCGACAGTCCAGCAGAAGCGCTTTTTGCAATAATTTGATCACGTAAAGAAAGAGGAAGAGACGCAAAAAACTGTTCATGAATAGCACGAGGATCGGCACTATAGGTAAGAAGATCTGTAAAGAGAAATTGCCGAAACGACAGGAGTGCATCAGGGTTTTCACGAGAAAGAAGATCGAGTAATGACGATTGTGTCGTAACAGGAAGAACATCTGCAATAAAGAACTTTCCACTATAATCCAAAAATTGAACAAGTTCTGTAAAAGAGGAAAATGGCGCATGAAGCGTAACGCTCACAGAATGAACCATCGATCCACTGGCAGAAGACGATGAAAGAAGGGTGAATGACTGAGGTTGAATGGAAGGGAAAAGAGAGCTGATTTGACGAAAACGTCGCTCAAAAAGAGGAAGAGAAAATGTATCGGGAAGAACATAGGCACGAGTGAGTTCTTCTTTTGCGTTCAGAGAATGTTCAAGAAAATACTGAGTGGCACGACGATTGCTATCAAGTTCTGCAACGCGTGAAACAAGGGATGGCAAACGAGAGCTGAGTTGTAAAATGTCTTCTTGTCTCTGATAAAAACTATCGGAGTGAAGAGCAAGAA
Source organism: uncultured Candidatus Peribacteria bacterium (assembly GCA_964554435.1). Taxonomy (GTDB): domain Bacteria; phylum Patescibacteriota; class Gracilibacteria; order Peribacterales; family Peribacteraceae; genus CAZKOO01. Next base: position 66,686 of record CAZKOO010000001.1, read on the forward strand.
TGCCAAGAGAGAGTACTGTACACACACATCCAATGGCAAAAAATAGCTCTTGTGTATATGCCGTTACGCGAGAAAAAAGACTACGCATGAGGCACAAGAATGGTGAGAGAGAAAGAAAATGGCGCACTCTGAACATGCGAAGGATAGCTCGGTTCAAGAATGGAATACGATGGAAGCGCAAGTCGAAGAGCATCCACAAAAGATGCAAGAATCATCGATTGGTCACGTGCAGTGCCAGTACTCATGCGAACAGTGAGGCGAAGAGTGTGCGTTGCAGCATCAAACGATGCATCACTCACATCAAAAGAAAGCGATGAGAGTGTGGCAATGCTCTGTTGCGCTGAAGAAAATGCAGGAAAAACATCAGTAAAGAATGAAGAGGAAGAACGAAGCGAGCGAACCATCGCAAGACGAGGGGCAAAACGATCGAGAGAAAATTGTTGCTCAAAACGAAGAACATCTTTCTCCTGCTCGCGAAGTGACTGCTCTTCAGAAGCAAGATCGCGCAATGTCACAAATCGATCGCCAAAATGAACAGGAAAGCGATCAATAGAAAAGAGAAAGCAGAGAAAAATAGCAGAACAGAAAAATGTCACACCAAAACAAAGTACAGACACTCCAAGACGACGAATGCCGATGCGAAAAATGGATGATGAAGAAATCTGTTGTTGCATCAAAATAGTATAGCAGAAAAGAGAAAAAAATGCTATACTATTTCCATGAATCACACCTTGTCGATGGAAGAGCTAACGCTGAAGCTTTCTGAGCTTCTGGAGGCACTGAACATGGGCAAGGACTCTCTTTGAGAAAAGAGAAATTCCATCAAAAATTGTTGCACTCGAAGCAAAGGCAGAAGCTCCTGATTTGTGGGATGATCACAAGAAAGCAGAAGCGCTCTTTACAGAATTAAAATCACTCAAAAAACAATGGATGCCAATTGCAGCACTGCACAAAGAAATAGAGGAACTCACAATAATGATGAAAGAAAGCACAGCACTGGATGTGCCACTGATTGCACAGGAATATGATCGATTAGTAGGAGAATGGAAACAAGTGGAACGTGTGCTCTACCTCGGCGGAAAATATGATAGTGGTAATTGTTATCTGACTATTACAGCAGGCGCAGGAGGAACCGACGCGCAAGATTGGGCAGGCATGCTCGGAAGAATGTACATGCGTTTTGCAGAACGAAAAGAGTGGAAAACGGAAATCATCGAAAAAACTGATGGTCAAGAGGCTGGTATAAAATCAATGACCATCGCCATCACTGGTGATACCGCCTACGGACTTCTAAAATGCGAGCGAGGGACACACCGACTTGTACGCCTCTCTCCCTTTAATGCAAAAAGCCTCCGTCAAACATCCTTTGCCCTCATTGAAGTACTCCCCGATCTTTCAACGAGTGATGAAATTGTCATCAATCCACAAGATATTGAAATTGACACCTATCGCTCGAGTGGGGCAGGGGGGCAGCACGTCAATAAAACTGATAGCGCCATTCGACTCACACACATCCCAACGGGCATTGTGATTGCATGTCAGAACGAACGCAGCCAAATACAAAACCGCGAGCAAGCAATGAACATGCTGAAGGCAAAACTACTAGAACGAAAGCAAGCTGAGGAAATGGCAGAAAAAAAACGTCTGAAAGGAACGAACATCAGTGCAGATTTTGGCTCTCAAATACGAAGTTATGTTCTCCATCCTTATCAAATGGTCAAAGATCTGCGTACCAATTTTGAAACGAGTGCAGTAGAAAGCGTTCTCGATGGTGACATCGATCTCTTCATCGACGCAGAGCTAAAAAGAGAGGCACAAGAGTAAAAATCTCTTTCAAAGAAAAGAGATATGTCCTACAGTAAGAAGTAGTGATAAAAAGAGAATCTTGTATAGTTCTTGACTCTGAATTACCCATTCTCAATTCTTCATTTTTCATTCTTCATTCTCAATTCTTCCTGTGTCTCATCGCAAGCAAGTACAATCATTTATTATCGCAGGAGTACTAGGGTCGATGATTGAATTCGGCATCATCCACATCTGTGTCGATATTTTGCAGTGGAGTACATATATCACCTATATTCCATCATCGATCATTCCCTCAATTTTCGTCTTTTTCTTCAATAAATACATTACATTTAATGCCAAAAAAACGAATGCGAAGAAGGAAACAAAAAAATTTATTCTTGTCTATACATTCACGTTTTTCCTGAATTATGGATTGGCACTCCTTCTCTTTTCCCTTGCACAGATAATCAAAAATGGTAACGCATTCTTATCGTCAATAGAAATGCTCACCGAAGGAAATGTTGCCATTCTGGCAAAAGCTGCATCCATTGGATGTTGTGCTTTTGTAAACTACTTTCTCTCTCATTCATTCATCTTTTCAGAGAGAGAAAAACATGAAACACTACCAATTACTCTATGAAAAAAATCGCAATCATTGCAGGAGCAGGACCAGCAGGGCTCACTGCAGCCTACGAATTACTCAAGCAAACAGACATTCAACCCATCATTTTTGAAGAAACATCAGCAATTGGTGGCATCGCACAAACGTATAATTACAAAGGAAATCGCATCGATATTGGTGGACATCGATTTTTCAGTAAAAGTGATAGGGTAACGAAATGGTGGTTCAACATCCTTCCACCACAAGGAAAACCCGCAGCAGATACAGCACTCCGCGGACATGAAATTGAGTACATCGAACAAGCAACCATTCAGTATTTATGCGAAAAATACTGTCATCAACGAACAAATCATGCTCCTATCGAAGGAAAAAAAGATACTATCAACTATCAACTATCAACTATCAACTCCATCAGCACTACTAACTCCCCGCTCACCGCTCACCGCTCCATTACCCGCACCTCCCCCGACCCCGAAACCGAAGACGATGTCATGCTTCAGCGACCGCGCATCAGTCGCATCTTTTACCATAAAAACTTCTTCCCCTACCCTATTGGCATCACTCTCACAGTCGCAAGAAGACTAGGACTGATCAACACAGCGCTCATTGGTCTGTCATATATTTGGAGACGATGCTTTCCAATCAAAGATGAATCGATGCTCGATGCATTTTACAAGAACAGGTTTGGAGATCGGCTCTACAAAACATTTTTCGAGAGCTACACCGAAAAGGTGTGGGGGGTGCCGTGTAGTCAAATTAAAAGCGATTGGGGTGCGCAACGCGTGAAAGGCTTGTCCCTCACTCGCGCAGTGACCCATGCTCTCAAAGACCTCCTCAGTTCTGACTTCAAAAAGAAACAACAAGAACGAGAAACCAGTCTCATTACGCGCTTTTATTACCCAAAATTTGGACCCGGTCAAATGTGGGAAGAGGTTGCACGGCAAGTGCAATGCTGTGGTGCTGAGCTTACAATGCAAACACGTGTGACAGGAGTACACCTTGAAGGAAATACAGTAAAAAGTGTCACAATTGAAAATGTAATCACAGGAAAAAGTGAAACAAGGGAATGTGACTATTTCTTCTCCACAATGCCCATCAAACACTTGATTGGCATGATGTCTCCACGACCATCGATGCAGGTCATTGAGGTAGCAGAAGGCTTGCAATACAGAGATTTCCTCACAGTAGGACTCTTACTTAAAAAATTAGATGTGAAAGAAGGAGGGAAAACAGGAAAAGCAGAAGTCCCCGATAACTGGATCTACATTCAAGAAGCAGGCGTGCGTGTAGGACGAGTGCAACTGTTCAATAACTGGAGCCCATACATGGTTGCCGACTGGAAAAACACACAGTGGATTGGTCTTGAATATTTCGTGAACGAAGGAGGCGATTTGTGGGTAATGGACGACAAAAAACTCATCGAACTTGGCATCGAAGAAATGGAAAAAATTGGCATGATCGATAGAAAAGATGTACTTGATGGATGTGTCCTCCGTATGCCAAAAGCCTACCCTGCGTACTTCGGCAGTTACAACCAACTCAGCACCGTACAAGATTTTGTACAGACAATTCCAAACCTCTTCTTAGTAGGAAGAAACGGCATGCACAGGTACAATAACCAAGATCACAGCATGCTCACCGCCATGCTTGCAGTGGATAACATCCGCGAAGGAAGAACCGACACCTCCAACCTCTGGAACGTGAACCTTGAAGAGGAGTATCACGAGGAGAAAGCCAGTTCATCAAAAACATCCACATAAAGACTTCCATCTCTGTGTGCTCCTAAATGTCCAAGACCACTACTACGAGAGAGATCTTTTGCATGCCACACATGCTCTCCGATGATGAGTAATCCACATTGACTGTAATCAACAAAAAATGATGGCTGAATACTATTCTGCAATTGAAGATAAGAATCAAATTCTCCTTCAAAATCAGCAGGGCTATGCTTAGCGTGAATAGCATCTTTTTGAGAGCTAACCCATGCAAATATCTGATCATCAGGAAGATCGGTTGCTATATTCATAGCGTTCAGTAATGCTTCACGAGCCCACAAACGAGTGTCAGTAAGAGGAACACCATTAGGAATAAGCGCAACACGAAAGTTATGAGTATGAGGAATGTGCCCATGAGGATTGACTAAACGAGCATCGCTCAGATTCAAAAGAGGCTGCTCAGGAAAAACGCCACGTGGCATCACGAGAGCATCACACTGAGAATCTGTCATCATCGGACCAAGACATTGATGATAAAAACAACGAAATTTTTCTGTTGTCGTAATAACAGGATTTTTTGGATCAAGAGGAACATACAATATTTGTAACTCAGCCTCATGTCGCAATTCAGGGTATTCAAGATTCGAAAAATTCATCAGTAGATATTTTGATACTTTCTAAGTATTTATCAAGTACCACTCCACCGCTTTGCGAATGCCATCTACAAAAGAGGTTGTTGGACTGTAGCCAAACGTGCTCTGCGCCTTGGAAATATCGGCAATATACCGAATGACTTCTCCTGTTCGTGGCTCACCCATAACGATCTCAGATGATGAACCAATGAGTGATTTCACGGTTTCTGCAAGTTCGAGAATGGTCGTGCCCTGACCAAATGCAAGATTGTATGTCTGATTTTTTGCAGTCTCAAAATGATCGAGTCCTGCCATAATGCCTGCAACGTTATCATCAATATACGTAAAATCGAGACATTTATCCTTACCAAATACTTTCATCGCTTCATTTGCACGAGCAAGACGAATGAAGAGTGGCACCACGCGCACAGAATCGTCATACATGCCATACACATTGCTAAAACGGAAGGTAATTTGATCGATGCCATAACATCGACGATACGCTTCAACAAGCGCTTCTCCTCCTACTTTACTTGCAGTGTAGGGGCTTTCACAGTGCTCCACGCGCACGAGATCTTCTGTATACCTCTCCGCTGGAATATTGCCATAACTTTCACGAGAAGAAGCAAAAATAAATCGCTTGATGTTCCGCATTCGAGCAAGTTCGAGTGCGTTAAACAGTGTCGTAAAATTATCGAGCGCACGACGAGGATGTTCCACAAGTTCATACACACGCGCATTTGCAGCTAAGTGAATAATGGCATCAAATTCACCAGAAATGCTCATCGTTGCCTGTTCATCACGCAAGTCAACAATCTGCGTAATGGCCTGCACAGACGGTTGCCACTTATTGGGGAGCCAATCCACACCCACAACATCATCTCCTCTTTGAAGAAGTTTTTCACAGAGTCGTGTACCAATAGTACCCGATGAACCAGTAACAAGAACGCGCATAGTGAAGAGAGTGTAGCAAGGAAATGAAGATTAGGTAATAGGTTTTAGGTCATAGGGAATAGAAAGAGGAAAATCGATGGATCAATAAAAAGCTATCACCTAGAACCTATCACCTAAAACCTCTATACTCTCCCTGTGCTTTCCATCATTCTGCCAACGTACAATGAATCGCAAAACATCACGAGAGTGATTGATGCAATTCTTGCAGTACAACCCGAATGCGAAATTATTGTAGTGGATGACAATTCTCCGGATGGAACGTGGTGCGTTGTTGAAGGAATACAAGATCGATATGGCAATGTGCGACTCATGCGCCGTATTACAAAACGTGGCTTAAGTTCAGCAGTTGCAGATGGTTTTCGTGAAGCAAAAGGAGATGTGTTGATGGTGCTCGATGCAGATGGACAACATGATGCATCGCTCATTCAGGGAATGATGCAAAAAATAGAGCAGGAAAACGCAGATGTTGTCATTGGCTCCCGCTACATGAAAGGAGGGAGTGTCGGGTCGTGGATTCGCGATCGACGCATCATCAGTCGCATTGGTACGCGACTCTCGCAAATAGTCTCAGGAAAGCATGTAACTGATCCTTTAAGTGGATTTTTCGCGATCAAAGCAGATGTCTATCGCTCCATTGAAGGGAAAGTACGCGTAGCAGGATTCAAAATCCTCCTTGAGATTCTTGGCCATCTCGAAGAAGTTCACATTGCAGAAGTGCCACTGATTTTTCGCATGCGTCGGGCTGGAGAAAGTAAGTTATCTCTCGCAATTGAAATAGAATTTCTTGGGCAACTCTGCAGACTTGCATGCATCAATCTTCCAAAAACACTACAAACAATAATGAGGAAAAAGAAAGAAATGATAGGGGAAAGAAAAAAAGAACATGAGGAAAAAAGTGATTGTAAAAAAAGAGACACTCTAAAAAAATGGCATCTGAATGTGAACGCAGAAAGAATGTTAAAAAGAATAGAACCCTTCATGCGAACACTATTCTACGGAACAATGCTCATCACTGGAGCCATGTATCTCATGCAATGGATGACCATCCTGCCAATGTATGGCGATAGTACCGTGCGACAGGAAGTGCAGAAAATTCTCAAAGAAACTGGAGGAAAAGAAGGATGGTTACTATCGGGAATAGAAATACGAAGCATTACAAAAGATGAAATCGAGCTTCGCTATCATGACATCCGAAGAAAAGATGAAGGAAGCGCAAAAAATTGCTTTGCCATTCGTTCCACTCACATGCTTGTATGCGAAAAATAATTGTATCCATTCTTAGCCTCACAATTCTTGCATCTGTTCTGGTGTACATTCACCTCGATGCAGGCATTCTCACCGATGAAGCAAAGTATCTCCTAAGCATCCCCTACCCTCACCCTCCACTCCTACGAACACTCATGTCATGGACAAAAGGATGGGGTGAGCAAGAAATTTTTTGGAGAGGGCTTTTTGCAGTGTGGACTCTTCAAAGCGTATGGTTACTACAAAAAATACGCACACAGAACGGTCGATCATTATTCTTGGTTGGCGCACTCCTCTTCCTCTTTTCTCCTGCCATTTTCCTCCAAAGTGGAACCATCATGCTTGTTGTTCCTGCAGCTGTATTTGGCATGATCATGGTTTGCACTCTCTTCCATCCTTCTCAAGTTAGTAAAATTCCAACGGTCTTTCTTGGGGCTCTCTGGGTAGTTGCCCTTCTTTCGGTCTATCACAACATTCTCTTTGCGCCTCTTATTTGGTCTGCAATAAAGATGTCAGAAGGGACAACTCGTGAGAAGAAGATCTCATTCTATGGCCCCATTCTTCTCCTTGTGCTCTACTCTCTTAGTCATCCTCTTGCGCTTGCATCCATGCTTAATGTCACAGGAACACATACAAAACTATCGCTCCTTATGAGGCTGATGGAGATCATAAAAACAATACTTCTCGCAGGAGGAGTGCTTGTCGTTACAGGAATAGTAGGGGCAATACTCCAAAAAAATCGTCCTCTCCTTCTCTCCCTCTTCGCAACACTTGCACTTATTTTCCTCTCTCCTCAAGCCTATTACGCCATCCTTCTTGTGCCAACAATTCTTGCAGGAACGCTCTTGTTGCTTCAAAAAGAAAAAATGCGATCGATCGTTCTTCTTGCACTCTACATCCCTCTTTCTCTTTTCATCATCACCCAAAATTTCCCTAGTCAAACACCAAACATCGCAAAGGAGATGATGGCATCTCTTAAAAAAAATGGATCGCTGATTATTACCCCTCAAGCTCATTCAGGATCAACTCTGCTTGCCATTCTCATCGATGGACCCTTCGGTCACGAATGGCAATACTATTCCCCTGTTCCAGTCCTCAAATTCTCCCCGACTCTCCGCTCCGACATTGAAAAAAATAGCCAACTTCTCATCTGCACAAAACAAACCTCCTGCGACAGTGATTTTGATGACACGCTCTGGCAAGAGGTAAAAGGACTACAGCTTGAGGTGTGGAAGAGGAGATGATTAATATCCTATGCCAGAAGGAGGAGTCTATGGTCGAGAATTTGGTACTTCCTTTTTATCCACCTGTGCTTTTTTCTCAGTTGTTATTTTATCATAAGCATCAAAGTATTGTTGATAAGGCTTAACTAACTCTTCTTGGATTTGATCTCTTTGATATTGTAATTCTTGAGAAAGTTGAGAATTGGCATCTTTCTCATAAGCAGCCATATATATTTTTTCAACATTATTTGATAAAGTACGAACTGATTTTGCATATTGTTCAAATGCTCTACCACAAGCGCCCTGACTATAGATATCTACACGACTACCATTTTCAGATGCCTTAATTTTAATCATTTCAGCAGAAAATTTTTGATATGCATCTAAGGTAGATTGACATGATTGTTCATATTGACGATACAGAGGTGATTGATCAAAATATTGAGAATCCTGACGCCCTTGGTAGAAATCAATACCATTTTTTAAGCTTTTGATATAGTTTTCAGTTCGTGAACGATATTTGAAGGCATCAAAAGTATAGTTATCAAAATTCCTAATTCTTTCTCTCTCTTGACTTGAATCACCAATTCTAAACTGACCTTTTTCATAAACAACTGCTTTATTAGGATCTGATGAAAGAACTATTTCTTTGGTAGAAATACCTGCGGCTTGTAATTGATCAGCGGATAATCCCTGAATATTTTGATTAAGTATTGCTAATCGATTCATGTCAGGCAAAGAATTGGGCTCAGATAATTTAAAAATAAAAGTATCATATAATCTTTTGGCGGTAGCAATCCTTTCCTTATTCCGCTCAGCAGCTTGTTGAATTGGTTTATTAATAGAATCTTCAATCCCTTGATAAATATCATCACGTAATCTTGCTGCTCTTCCTTTCTGTTCTTCTTTTGCAATCAACTCATCAGCACTTTTTAGTCCATTAACATTTAATCCATCCTCTTTCTTATACTCTCCCTTCTCATTGCGGGAAAAACGCATGACGTGACGCTTGCCATTTTTATCATTCATCACAAACTCAGCAGAAGTTCCAGGCTGAAGAAATAAAGGAAAACGGAAGCCACCCTGTGGCTGATGGACCCATTGATATTGATAAATACATGCACCAGTCACAGTAGGGCACTGACCATAGAAATCTGGTCCAAGTGTAATGTATGCAAAATCTCCACCTTTATCTGAGCTAAAATCAAGTGCCTTAGACTGATATTCAGAGGATTCATTCTTCTTATTCAAAAAATCAATAAGACTTGCTTGTTTTTTACCAGTCGAATCAACACCTGTACCGTCTCCTCTCCCATACATTTCTGTTAATAACTCGTCAATTTTCGCAATAGCTCCATCAACACTCTTTGTAAGCTCTGCATTAATTCCTGCAACACGTTCATTAATAACTTTTTGCCAAGCTTTTAGATTCACGTCTTTTGTATCCATAAAACGTGCTTTCTCATTAAATTGTTTAATCGCAGATTGCATTTCCATATGCTTCTGCTTCAAAAGTTCTGTTTGAGAACCAGCAGGTTTTTCACCTTGTGGAATATCGGGGTTTATTTCTGGAGATCGTGTTGTCATAAAACTATTGGGTATGTGTATAAAAGGCTAAAAGGAAGGAAGAACTTCAGCAGCGCGGTCAGCAGCCTCGGACTCATCGCGCTCGGCTTTCTTCATGGAATGCTGTACGCCGGCAAGGGTAATAAGACCATCATCAAGAATTTTACTTTCGTTCTTGGTTGCTTTCTCAAGCTCATCTGCAATTCCTTGACGAGTCGCATCATCGAGCTCTGGAGCGCGACGAACGAGTTCTTCGAGAATAGCAGGAGGAAGCACTGTGTGTGCCTGTACTGTGGTGATAAATGTTTGTGTGTCCATAATATGTATGTGGGTATTTTTTAGAAGATATCGGATCATTGTATCATAAAGTTGTACAAGAAGCAAACTTTTTTTACAACCCATAGTACCCCCTATACCACGCAACGAACTTTGGAATGCCGTCTGCAATCATCGTTTTTGGCTCGTAGCCTAGCTTTTCCTTGGCGTGAGAAGTGTCGGCAAGGCTTGCGCGAACGTCTCCGGGTTGCATCGGAAGGAACTCTTTCTTTCCCTCAATACCACAAGCCTGTTCAATAGTAGAGATGAAATCCATCAATTCCTCTTTGCGACTTGAGCCTAAGTTAAAAATCTCATTCGCGTAATTGCGGTCGATCGATGACACAATACCCGAGACAATATCATCAACGTACGTGAAATCGCGTTGCATCTTTCCTTCCCCATAAATTTGAAGTGGGTTTCCTTTGAGAATAGCATCGGTAAAGAGAAACAGTGCCATATCGGGGCGACCATACGGACCATAGACCGTGAAGAAGCGAAGGCCTGTCGTAGAGATGCCATAGAGAGAATGGTATGTGTTCGCCATGAGTTCATTGTCTTTCTTATTCATGCCATAGAGCGACACTTGATTATCTGTTCTGTCAGTTTCTTCTGCGGGAAGTTTGCCATTACCGCCATACACAGAGCTGGAACTTGCATACACAAGACCATTGATTTTCTGCACACGAACCTCATCAATCACATTGAAAAAACCTTGAATGTTGATGGCGATGTATTCTTCAGGATGTTCAAATGCGTAGCGCACCCCTGCAAGTGCGGCAAGATGACACACCCGATCAGCACCCTGCATGGACTTGGCAAGTAGAGGACGATCGAGAATGTCTCCTTGAATGAAGTGAAAATTAGGATGTTGCTTCAGAATCTCAAGACGATTCGTTTTCAGAGTGGGGTCGTAGTACGCATTGAGATTATCGTAACCAGTGACCGTGTCGCCACGAGCAAGTAACACTTGCGCGGTATGAAAGCCAATAAAACCTGCAGCTCCAGTAAGGAAGATATTCATGAAGATAGTGTAGCAGGGGGAAGAAAAAGTGAAAAGAATGAACTGCCCCCACCCCGACCCTCCCCCGAATTCCTGCTTTGTTATGAAAAAATCCTCCTACCACCTAAAACCTATAACCTAATACCTATCCTACTCCTATCCCATAATACTCCAATCCTGCTTTTTTCACTTCCTGTGGATCAAAGAATAGTCGAGCATCAAAAACCATCTTTTCTTGTAATGTTTGAGCAAGAGAATCAAGGGATAGCGTTTCAAATTCTTTCCATTCAGTGAGCAAAAGAAGGACATCGGCACCATCAAGCACGCTATCAATGGAATCACCATACTGAGTAGAGGATGGTAAGAGTGTTTTTGCTCTCTCGATGGCCTGAGGATCGTACGCGCGAACAGTGTGTCCTGCTTCAATCAACGCAGTCACAACATCAATACTTGGTGCTTCACGCATGTCATCGGTATCAGGCTTGAATGCAAGTCCAAGAACAGCAACCGTAGAAGAAGGTGGAAGCTTCGAAAGCATCATTGCAATAAAACGCTCTCTCTGGTGAGTATTCACATGATCTGTCGCTTCAACAATAGGAAAGGAAAGCCCATACTCCTCCGCGGTTGCGAGAAGTGCCTTCACATCTTTGGGGAAACAACTTCCACCATAGCCAATACCAGCCTGTAAAAAACGCTTTCCAATGCGATCATCAAGACCCATTCCCTCTGCAATGTCACGAATGTCTGCGCCAGTCTTCTCACAAAATTCTGTGAGCATATTGATGAAACTAATTTTTGTTGCCAAGAAAGAGTTGGATGCATATTTCACAATCTCTGCACTTTCTAAACGCATGAATAGGAGTGGCGATCCTTTTTCTGTAATAGGAGCATACAACTCCTGAAAAAGCGACCGATGTGCATCATTTTCATCTTGAAGCCCCACAACAATGCGGTCGGGATTGAGTGTGTCAGACACGGCAAAACCTTCGCGTAAAAACTCAGGATTACTCGCGACTGAAAGAGAAAAATCGACTCCACGACTCGCAAGAATTTCATCAATCATTGCCTGACACTTTGCGCCAGTCCCTACAGGAACAGTCGATTTATTGATAAAAAGAACAGAACGCGTGCTTTGCTCTGCAACGGACTTTGCCACTGCAAACACTGCGCGTAAATCTGCTTTGTACCCTTCTCCTGGAGGCGTCGCTACCGCACTAAACACCATGGAAGTGTGCGGCAATGCAGTTGAAAGATCGAGAGAAAATGAGAGTCGTCCACTTGCAATATTTTTCTGAAGAAGCGCCTCAAGATCTGGTTCAAAAATGGGACTTTTCCCCGAAGAAAGCATCGACACTTTCTGTGGATCGATGTCAACTCCAACAACCGTGTGACCCATCTCTGCAAAACAAACAGCAGATGTCAGCCCAACATATCCAGTACCAATGACAGTAATGTGCATGTACACTACACTACAACTCTCTTCTCTTTTTTTCAATGAATCTTGCATCACACATCCAAAACGAACAGTCTCAGAAAAAGTATCTCGTCAATGGCTCTATTGCGTACGATATTCTCCTCGGATACGAAGGAGATTTTCGCACAGCAATCGACTCCACATCTCTCGATGCGCTGTCGGTCAATTACTTAGTCCCACACTACAAAAAAACAAAAGGTGGCACTGGAGCAAATATTGCCATTGCGCTTCGTGCGCTTGAAGAAAACGTGAGTATTGTGAGTGCTATTGGACATGATGGAGAGGAGTATCGTGCACTGTTACACGATCGTGGAATAGACACATCGTTCATCCAGAGAGAGGAAAATGCAGTCACCGCAACCGCTGTGATTACGACAGATATGGATAATCGACAAATTAGTTTTTTTCACCCCGGAGCGGATGGCATGGCACATTTTCCAACCATTCATGAACGCTACGATCTTGCGATTTTCAGTCCACGCAATCCCCTCACCTATCATGAAGGTGTTGAACAGATGGTACAGAACAACATTCCATTCATTTTCGATCCAGGTCAGGTCATTCATGCATTTTCAGCAGATGAACTGCGCGCATTCATGCAGCTATCTATCTGTACAGTCATGAATGAATACGAATGGGAGCTTCTGCAAAAAATTACAGGATGTACTAGTGCAATAGTACAATCTCTCTGTCCATTGATCGTCATCACACTTGGTGAAAAAGGGCTTGTACTCAAGAAAGGAAGTGAGGAATGTACTACTAAAGCAGTACAAGGAATTGATGTCATCAATCCAACAGGCGCAGGCGACGCTCTTCGTGCAGGCCTGATGTATGGACTCAGTCGCAATTGGTCACTCGAACATATTGGCACACTGTGCGCTGTCATGGGATCATTCGCAGTAGAACAAGAAGGAACGTTGTTACTCGACCTGAAGAAAGAGAAGATTGTGGAAAGGGTTGGTGTTAGGTGCTAGGTTTTAGGTGCTAGGTTTTAGGTAATAGATTATATACTAACTTGCTTTAATAATTTCGAATATATCGGCGTAGCCGAAACATCATAATGACTTCTCATGGCAATGCTCTATGAGAGAAGAATCAAAAAAAATTATTGAGGCAAAGCCGTATAGATTATAGGAAAATAGTTTTTCTTTTTTTTTACAATCGAATAGTATACACTCCTAGAACCTAATCCCTATCACCTATCACCTCACGAACTATGTCCCACGTTGCAAACCCCGCTCTCGCCGCTCAAGGTCGTCTCAATTTAGAAATTGCAGAACGACACATGGGTGCGCTCCTTGAAATTCGCAAAGAATTTGAAAAGACAAAACCATTTGAAGGGCTCACCATTGGCATGGCGCTCCACGTCACCAAGGAAACAGGCATTCTTGTACGCACACTCAAAGCAGGAGGAGCACGCGTTGCCATTACAGGATGTAACCCCTTAAGCACGCAAGATGACATTGCCGCAGCACTTGCAGAAGAAGATGTCTTAGTCTGGGCATACAAAGGAGAGTCAACAGAAGATTATTACAAATTCCTCCATGCAGTCATCGAAACAGAGCCAGATATTACGATTGATGATGGATGCGATCTTGTGACAGAAATTCACACCAAGCACCCACATCTCCTCGCAAAAATGATTGGAGGATGCGAAGAAACAACAACAGGCATCATTCGTCTCAAGGCAATGGAGCGTGACAACGTTCTCAAGTGTCCAATGATTGCTGTGAACGATAATAAGACAAAACATTTGATGGATAACTATTACGGCACGGGCCAAAGCACATTCGATGGTATTTTGCGTTCAACAAACCTTCTCATTGCAGGAAAAACAGTGGTCGTTCTTGGCTACGGAAGTTGTGGAAAAGGTGTTGCCATGCGCGCCAAAGGAATGGGAGCACAAGTGATTGTGACAGAAGTGGACGCCTTTACAGCTCTTCAAGCTGTGATGGATGGTCACCGTGTGATGACGATGGATGATGCAGCAAAACTTGGAGATCTATTCATCACCGTTACAGGAAACATTCATGTCATTCGCTTAACACACATGGAAAACATGAAAGATGGTGCCATTCTCGCAAACTCAGGTCACTTCAATCATGAAATTGAGCTCGATGCACTCGAAAAAAACGCAGTACGCAAGCGCCGAGTACGTCACTATCTCGATGAATATTTGATGAAGTCTGGAAAAGTGATTTTCATTGCAGGAGAAGGACGTCTTGTGAACCTCGCGTCTGCCGAAGGTCACCCAAGCGAAGTCATGAGCCTTTCCTTCTGTGGACAAGCTCTCGCGTGTGAGTATCTTGTGAAAAACAAGGGACAGATGAAGAACGAAGTCATCACACTTCCAGTAGAAATTGATGACTACATCTCACGTTTGCAACTCACTGCCATGGGCATTGCCATCGATAGTCTGACCGAAGAGCAGAAGAAGTACTTGAGTAGCTGGCAGGAGGGAACGTAGAGTTAGTGGGTAGTGGGTAGTAGTTAGTTGGTAGTAGTGGCATAAAATAGTACTCCTTTCCTTCTCTCTTTTTGATTCAGCAGCAGGTCTCCGACCTGCGGTTGTTGAGGGAAAAATATAATGCTAGAAAAATGCTCGATATCATGTTAAAAGATGGCTACAATTTACAGAAGAAATTTTACGATCATCCCTATGATTACTCTTCTTGAAGCAAAAAAACAGACAAAACAACTCCAAGAAAAATTGAAAGAGATGAATATTCCTGTGCAAAAAGTGATTCTCTATGGATCAGTTGCTACTCAAAAAAATACAGAAGATAGCGATGTTGATATCGCCATTCTTTGCATCCCAATCATTGGTATGAACCTCAGAGAAAGCTCTGAACTCTTTATTCCGCAGCAAGCTGCGGGGAATAAGGCCATACCTTCGCCTTTTACATTTTTTCTTACATCACGCTTCTTGTCCGCCGTAGACCCCGCGAATGCGGGGCGAAGGCGGATTCAAAAAAAATCAACATGAAGAAAATGTTGTTGTACGCATGGCTCGTCTTTCCATTAACTCAAAAATTGAACCAGTGTGTATCCATCCAGAGGATTTGCAAAATAACTACTCAACACTTATCAGTGAGATCAAAAAACATGGCATTGAGATAGAATAACCTCCTCGTTTTCTTTGCCTTCCTTGATTTCATCGATTTCTTTATTGGTTCATTTTCCCTCTCATCAAAGCCATTTCCACCCATTCTCTCGCCAAAAGCTTGACAAGAAGTAAACTTTACATATAATTTTGATGTACTAGTGCAGTAGTACATTGATCTTTGAAAGCTCTAATTTAGAAACTCAATATCTACTCTTTTTGTCATGGAATGGTCTCCATGGAAGAGAGTAGAAAAAACCCCTTCCGAAAGGAAAGCTATGCTCTTCTTCTGCCGAAAAACCGTTGCAAAGACTCGGCGCCTGCGTCGCATCGTACAAGATGGTGCGGTCAAACGCGAACGACATCGTCATCGCAATGGTTCACGGAAGTGAAGGGGTTTTGGGGTCGTTGTGTTCATTGAACATAGCGACCCCAGCCTCAAAAGAATAGATATTGTTTTTTTAAACATCCACATTCAAAAAAAATGCTTGAAGCTGTTTTTGGTAAAGAACTTTTCTCCTTCCTATCGATCAGATTTTCCCTCACCCTAACCCTCTCCCATGGGGAGAGGGAACTACAAACACATCATTCTGTATGCTCAATCTGGCTTGCCGGATGAGATAAGAATAAAAGTCTGGCTTGCCAACCGAAGACCCCGAGCTTGTCGAGGGGCGAAGGTTGGCGGAGAGAGAGGGATTTGAACCCTCGATACGCTTTTGGCGTATACACGATTTCGAGTCGTGCGCCTTCGACCACTCGGCCACCTCTCCAGTAGAATCATTGTAACACAAAATACCGCAGGCATCTCTAAAAATAAGAGATGCAATAACATAAAAATCATCGATAACTACGCTTAGAACCAATTGATTGAACAGCTATTTCTACACGATTCGCTGTAGCACTACCACCTTTTTCTGAAAATACATCTAAAGAACCTATAAAAGAACGAATGCCAGCACAAATATCATCTGCATCACGCAAAGAAGGATGATATGACGCAGGTGATTCACAAAAACTTACTGCAGACCTAAGATCATCAGTAGAAAAATGACCGCCAGGAAAGGTAATACGAAATCTTCCACTCATAAATCATGTACTACTGTACTAGTACACCAGTACAAAATCAAGAGCAATTGCACATCGGAAAAATAGCTTTGGAAAGATCTTTTATGGAATAAAGAGAAAAAATGGGAAAAGACATCAAACAAAAATGATCTGAAAATGCCCTCCCCCTAACCCCCCCCGTGTCCACGGGGGGGGGAATGTAAGGTATGAAAAATATGTATAGCTCTACACTACTATCAATGGACATACATTTGTCGCCTTGATGAGCTTTGTATTCACTGTTCATGTGCGTAGCGTGAAGCGATGTGCACTGTTTGAGGAGCGAAGCGACGAGTTTGCACATCGTAGCGAAGCACATGAATACAGTGATCAAAGCGAATCACGAGCGACGATTTTTTCTTTCGTTTCCTTTCTTTTGTATCGACAAAAGAAAGGAAAGACCCGAAGAGAAATCATTATTCACGATCTTCTTCTGCTAAATGATGATGGTTTGGATATCTATCAACAATCACACTCATCCTCACAGGTGCACTCCCCTTCCTGCATCTTCTTAAGGAAATACTGAAAGCCTTTTCCTTCCTGATAGGCTTTACTCCCACGTGTCACAGTTGCGATGGAAAGCTTGAGTTTTTCTGCAATGTCGCGTTGAGGAACGCCGGCATCAAGAAGTTTGATGAGTTGCCATCTCTCAGAAATTTGCGTGAGTTCTTGTGGAGTCAGAAGTTCATGGAGTAGCAGTGCGGCTTCTTTTGGTGTCTCAACAAGTGTGAAAAGTTCGTACAAATCGTGAAGGTGACGAGAGGAAGACATGAAAAGAGTATAGCACAGAAGGGAAAAGAGAGCGAATAGCGTGTAGCGAATAGAAAGTGTTCATTGGAAAAATACTACGCGCTTATCGCTATGTGCTTTACGTACAAGATGAATTGTGTACAACCTAATCCCTATCACCTATCACCTAGCACCTCCTCTTCCACCCCTCATGCGTTTTGCGAAGGCCTTCCTGAAGCGGTGTCCAAGGAAGATCGTGTAAGCATGGATGATTGGGAAGAACCGCAAGACTACGCGCTGAAATGGGATGTGACGCATCGAACTTCACAGAAAGAGCAGGGTTCACCAGATCGCAAATGGCACGCGCAACACACTCAACAGTCACTGTTTCTGGGGGCATGATGTATTGAATGCCTGTTGCATCACTGTCCATCAAACGAAACATCGCTTCAATGACATCATCGATGTAGAGAAAAACACGTTCTTCTGTTCCTGTGCCAAATAAGGTCAATTCCTTCTCTGCCTCCTCTGCGCGCACCATAAACGAGGGAATCATATTGCTCTCTACAGTAAATGTATCACGTTCGCCGTAAGCTCCGACAGGACGAAGGACAAGGAGTGGAAAGTGATATTGCTTCGACGCACTCAACCACAAAGCCTCTGAAAGGGCTTTTCCAAGAACAAAACCATCGAAGGCGTCTTGCTGCGCAACACGAACAACATCGAGCTCTGGTGGAACGTTAGCAGTCGAAAGAAACACAACCTTGGCGTGAGGATAGTCTTTGCACGCTTGTGCCAGTGCTGTGCTCATCTCAAGATTACCAAGCAACACATCGGCACAGTGTTCTTTGTGAAACTCTGTTGTGCGACGATGAGACGCAAGGTGAAAGATGATGTTGGAGCCAGTAATCAAATTTTTGCAGTAATCGATGTCACGCAGATCGCCTTCCATCCACTCTACCTGCGAACGAAGAGTAGAGAGTGAGCGAAAATTGCGCGAACGAATGGGTGCCTTAACGCGCGCACCACGCTTGAGAAGCGCCTCAATCAGCACACTGCCCATAAAGCCAGTTGCACCAGTAACAGTAACGCGTTGATTGGACCAATCGATCATGGGAATAGTGGTTAGTAGGTAGTTGGTAGTGGGTAGTATGAAGGGCGGAATGGCAATTGGCTAGTGGCTACTAGCAATTAGCTTTTAGCAATGAGTAGTTGATAGTAATCTATTGGCGAACAATAAAAAGAAATAATCATACATTTTTCATTTTTCATTCTTCATTTTTAATTCTATACTCTCCCCATGCACAAAGAACCAATCATCTGCGTTGTGGGTCTTGGATATGTTGGGCTCCCTCTCGCTGCGGCATTTGGAAAAACAGGATGGAAAACGTACGGCTTCGACATCAATCAAACAAGAATTGATGCACTGAAAAGTGGCCACGACTGGACCAATGAATTAAGCGATGCACAAATGAAGGAAACAACCATCGACTATAGTACCAATCCTGAGATCATTCGTGCCTCAAACACCATCATTGTTGCAGTTCCAACTCCAATTGATGATGCCAATAACCCTGACCTTACACCTGTTATCAAAGCAAGTGAAACGGTTGGAAAACATCTCTCAGTGGGATCGGTCGTTGTGTATGAATCGACAGTGTACCCTGGTGTCACGGAAGACATCTGTGTGCCAATTCTGGAACAATACTCTGGGCTTAAGTGTGGAACAGATTTCACCGTTGGATACTCTCCTGAGCGCATCAACCCCGGAGACAAAGAACACACGATTGATAAAATTGCAAAGATTGTTGCAGGGCAAGATGCAGATACACTGGAGTGGATTGCGATGGTCTACGGAAAGATCATCACTGCAGGGCTACATAAAGCGCCAAACATTCGCGTGGCAGAGCTTGCAAAAGCACTTGAGAATACACAACGAGACATCAACATTGCGCTCATGAATGAGATTGCAACGTTTTGTGCACGGCTTGGCATTCGTACGAAAGATGTGCTCGATGCAGCAGGAACAAAGTGGAATTTTCTCAAATTCTCTCCAGGCCTTGTGGGAGGACACTGCATTGGTGTGGACCCCTATTACTTAGTCCACAAAGCCAAAGAACTTGGCATGCACACTGAAGTTATTTCTGCAGGACGAAAGATGAATGACAGCATGCCAGCATTCATCGCAGAACAAATAAAAACAGCGATGCAGAACAATGACGTAAAGGTAGAAGGGGCAAAAGTGCTCGTTCTTGGGCTGACGTTCAAAGAAAACGTCCCAGACACACGCAATGCAAAAGTACATGATCTCATTGCAAAACTGATTGACTATGGATGTAGTGTTGAGTGTGATGATAGTGAAATTTCCGCAGAAGAAATTGCAAAACTTGGGTTTAAGAAAGGGTCACTCTCAGGCGGAAATGCTGATGTCATTCTTGTTGCAGTTGCACACAGAGAGTATCTGAAGCTCACAATGGACGATTTCCAGAAAGCACTCAAGCCAAACGGCATTGTCTATGACTTGAAATCGCTCTGGAACGCCAAAGACTTTGAAGAGAAAGGCATGACCTATGTATCGCTCTAATCGCTATGATGAACAAGTTTTCTCCATGGCAGATTGCGAGCATCTTCTTCATAGCACTCTCGTTCATCGCTCTGTGCACACTTCTTCCGTATGAGAAAAATCCATCGGCATTGTTTCATATGGATGCCAATACAGCACAGCATGAAATGTCACTACCAAAAGGCTTTGTTATTCTTGATGTTCCTGCATACGATGGTGCCGGTTACTATCAAAATGCACGCAATATGCCACGCATTTTGAGGGGGGCATGGGATGACACATCGTGGAATGTCATCACACGCTTTCCTCCATCTTCCTACGCCTATCAGCGCATCTTTTTGCCATTCCTTGCGTGGATCATCGCACTCGGTACCACATCTGCACTGCCATGGACATTTCTGCTAATCAACATGATGTCCATCACACTCGCAGGTGTGCTGCTCTATGAAAAAAAAGGAAGATCATTCCTCGCGTCATCCGCACTCGTTTTGTCACCAGCAAGCATGGTAGGGCTCCATTTTTCCCTCGCCGAACCACTGTTTCTTTTTTTAACAACACTCTTTCTATTACGCTTCCAGAAAACAGAAAAAGTGACAATTGTTGATGGACTGCTCCTTGCGTCCATTGGCCTCACACGTGAAATTGGAATCCTCTTTCTTCTTCTTGTCCTTGGCTACGAAATACTGAGAAAACACTGGAAATCTGCACTGATTGCAGGCGGAAGCTTCCTCATCGTTCTAGTGTGGCACAGCATCATCTATCACATGTTTCATGAAATCCCCTTTTTCATGAGCACAGAAAAAAGTGGCATCATTGGCTCGGCAATGCTTGAACTCATTCTTGGGAAAGCAGGTGGATATAATGCCCTCACACTCTCATCTATTCCACTTGCACTGTGCATAGTAGTACCAGCACTCTTTTTCATCGGAACCATCCTCTGGAGAGAAAAACTCTCTACATCATTCAATACACTCGCAACACTCGGATTTCTCCTCGTGATGCTTGCAATGCCCGACCATATTTGGGGATCGATCACGAGCATTGGACGAGTGATTACCCCCATCTATCCACTACTACTCATCACAACAATTGATCATCCTTCAAAGCTAGGAAAATGGCTTCAAGTAAACATTCTCCTTCTAGGAATACTTGCAATATTCGGTTTGATGTTTTCTGTCCACCCGTATCATCTAGCAAGCTAAAAAAAAACTGGGTATGCTCACTCTATGCCACGTCTCTCTATCATCATCCCAATTTACAATGAAGAAGCCACACTCGTTCGCGTGATGGCTGCACTCTCTGAAGCTCTTCCAGAAGCAGAATGCGTGTATGTGAATGATGGATCAAAAGATCGATCGTTAGAAATTTTACAAAAACATGCACGCCCAGAAGACAAAGTTCTCTCGAAGGAAAACGGAGGAAAGGGGTCGGCAATTCGGCTTGGTATTGAGAATATCACAGGAGATTTTTGTGTCATTCAAGACGCAGATTTAGAATACGATCCGAGAGAAATTCGCATGCTTTTGAGTCGAGCTGAGCAAGAAAAAGATGTGATTGTCTTTGGCTCTCGCTTTCTTCAAAAGAATCCAAACATCTATCCACTCTATCTTCTTGGAAATAAGGTGATCACATGGATCATCAATGTTTGCTTTTTTGTATGGCTCACGGATAGCTACACCTGCTATAAAGTCTTTCCAACATCTATTCTCAAAAAACTCCCCTTAAAAGCAAGAGGATTTGAATTAGAAGCCGAGCTAACATGCTATCCACTCAAGCAAGGATATCGCATTGTGGAAGAAGCTATTTCCTATCAACCGCGCAGTTTTGAAGAGGGAAAGAAAATCAACTGGAAAGATGCTGTGAAAGGCATCATGAAGATTCTCTCTATACGGATGGAGTGAAGGAGGGTAGGATAAATGCATGAATATTCAGTGTGTTATACAAGAAAAAGCACTATCTTTGCTTCATTATTTTACTGGAAATAACGCAAAAAATATTGCAAAAAATGGAGCGATTATTACCGCAAGTCATATTATTTCTAGTATCAAAGGTATTATAACAGGATATTTTGCTATTCGTTTTTTCTCTCAAAATGAATACGGTTCATATCGATTTATTTTAAGTATTCTTGGAGTATGTAACTTCTTAAGCCTTCCTGGATTACCACCTGTTCTCTCTTCTCATATTGCAAAAAAAGGAAAAGATTCAACGCTAAAATCAGCAACATGGCTCTATTCAACCTGGTGTATGAGTATGTCTATTACTATACTATCAAGTATTGTATTCTTAAAGACACAAGGAAGAATGGATCTCTGGCCACTCCTTGTACTTGGAGCATTGCTATTCTGTCCAGGTAATATTGGTGCAAATATCTTTGGCTCTATCATTCAAGGAACTTCACAATTTGCACATAGTTTTTTAGTTACGACAATATCAAATATCATCCAGGCAAGTTTTGCAATCATCATGTTATTTTTCTATCCATCATCGATGCTGTTACTCCTTATTACAATGGGTATTCCTGCACTCATATATTGCGGAGCCATCTATTTATTACTAAAACAATACCCATCAAAAGAATCAGCCGTACCAATGATAAAAAATGTATTAATGCTCAGTATAAGCACCATTCCCACCAATCTCGCATTTTATATCGATGGACTCCTTATTTCTTATTACTTTGGCTTAAAGCAACTAGCCCTCCTCTCTGTGACCTTCCTTCTTCCTGATCAAATAAAACTATGGATCAAAGAAATAGCACCTATTGGATATGCAATAAATGCACGAGCAATACTTTCACGTTCATATCAATGGAAAATAACTAAATTGGCACTTTTAGGAATTTTTCTGCTTATCATTATTTGTAGTGTTTATGGACTCCTTGCGCCAATCTTTATTCCTTTTCTTTTTCCTCACTACGACACATCATTGCTATTCTTTTCATCGATCGCTATATGGACACTTATTCCTGTTCCCTTAAATGTATATACACAATTTCTTGAAGCACAAGGACATATTAGTTTATTGCAATACATATCGTGGACTGCTGCCATATTCTATATTATTGTCTTAGTTACTCTCATTCCATCATACGGCATTCTAGGAGCGATTATTGCTCGAGGGTCTTTTAGGGGAATAAGTGGTATCTTGAGTATGATCTTCTTTTTTCGGCTTAAGAAAAAAGAATAATTTTGATATTTGTCGATCGAAAGTAGGTATTCATTACTTTATTCAAAGAAGAACTTTAGAGTACTCTTATAGAGTATGTGTTTTTCTTTTCACTTTTCTTTCTATTCAACAAGATTGGCATTTGTTCAATCTGTACTTGCTAATAAATGCATGACTGTCTTAGATGCAGGAAATTTAGGTGATGGTGAATCATCATGTGCAGTATTGCGTGCTGATGTTGAAAAAAACGGTGGTACCTACTACGGACTCGATAGCAATGAAGCACTCACTCAAAAACTCCAATTGCCTCGTCAGTTTATTGGAGATTTACATAAAACAGAATTTGAAGATGGTTTATTTGACATGGTATATATGGGAGAAATTATTGAACACACATGGACTCCTGCAACAATGATTCAAGAATGTTATCGTATTTTAAAAAAAGATGGCCTCTTAGTCCTCGATACACCAAATCCATATGCTATTAATTCAATAATACGATTCTTATTTTATAAAAAAGATTGGATGGGAGACGATCGTATCTTATCATATTATGAAGCAAAAAATGCATTAGGACTTCTTGCAAATGACGGAGAAGTGCTTTTACAGCCACAGCATAAAATTTTTTTTACACCTGCAATGATTAAACAGCTACTCGAAACACAAGGATTTATTATAAAATCAATAGGATGTACTATTAAGCCACAAAATATCATTCAGCGTATATTGCTCTGGATATTTCCACATGCCGGACGACACCTTTGTATTGTGGCAAGAAAAGCAACAGTTGATGATGCCTTCTCCGATGTCCTATCTGCTCTATGAAAATACGAAATGCATGCCCACTCTGCCACAGAGAACAAGGTGATGTGTGGTACAAATGTGCATTTAATGATGAAGGCATGCAAACGTTTCTTCAAAGTTACTACGAAGGAAGAGTAGATACCAAAATACTCGATGGTAATTTCATCATTTTACGCTGTAAAGCGTGTCAGTTTTTATGGCAAAAAGAAATACTAACCGATGATGGAATGGAGCAATTATATGAATACTGGATTGACATAAAAGAAAGTCAAGAAAAGAGAAAAAATAGCATGCTCACACTGCAATATGCTAAGCATTGTGCTAGGCTTCTACGGCTTTTTAAAAACCCTCACGCTACGCATATTCTCGATGTAGGAATGGGCTTTGGAGAATGGTGTAGCATGGCGCAGGCATTCGGATTCAATGTACATGGAGTAGAAATATCTGAAACAAGGCTCACACAAGCAAAAAAACGAGGAATTCAATGCTCAACACCAGAGCATATTCCCAATAAAGAATGGGATTTTATTGAATTAGAACAAGTTCTTGAACATGTCGAAAATCCACAAGAGCTTATTGAAAAACTCGTCAGATCATTAAAAAAAGGTGGCTATATTCATATTGGTGTTCCATCTGCAACACATGCAATTCATACTCCTCTTTCAAAAGACGATGTCTTACGCAAAGGTCCTTTTCAGCCACTTGAACACATCAATAGCTTTTCCTACCATGCCCTTACCTCACTCCTTGCAAGATACCATTGTATTCCTGCGCATCAATATGAATATTTTATTCGTATCGATTCACTAAAGAATATTCTCTCCGACTCTCTTCTTGTGTGTGCTCGATATCTACCGTTATGGCTACTACCAAAACACACAAATATCCTCTTTCAGAAAAAATAATACACTAAAAAGTAGACGCAATTCTCTCCCCTGTCTTTCCATCCCAATGCAGCGGAATAGTGATAGGCAAAGAATTTGGTGAGGATAGAAATGAGTAAACAGAAGCAAGATCTTCACTGTTATGGAGATCGATCAGTGTATTGCTTCCACTCACAATAGTGCTAGGGCGTTCGGTATTTGCGCGAAGTGTAAAGCACTTTTTTTGAAGAAATGTTGCTTCCTCCTGTACACCACCAGAGTCAGTCAGAATGCAAAAGGAACGCTGTAAATAGGCCAAAAAAGCAATGTACGGAAGTGGATCAATGCAGTGAATAGTAGGGGCAAGAAAAGAAGAAAGAGAATGTGCATCGATGACTGCCTTTGTTCGTCGATGAAGAGGAAAAACAAGAGGAATTTTCTGAGAAATTTCTGAAAGAATAACGAGTAATGACTGTAGTGTCGCAGGGTCATCCACATTGGATGGTCGATGAAGAGTGATGAGTGCAAAGCGATCGGGTATATTCTCTGGAAAGACAAAAGCATCAATATTCTTCTGCATGCGTACGAGTGTATCGATCATCGTATTCCCAACAAAAAAAACACCATCTGTACGACCTTCTCGACGGAGATGATCAATCCCCGATTGTTCGGAAACAAACAGAAGATCTGCGATGCGATCAATTTCAATACGATTGAGTTCTTCTGGCATGGACATATCAAAACTTCGAAGACCCGCCTCAACGTGTCCAAGACGAATGCCAAGTTTTTGTGCTGCGCGCGTCGCACCAACAGCCCCATTCACATCACCATAAACCAGTAAAAGATCGGGGCGTTCCTGTTCAAGAACTGGAAGCATCGCTTGCATTGTGCGTTCAATGTTCTCTTCACGACTCGCACCGCCCGATACATGCAAATGCCACTTCGGATTTGGAATAGATAATTGCTCAAAAAAGACATCGGAAAAGAGAGGATCGTAATGTTGTCCTGTATGAACAATGTCATGTTGTAGAGATGGACATAGCGCGAGTGCATGATGCACTGCAGCAAGTTTTACAAAATTAGGGCGAGCCGATGCACTACTGAAAATGCGCATAAGAAAAGGAAGAAAGAATGCGCTTCATGCGCTCTGTCCAAGTATAGCGTTGCACACGCTCTGTTGCACGACGAGCACGTTCCTGTGCCTCCTCTTGATGAGTGAGAACATACGAAAGAATCTTTGCAAGATGCTCTGCATCACCAGCGCGCGAAAAGAACACCATCTGATCATCAGTAATGTCATGAAGAGGAGGAAGGTCGGCAGCAACAATGGGTTTTCCTGCTGCCATATACTCGAACACCTTGAGGGGAGAAGTATCACGAAGAAAGTACGAATGAGAAGAAAATGGAGCAGGGTATATAAGAACACTTGCAAGCGACAACAGAGCGGGAATAGATGAATGTGGAACATGACCAAGAAAGGTCAATGACGATGGTAAAAGAGGAGAAAAATGATCAGATAATTTCTGCTGAGTAGCAAGCGGACCTCCTGCAATAACAGCATGAAATGCAATAGATTGCTGACGCAACAAAAGACACGCCTCAAGAAAAACATCAACTCCTTTTGAAAGTCCCATAGAAGATAGTTGCCCTGTATACATAAGGAGAGGAACATTCTGTGGAAAGAGAGAGGAAAAAGACGATTGAATCGATGCATCAATCTCCGTAAAAAGAGAAAGGTCAACCGCATCTCCTTCGACAATAACCTTCTCTCGTGGCACACCCCACGCGCAGAGTTCTTCTGCCATAGCGCGAGTAAGACACACAACAAGCGCACACTGTGAACACTGCTTCACAAAGCGTGTACGAAACCATCGTGGCAATTGATGGAGCTCAAGAATGACAGGAATGTCGCTTGAGAAAAGCGCAGAAAGAAGAGCAGGAGTACGAGTGTAGAGAACATCAAACGATGATGAAAAACTTGATCGAATAGATCGTCGTAGACAAAAATTCATCATCCAAAGACAAAAAGGACCCGGAAGCCACCATCGATTGATGAAGTCAAAAGAACCAAGAATGACATGGCGTATCTTTTCTGACACGGAGTAATATGAACAAAAATTTTGTTCAATAGAGTGTTTTCTGTACGGAGAATAGAGTGTCA
This sequence comes from uncultured Candidatus Peribacteria bacterium, assembly GCA_964554435.1. Taxonomy (GTDB): domain Bacteria; phylum Patescibacteriota; class Gracilibacteria; order Peribacterales; family Peribacteraceae; genus CAZKOO01. The sequence goes on from CAZKOO010000001.1 coordinate 93,715, forward strand.
CGTTATGCCCTAAAAGCGTCAATGCATGGCACACAGACGCAATTTGATGGCCATGCGCACGCTCGGTTGGAAGACGCACATTTGTGTAATAGGCAATATTCACCATGCTAGTCTACCGTTATTCTTTCAGAATGGAAATTGTTTGGTACAATACAGACCATATGAAAACTCTCCGCATTGGTGTTGTTGGCCTTGGATATTGGGGGCCAAACTGGCTACGCAATATCGCAAGCCTTGAAAACGTCTCACTCGCATGGGGCTGCGATGCATCCATCGATCGAACAGCAAAATTTGCACGTCTCTATCCTGCAACACGATTCACACAAGAATTTGATGACATGCTCAAAGATCATTCACTCGATGCCATCATCATTGCCACTCCGACATCGAGCCACTATCCTCTCGCAAAAAAAGCACTCCTCGCAGGAAAGCATGTACTCATTGAAAAACCAATGACAAGTACCTATGCAGAGGCAACTGAATTAGTGTCTATTGCAAAAGAGAAAAATTTGGTCATTGCGGTGGATCACACATTTTTATTTACAACTGCGGTAGAAAAAATTCAGGAATTACAGAAAGAGAATATCCTTGGTGATTTGCTGTACTTCGATTCCACTCGCATCAATTTAGGACTCATTCAGAAAGACTGTAATGTCCTCTGGGATCTTGCTGTACACGACTTAAGTATCCTCTCTGCAATTGTTGACTTAAGTACGGTGCAAACAGTGATGGCAGTCGGAAGCTCTCACTTTGGTCCTCATGCAGAGGATGCGCATATGCATCTAACATTCTCCTCTGGAATGGCAGCACATATTCACTGTAGTTGGCTTTCTCCTGTGAAGTTGCGACAAACAATTATTGCAGGAAAAAAATCGATGATCATCTACGACGACATCGAACCAAGCGAAAAAATTCGCGTCTACGACCGCGGAGTAGATCACGACACAACAAAACAAGATCCATTTTTCCCGAAATACAGAAGTGGAGACATTCTCATTCCATCTCTCGAAAACACTGAAGCACTCGGAAAGCAAGCAAAACATTTTGCAATGTGCCTTCGTGGTGAAGAAGCGCCAAAAGTATCAGGAGAAGATGGTGAAAAAGTCATCCGTATTCTTGAGGCAACCTCCCTTTCTCTTGCGGAAAAGAGAATGATCACACTCTAATTCCCCTCTTTCTATGACTATCCCCTTTCTTGATCTTAAGGCACAATACCTATCTCTGAAAGAGGAGGTAAGGCCAGCAATCGATGCCGTCATCGAAAGTACAGCATTTACCTCTGGTCCATTTGTCGAAGAATTTGAAAAGAATTTTGCAGAATACTGTGGAGTACAGCACTGCATTGCAGTAGGAAACGGAACATCAGCAATTGAACTTATTTTGCGAGCATATGATATTGGTGAGGGAGATGAAGTCATCACCGTTGCAAACTCATTTTTCGCAAGTGCAGAAGCCATTTCCAATGCTGGTGCAACTCCTGTATTAGTGGACTGCAAGAACGATGATGCACTCATTGACGTCACAAAAATCGAAGAAAAAATAACGGCAAAAACGAAAGCGATTCTCCCTGTGCATCTCTACGGCCAATGTGCAGATATGGATGTCATCATGGATATTGCACATCGCCACCAACTCCTTGTGGTTGAAGATGCATGTCAAGCACATGGCTCTCTTTATAAAGGCAGACGAGCAGGATCGCTTGGTCATGCTAGCGCATTTAGTTTCTATCCTGGAAAAAATTTAGGCGCATATGGTGAGGGCGGAGGAATAACAACGAACGATGCCGAAATCGCACGCATGATTCGCATTCTTCGTGATCATGGCATGCCAGAGAAATACCATCACACAGTGGTTGGTCGCAATGAGCGTATGGATGGCATCCAAGGTGCAGTGCTTGCAAAAAAACTGCCACACTTAGATGGTTGGAACGCAAAAAGAAATGAGCACGCTTCACTCTACCGATCGCTCCTTGCATCAGAAAAAAATATTCAATTGTTCACGGTGCACGCCGATCGAACATCAAACTATCATCTCTTTGTCATTTCTATCCGATGTCGCGATGAAGTGCAAAAGCAATTAAAAGATCGAGGAATTGCTACAGGCATTCATTACCCTATTCCCATTCATGAGCAAAAAGCCTACCAAGGAATATGGAAAAAGGGCGATTTTCCTGTCGCAGAAAGCCTCGCCCCTACCCTCCTCTCTCTCCCGATGTACGCAGAGATGACAGACGATATGGTACGCGAAGTATGTACACATCTTCTGGAGGTTGTACAATCATACTCATAATAGAGTTACTCTCTGTCAGTAGCGTCTGCTTCTGGAGTATTAAGTGTTCCACTTGCAATCATCTTCAAAAAAATCACTCCCCTGATCGAATATATTCACTCATGCGTGCAACCAAACCATGAAGCGAATGACGAGAAGAAACAACGGAGTATAAAGCGTCTTCATCGTATAGTTGATGAATGTGAGCATCAAGAAAAGATGCAATGGACTCTGGCGTATCCAATGAAGGTGCGTCAGTAATGCCAATTGCCTGTGCATTGCCCTGAGTAGTCACAGGATAACACCCACATGTCATCGCCTCGAGCATCGTCTTATCAATTGTTTCCGAGGCCATATTGAGAAGAAAACGATGACGCGCATACACCGATGGTAAATCGGTCATCGGAAGTGAGCCATGGAACACAACGCGCTCTTCAAGATGAAGCACTGACACTAATTGCTTCATTTCCTCTGCATAGTCCTTCTCTGCCTCAATACCATACACATCAAGCGTGTACTGCGACGGAAGAAGTGACAGTGCAGTGAGTGTAAGCTCCAAGCGCTTCGAACGACTGAGGCGATGCACGGTGAGAAGTTGATACGGATTGGCGCACACATTCTTTCGCTTCGGCCACAGAGAAAGATCGATGCCATGACCAAGAACAATTTTCTTTGGATGTCCACTATACTGCGGCAAGCTCTGAGGGGTGGCACAGAAAAAACGCTGTCCAAACCATCCAAACAACCGTACGCCAAGTTGCATCTGATAGTGCGTGTACCACAAGTAGCAGGGAATGCCACGAAGAACCCAGTACCAACAACCAAGCGCATACCACACAGGAGCCATGTGGATGAAGACACGATCATACTCAAGTGAACAAATTTTTTGCTCAAATAAAAGAATGGACTGCAAACGAGAAGCACCCTTTTCTTTTGCAAGAGTATGGACAGGAAATTCAAATGTTTGCTCCGATCCTTCAAGGCACACCACCGTCACTGCAAAACCTTGACGGAGAAATTCGCGGATCCACAAAACCCCAAACACATCTTGCCCATGTAATTTTTGTGTAATAAAAAGAAGCTTCACAATTCCTACTCTATCATGTTCCTTTTTTCTTGAATAGCGGACATGTTTTCAGTGACAACAAAACTAAATAACGCATCTTTTCGTATTCATATCCAAGTGGCATACACTCCTTCCATGAAAAGGCAATATGACAATAGAAAATAACAAGTGTTCGACGAAAAATAGAATAAATATTACGAATGAAAAGATACTTACACCAATCAAAAAAAGGAATGTTTCGACGATATCGAACTTCAATGGCAAGATATCGATCACTTTTTTTGCGGAAAATATCGAGTGACACGAGTGGAACAACAATTTCCTCGTCAATGTAATCAATAAAACTATGAGGGAGAACTTTTACTTTTTCATGAACAGGTTTGTAGTAATCACCGACGCAACTACGATGATAAAAACGAATGTGATCACTCGTCGCACGTTTTAGTGTACGAATGCGGTTTCCATTGTACGTAAATGTACGCTTCACATACCATACACCAGGCCTGCCAATTTCAATCAAATGCTTCATTGTTGCTTCAAGTGATGGACTTAAAATCTCATCAGAATCGATGTAGAGAATCCATGGATGTTTCGTAAATTGGTATCCAAAATTAAACATCCCTGCAAAATCAATGATGTAATTATTCTGATCAAGATACTCTTTGTTTTGATCGATAAGACGACAATTTGACTGAGTCTGAATATACTCCCGTGTACCATCGGTAGAGTATCCATCAAGAATAACGATGTCATCAATATTGTGTAACGACTCAATGCATTCTTTGAGTGTTTCAATGCTATTGCGCGTTGGCATCACAACGCTAATAGGAAGACGATTGGAAGAATTCATAAAGAGAAAAGAATGCAAACAGCATACATGAAACAATTCTTTGTATACAACAAAAGATCATGTTGATACCAATTCCATTTCAAAGGAATCAATATCGGCGAAGCTTTTGTGTATGAGAAAAGTCTACACATTACTTGATGAGTGTATTAGTGTGAACGCGAAGCTATATGAATGCAAAAAATCAGCATACTGTTTGATCGCGCTTTTCTTTTCAAAACGATCGAGAATGGAAGAGGCTTTTTCGCCCATTACACATAAGCGATGATGATCGGAAAGTGCATCATGAAGAAGGCAAAGCGTCTCTTCAAAATCTCCAGATGTTAAAAAACCATTCTCACCATGACGAATAACATCGGGCATTACCCCAACACGTGTCGCAAGAACAGGAACGCCACATGCCATTGCCTCAAGCGCACTGCGAGGGCCTCCTTCGCTCAACGAAAGCATCATACAGAGTCTTGCTGAACGCATGGCATCACACACAGCCTTCGCATCTGGAAGCCATCCTGTAAAGGTCACGCGACCACTAATGCCAAGGTCTTGTGCACGTTTCTGTGCAGGAATGCGCAGTGGACCATCTCCTGTAATAAGACATGTTGTGTCTGGGCATTTCGCGAGGAGATCGAGAAGGAACAATAATCCTTTGTTGTCTACAAGCCGTGCAGAGAAGACAAGATCATAACGCTTCTGAGAATTTTTCGTAGAAGAACAAATCTCACGATCGAGGTAAAACGATGGCACACAGTGAATCTTTTTCGGTGCAACGCCCCAATCTATCAATTGCTGCTGCACTGTAGAATTCACAACGCGAATCGCATCAAAAGAAGATGTATGAGAGGGAAGAAAAAAACGCGTGAGAAATGCACCAATGCGCTCCGTCAGATTTGCAGGACGCGGAAAACCAACAAGATGATGGATTTCGATGGTGGTAGGAATAGAGAAAAAACATCGAAGAAGTCGCGCGCCAATGCCATTGTAGAATGGTGGATACTCATGAACTGTCATCACTGTTTGGGTTGATCGGCCTCGAAGAATCTCTCGTCCTTTTTGCAGAATCCAGAGAGGCTGAAACAAGAGTGGATACGGCGACGGATGCACAAAGACGTTCGAAGGAAGAGTAATGGAAGAAGTACTTCGAAGAGAAGATGGCTTTGGGCAGAGAATATCAATGTGCTCAAAATGAGTTGCAAATTCAGGAAGCATGCTTGTAAATGCGCTTGCTCGACCAGACGCAACACTCCTATCGCCACTGATCATGAGAAGATTCATGAAAATTAAAAATGAAAAATTAAAAATGAAGAATCCACTCCTTCGCAACTGTGCACCACGTTCGTGCATGATGCACACCGCAATACTTCACCAGTACATCATAGCACTCTTCTGCTTTTTTCACCCCTTTCGCAATATCTTCAGGCGTTCGAAGGGGCATCAGCATCATGCCATTTGTGAGCGGTGGGGTAAAACCAGTTTCTTTTGTAAGAAGTACTGGAAGTCCTGCACTCACTGCCTCAAGCGCAGTGTTAGGGCTAATTTCTGTGATGGATGGCAGTACGAGCAGATCGTGCGATGCAAAGATGTCTTTCTTTTCCTCTCCATATAAAGGAGAAAGTATCTGCACACGATGCGAGAGTTGCAGTCGATCAATGTCGCGTTTCAGAGCAAGACGAAGAGGTCCATCTCCAACAAGTGTCAGAGAATAGTCTGGGAGATATTGGAGGGCAGAGAGAAGAGCAAAGAGATTCTTAAAACCCACAAATCGTCCGAGAAAGAGAAGTCTTTTTTTCTCAAAAGATCGAGGAAAAGAAACTGTGTTGTTCAAAATAGAAACACCATTCTCAAGAACGGAATTGACAGGAAGAGACGAGTAGAACGCTTGATGAATCTCTTGTTGAAAGAATGTCGAATAGACAATCTCATCAAACTGAGAAAAGAGGAAATGCATCACCTGTTTTGGCAAAAACGACCTCCATGAACCGTGCCACTCACGCAGGCTCATCATCCCTCCAGCATCAGTGTACCGCTCCCAGAAAAAATCGCCTCCAAGGCGCAGTATTTTCTTTGGATGCTCAAGTCGTGCAAGAAAAAGTGGCACCCCTACACTCACAGAAGAAAGAGCAAGAACAATGTCAGCATCAAGCGCAACCACACGAAGCGCCTTTGCATAGCGCCACCATCGAGAGAACATCATTCCTTTCTTTGACACAGTAGTAATGTGCTCATCTGACGCGCTCTCTCGGACATCGCCATAGGTAACAACTCGCACATCGTGCCCCATCGAAGAAAACTCTTCAAGAAGATGCTTCGCATACGTTGCAGGACCCCCAAGATCGGGAGGAAAAACGCCAGTCGCAAGAACAATCTTCATGAAGAACTATTGAAAAAAGTACATCTACACCCTCCTCCTATACCACTCCACCGTCCTTTTGAGTCCTTCCTCAAAACTCACTTTTGGAGCC
>CAZKOO010000001.1:100454-113850 GCA_964554435.1 uncultured Candidatus Peribacteria bacterium
CCTATACCACTCCACCGTCCTTTTGAGTCCTTCCTCAAAACTCACTTTTGGAGCCCAGCCAAGAGCGCGAGTGTTGGAGGAATTAAGAGCATAACGCCAATCGTGACCTGGGCGATCGGTCACAAATGTAAGGAGTGATTCTGGTTTATCGAGAATAGTGAGAATAGAGCGAGCAACATCGATGTTCTGTTTTTCGCTATCGGCTGAAATGTGAAAGATGTGACCAGAGTGGATGATCTCATCATGAAATGCCCACGGAGTTGCTAAAATCGTTTCCAGTGCATCGGTATGATCGGTGACAAAAAGCCAATCGCGCTTGTTTTTGCCCTCGGCATAAAGAGGAATAGGCTGATCGGAAAGAGCACATCGCAGAACGGTGGGAATGAACTTTTCACTTGCCTGATGTGGTCCAAAATTGTTGGTACAACGAGAAATACACGCATGAATGCCATACGTTCGCATGGCAGCAAGAACAAGCAAATCACCAGCGGCCTTACTCGCCGCATACGGAGAACTTGGAATGAGAGGGTCGGAAGGAGTTTTACTTGGCTCCGAATCTTCAAGATCGCCATACACTTCATCAGTCGAAACATGAAGCAAGCGAACCAAAGGAAAGGCACGAACAACATTGATCAAACTCTGCACACCAAGCACATTTGTCTGCAAAAAAAGAGATGGATCGGCAATGCTTCGATCAACGTGGCTTTCTGCTGCAAAATTCACAATCGTATCGATGGAATACTCTTCAAGAAGACGATTCAGAAGAGCGGTATCGCAAATATCCCCTTGAACAAAAGTAATGCGATCTTGTACTGAAGAAAGAAATGATCGATCAGCAGCGTAGGTCAAGGCATCGAGCACAACAATAGAATCATCGGGGAATTGCTCACAGTGCCGAAGAACGAAGTGTGAGCCGATAAAACCTGCGCCACCAGTGACAAGAAGATGCATAGAGATAGTATAAAGACGGAAGATAAAAGATGGAAGATGAAAGGGGTAACTTGCATAAAGAAAAAAACTACTATCTACTATCTACTACCAACTACCTTCTATCATCTCTCCTATGAAAGGCGTTCTCATCTGCGGCGGAAGTGGCACGCGTCTGCGTCCTCTTACGGAAATTACAAATAAGAGCCTATTACCAGTCTACGACAAGCCACTCATTCTCTACCCTCTCAACGTCCTCCTCCGTGCGGGAATACGAGAGATTGTCATCGTTTCAGGCCCAGAACACATCGATCAAATGGAAAAATTCTTAGGAAGTGGAGAGCGATTTGGATGCACATTCCATTTTGTCATGCAAGCAGAACCAAAAGGAATTGCACAAGCCTTAGGGCTGGCAGAACCATATGCAGCAGGAGAAAGTATCTGCGCACTTCTTGGAGACAACATCTTCTTTGATGACCTCTCTCATGTAATACAGACATTTGAAAAAGGATGTCATCTCTTTCTCAAAGAAGTGCATGACCCAGAACGCTTTGGCGTAGCAACATGTGAGAAAAAGGATGGCATCATCTCTGTTACAAATATTGAGGAAAAGCCAAAAGAACCAAAAACAAATTCTATTGTCACAGGGTGTTACGTCTACGATCAAGAATGTTTCAATGTCATCAGAACACTGAAGCCATCAAAACGAGGTGAAATTGAAATTTCTGACCTCAATCAATGGTACGTCGAACAACAACAAGCGTACGGCACACAATTAGAAAAAGAATGGATTGATGCAGGAACGTTTGAAAGTCTCTTCAGGGCAGCGGAAATGGTCCGAAAAGAAAAGCTATCGACGAGTATTTAGTGGCGCTACCAGCTAATTGCTAATAGCCACAAGCTACTCACTAATTCCCCGTCGACTTTCCTACTCTTTGATCCCACCCTGCTTTCTGTGGCGTACTTCCATCGAGCGGAGTGTATTCCACTTGAATGCGTCCAAAGGAAAAACTCAGCGCATCGCTCACACCATCTCCATGGATGTTGCCAACTGTTTTATAAGACAAAATCGTCACGTCGCTTAGAATCCAACGCAGAATATCTTGTGTGCCATTCGTTTGCTTCACAGAAAGAATGATGCGAGGAATTTTCACTCCTCCTGCTGCATTAATGAAAAGCTGAGGAGATGCCTGACTTGTTGGCATCGTCACAGTAAAAACCTGCAAATTTGGACGAGTAGACCCCAGTGGCCGATCTGCCTGAAATGCATAGGAATCGATGAGAATTTCACCTCGATGTTTTGCATCATTCGCAGTGCCGGCAATACCATCGATCTTCAAAAACATCGAGAGATCCTTTGAAAGACGTTCATCAAATGCAATGGCAAGAGGAATGGAAGAGAAAGCAAGCGGAGGAGTAGAAGCAACATCACCCATCCATAGCACTAACGATGACCCTAAAGCGAGAAGGGCAAGAAAAGATGCAAGAAGCGTCTTGCGAAACAGTGGATGATCGGAGTGAAGATGCATACAAAGAAAACAGTACCTCAATAGATCAAAAATATAGCACACACAACGAGTATTTATGTACTACTCTTGATGATTGTCGAGAGAAAAAATCTTCTGCATGATGATTGAAAATGAATGCAATCCATGAAAAGAAGTGGCAAGAAAAAATCATTGGTATGAACCTCAGAGAAAGCTCTGAACTCTTTATTCCGCAGCAAGCTGCGGGGAATAAGGCCATACCTTCGCCTTTTACATTTTTTCTTACATCACGCTTCTTGTCCGCCGTAGACCCCGCGAATGCGGGGCGAAGGCGGATTTATGCATCAGGCAGGAGCAGGTGTTCCACCTGAGGTTATTTGAAGAAGATCGGAAAAAGAAATTTTTTCTTGAGAAAGATGAACACGAAGCGCATTCTTGAGTGTATAAAGAGAAAGAATTGCACACTTCATGCGACTTGGTCCAACAGGAACAGCAAGAAGATCAAGAACATCAGACGAAGAAAGGGCATCAATCTCAGCGATAGTTTTTCCGATCAATGCTTCTGAGAGAAGAGACATGCTCGCTTGACTAATGGCACACCCTTGTCCTTTCCAGCACACATCAGTAATGCACTCATCCTTCAGCGTAAGAAAGAGAGTGATGTCATCGCCACAACTCGGGTTCGACTCTCGATGAACAATTGTTGCAGATAAATTCTCTCCACAGTGACGTGGGTGTTTATAGTGATCAAGAATATTTTCTGCGTACAAATCCATAGACATTATGCATGAAAAACAGAATAGGCTTTTTGAAGAGCAAGAATACATCGATCAATATCAGAAGCGAGAGTATACACACCAATGGAAAGACGCGCACTTGCAGGGATGGAAAGAGCAGTGTGAAGCGGCTCTGCACAGTGATGTCCCGCACGAATGCACACATTCTCCTCGCCAAGAAGCGATGCAACATCATGTGGATGCACGCCATCCATGGTAAAACTCACAATGCCATGTCGCTCTTTCGCAGGAAGAAGATGGATGAATGGAAGAGAAGAAAGAGAGGAGACCGCATAGTCTGTCATGATCTTTTCATGCAACAACCGATCAGTGAGAGAAAGAGAGGAAAACCATCGTAGGGCAGCATGAAGACCAATAACCTCTGCAATAGGAGGGGTTCCTGCTTCGAAGCGATGTGGAAGATCGGCAAGGGTGTAGCCACGTTGTGACACAGAATGGATCATCTCCCCACCGCCAAGAAACGCAGGCAGTGTTTCTGCAATAGATTTCTTGATATACAGAACGCCAACACCCGTTGGTCCATAGATTTTATGTCCTGAAAACACAAGAAAATCACAATCAAGATCGCGTACATTCAAAGACGGCGCATGAACAAGAAGTTGCGTTGCATCGAGAAGAACCTTGGCACCATACTCATGTGCAAGGGTAATAACCTCAGAAAGAGGAGTAAGAGAACCAAGTACATTACTCATCCCCGTCACTGCAACAAGTTTAATGATTCCTGTTTGAAGAATGGATGTCAGTTGATCAAGACGTAGTTCACCTTCTTCGTCCATCGAAAGCCAGTGAAGAGCGACACCTCGACGCTCAGAAAGCTGTTGCCATGGAACAATGTTACTATGATGTTCAAGAACAGTGGTCACTATGCCATCATGTGCAGTCAAGGATTCACCAAATGTACGAGCGACAAGATTGATGCCTTCTGTGGCGTTCTTCGTGAACACAATCTCTTGAGGGGAGGCATGAAGAACATCTGCAATAAAAGAACGTGCATCTTCATACTGTCTTGTTGCCTCTTCACTTAACACATAGAGACCGCGATGAATATTGGCATTGGTGTGTGTATACAATGTGTTCATCGCATCGAGCACACACTGTGGTTTTTGTGTTGTCGCTGCAGAATCAAGATATACAAGAGATGGACGATCAGAAAATGATCTATGCAAAAGAGGAAAATCTTGCCGAATATGTTCACTGAAAGAATGCACTCAAGGTAGAGTATACAGTACTTTTATTTTCCGCTACGATTCTTTTTGTATGACAGAGCGCACATCCACAATACTCAGTACTATTTTTTTGTTCACAACAATCATCGTTGGGTTCTTCACATTCTTCGCATACATTGGTGCCCCCATTCACCAAGTGCTGTTTTCGAATGAAACAACCATTCGATCACTCGACACAGTGTGTGGCACGAAAATGACTGCGGCAATGTTTCTCTGCCGAGCCCCATCGGCAGTACTACCGTTCATTGTTGGCTTCTTCCAGACAATGAGCCCATTTTTTCCGTATATCATCGCATCATTTCTCGGCCTGAGTGCCTATCTCTTCTTCGTAGGATACAACACAGGATCATTCTCCATTGAAAAAAAAGTACGACCAGCGTCTCTTGTCCTTGCGTTTCTCGCATCCGTATGGCTCATTGGAACAACACTCTCCTTCTTCACGCTCCACAACCTTCGCTTAGGCGAGCAGTATAAAGTCACTGATTTAAATAACCAGCCAATTCTTCCGCCTTTCAATCGTTTCTACGAACCAAAGCAAGAACTCTACCCCAATGTCGGAGTTGATGGCATGAAAGCGCTTCAGGAAAATTTCAATACTCTCCTCGCGCGCGGATGTCTATCTCCTCTTACAAAAGATGGTCAAGAACTCGCAACCAGAAGTGGCTCTCGCATTTTTACCTACTCTCCGCTCTGTGCGCAGTATGCACTCTTCACGCGCGTCCTCCCTCAATTTCTGCTTGTTACGCTTTTCCTGTGTAACCTCCTCATTCTCGGACGATGGATGCTCGATGCATGGCTAAAGCTCACAGAAATCTCCTCTCTTGCGCGCATCGGTCTTTCATTCGGACTAGGATCGCTTCTGTTAACAGCAATACTATGGACTCTTGGAATTTTTTCACTACTCATTCAATCAATTGTCATACCGCTCTTCTTTGGCATTCCCCTACTTCTCTTCCCATGGACGAAAAAATGGCTACAAGAAGCATATCAAACGAAAATTGACTACACGTTCTCCTTTACGTCAGTACACATGTGGCTCACATGGTTGCTCATAAGTTATCTTGCCCTCAACTTCCTCAATGTCATTCGACCATTCCCTATTGGTTGGGATGATCTTGGTAGTTACCTCAACACTCCTCGACTCCTTGCGAGTTACGGACACTTCATTTCCAATCTCTCACGATTTCAATGGGAATATCTCACCTCACTCGGATTCACGCTCTTTGGCTACGATAGTTTTGTTGGATCAACATTTGCAATGCAAGTCAACTGGGCAGCAGGCCTTCTCGCTACACTCTCAGTCTACATCATGACACGATCATTCTTTGGTGTTGGGTCAGGTCTTCTCGCAACAATACTGTACACCTTCCTTCCTGTTGTAGGGCACTTCTCCTTTGCCGACATGAAGATTGATAACGCAACTTTTTTCACGTCAGCCCTTGGTATTTTTGCTGTTTTTCTTGCAATAGAAGAATCATCGAAAAAGAAAAAATATCTCCTACTTGGCATTGCAGGAATAGTGCTATCATTTTCCTTTGCCATTAAAGCGACAGCCATTCTTGCGTTCCTTCTTGCGTTTACTGTCCTTACAATTGCACGATGCGGGAAGGCTGGTGGCATTCTTGCAGGCTTCCTCTCGTTCCTCATCTTAGCAATCTACGGACCTCTCAGTCTACAAAACATCCTTACACTCTCTGGTGTGAACATCACTGTTCCAACACTTCTTCTTCCAGCAATCCTGCTAGTAGGAATCACTCTGACAATGGTCTATCTCTTTCAGAGAGAAAGAAGGATAGTCACACAAGAATGGTTTCAGGAAAGCGCTCTGCTAGGAATAGGGTTTTGTAGTGTCATTGTGCTCTGGGGTTCGCACAATGCATGGCTCAATGGACAAATTACGTTCTCCTCAGTTCTCGGAGCTCCCGATCGCCTTACTCCAGAAATTTCCTACCGCGAGCGAAAGGATATCGACCCTCTCACTCTTGCATCAGGACGCACAATACGCTCTCTTCCATCTGAGTTAAAACTCGATCCAAATCACCCTGCTTGTATCGGCAATGCTCGATCGGAAGAACTCGATCGCTATTGGGGTTTTTCAAAAAATCTTTCGCACTTCGTTCTCCTTCCGTGGCGTCAAATGATGAATATTGATGCAATCGGCTACTATGTCACCCTCTATCCTGCACTCTTCCTCTTTCCTCTCCTTCTGCTAGTTCCTGCCTTTTGGTCAAAAGAACGACGATGGCTTCGATTGCTCTTTGTAGGAACCTTCCTTCTTATGATACAATGGATGTTTGTCGGAAATGGAGTTATTTGGTACGGCATTACAATGTTCCTTGGCCTTTCCATTGGCCTTGAAGCCCTCTTGCGCGACAGCCCAACTCAAGAATCGAAATGGATAGTTCGTACACTGCTCACACTCAGCGTGATGGTTTGTCTTTTGAACCGATTCTGGCAGTTTGATGTACAACGCAATGTCATGGAATATCCACTTGGAAAAACATCCGCAGAAGTCCTGCAGGAAACAACCATCATGCACTACGACAACATTCGTACAACAGTTCTTGAACGCGCAGAGTCTACGCCCGAAACGCCCTACGCCTTCCGCATTGGAACGTTCATCCCCTATTTCATTCCGCGTAATCGAGAATTTCTTCCTCTTGCCGATAATCAACTGACGTTTTTCAACTGTATCAATCAGGAAAAAGATCACACTCTCACGCTCAAGCGCCTCAAGGCACTCGGATTTAATAGCATTATTTTTGATACGAATGCTGCAACAATTGAAAGTGATCCAAAGGGTTCTTTGCATCAAAAGGTACAAAGTTTTATCGATTTTGCAAACGATCAATCCATTGCGCTCGAAACGCCAATTTACGATCCAGATGACGGACTCGCATTCATTCTACTTCCATGAAAACCTGTGCAATTATACCGGCTTTCAACGAAGAAACTCGCATCGAAGCTGTTGTCCTCGACGCACGGCAATATGTTGATACTGTGATTGTCGTGGATGATGGATCGTCCGATGACACAAAAGGAAAAGCCGAAAAAGCAGGTGCGACCATCATTTCCCATCCAGAGAACTGTGGAGCAGGAGCCGCCACCATGACAGGCCTGCTTGCCGCACGATTGTTGCACTATAACATCGCCATCACTCTCGATGCCGATGGACAACACGCAAGTAGCGACATCCCCAAGCTCCTCGATGCAATGAAAAAATACGGAGCAGATCTTGTCATTGCAAACCGCTTTGGACAAAGGAATAAGATCCCTCTCATTCGACGACTGTTCAATTGCATTGGAAATATTGTCACATTTTTCGCAACAGGCATCTACTTACCCGACACACAGTGTGGTTTTAAGGCATTCTCAAAAAAAGCACTCTCACAAGTAGACCTCAAAATGTCTGGGTTTGAATTTTGCACAGAAATCATCCACGATGCAGCACGCTTCCACTGGAAAATTGTTTCCGTTCCATCAAAAGTAGTCTATTCTGAGTACACCCTTGCCAAAGGACAGTCATTTGCAAATGGCATCCGCACTGCTGGAAAAATTTTACTTCGTACCTTCCTTCGATAATGATAGCAATCACTCCCTATCAAATTGTTGTGCCACTCTTTTCCTTGCTGATGATTGCCTATGCATGGAACTTGGTCATGCGTCAGAAAAAGAGTTTATGGGAAGGCTTGCTGTGGACCATCTTCTGGGCAGGCATTGGATGCATCGCCATTATTCCAAGTAGCTTACAATATCTCAGTGCCATTACAGGCATTCAAAATAATGCAAGTGCTGCAACATTCACAGCAATTGTGATCTTGTTTTTCATTTTATTTTACATCATCGTTCGTTTAGAAGAAATTGAACAACGTCTCACAAAAATCATCCGATCACAAGCGCTACGTGATGCGCATATTCATGAACCTTCAAGTCACCCATGAAGACCATCTTACTTATTAGTCCATACTGGAGAGAAGAACATCGATGGATGGTCAGCACAGTAAAACTGGCAGCTCTCTGGCAAAAACTCGACTATCGCGTTGTGGTGGTGTGTATGGGGGATGAAACAAGAGTAGAACATGTGTCCGAAACGCTCATCATCTACAGACAAAAAGATGTTTTTCTTCCAGATCCATGGAACTACGGTATTGCACTGGGATTTGGAGGAAAAGTCGCATCACTTGCAAAAGAGTACCAGCCAAACACCATCATCATTAATAAAATTCTCTTCTGGAGTTCATTTGCACTCCTTCGATTGAGACTCAATGGATGCAAGACGGTACTGCTTAGTGACGCTCTTGTTGGCATGACGTGGTTTCCTCGATCATCGTTTGCATCGATCTGTGCACGCATCTATGCATGGACAGCAGGATGGCTTCTGTTAAGACTCGCAACAACAGTTGTGTTCTTTCATCCTCAACCAGAAAATCTATTAAAAACTCTAGGGATTGCTCAAAAAGTACGCATCATTCCAACAGGCATTGATACAACGCACTATCATCCACAAAAAACACTACCCATAGCGGAGTACAATCGTACAACACTAGATCTGGTAGTGACGTATGTTGGACGATTGGAATCGATTAAAGGAGTCGACGACTTCCTCAAAGCGACAACAGACGTCAAAAAGATGTATCCAAGACTGCGTATTCGCGTCGTAGGATGGTACAAAGAAGGACATCCGCTCGTAGCGCAGTATCACGATCGTGTGGAGTTTACAGGGCTCATGAAGGACAGTACCGAAGCACTGCTTGATACGGATATATTCGTACTCCCAAGTCACTCCGAAGGACTCAGTAATGCTCTCATGGAAGCCATGTCATGTGGCGTTGCATCGATTGCCAGTGACGTTGGTGGCAACGCTTTTTTGATCGAAAATGGCATCTCAGGCTTTCTGTTTCCTGCAGGAGACCATGACGCTCTCGCCTCACACATCAGAAGGCTTATCGAAGACCCTGCAAAGAGAATATCCCTTGGACAAAATGCACGCAGAAGAATGGAAGAACACTTCAGCGAGAAAAAAGTGCTTTCGCTCTATCAGAAACTCTTTCAGGAACAAGAAGTACAAAATAATAACAAGAGAGATGAATAATATATGGTACAATACTCCCATGTCACTCCCTCGTATTCGTTACTGGAAACTCTGTACATTATTTGTTGAAAGAATAGTTGCAACAGCAACGCTTATTGCTGTGCTATGGTACGGAATTGAAAGCATCCATGTTCTTGTCGCACTCGATTGGAGTCAAACGGAAACATTTTACGAATTCATTAATAGAACACTCATTGCCATCATTGGACTAGAGCTCGTGCACATGCTCGTCAATCACTCCATTGGTGCGGTGCTCGAACTGCTTGCATTCGTCATTGCGCGAAAAATGCTCAAGCCAGATCTTTCATCTGTCGACATTGCACTGAGCGCATTCTCATTTGTTATCTTGATGGTTGCTCGTCACTACTGCATGGAAGAACGATTTTCACTAGAAAACAAAGAAGAGAGCGTGATTGATTATTGATACAATCGTGCGTACTCCTCCGCAATCACGCTCCAATCATATCGCTTCAAAGACTCACGCGAAGCATTGATCATGGTTTCAAGACGCGTGCGATCGGTGAGCAAGAGAAAGAGTGCATCCATGGTGGCAATAGCATCATCTGGGTGAACAAGGATGCCTGTAACACCGTCGCAGACAACATCTGGAATGCCACCCACATTCGTTGCAACAACGGCACAATTCGCAGCTTGTGCTTCAAGAAAGACGTTCCCAAGTGCTTCGCTACGCGAGAGTCCACAAAAAATTTCCGCCTGCGCATATGCTTGAAAAAGAGCCTCACCAGTGAGTCGCCCTCGAAACATCACGCGATCTTCTAATTGCAAGTCACTTGCAATACGCTGAAGAGCTGAAGCCTCTCTTCCATCCCCTACAATGGAAAGATGCCACGACAGTGAAGGGTCTTTCTGGAACAGGAGTGACAAAGCATGAAGAAGAACATCCACCCCTTTCATTGGCTCTAAGCGACCCACAAAAAGAAGTTGATGCGGTTTTTTTGAGACGGATGATCGAACGCGAGTGATCTCAGAAAGAGGAATGCCATTGGGAATTAAATATGCATCGCTTCGTCCATAGAGCTGAGCGCGAGTGAGAAGTGCGGAACTAATGACAGTAATGACATCAGGAAAAGAGTGAAGATACTGAAGAAGAAACGACGTATTCGTACTCTGACACGTGAGTATTGTTTGTGGTCGTGGAGAAAAAAATCGTGCAAAAAAGAGTGCGAAGCCAGCGTACGATTCAAGAACAGCATGCAGAACATCTGGCTTCAGGAAAAAAACAGCAAGAGGAGCAAGGAACGGAAAGAGATATTTATCAACAGAAAAACCAGTGCCAATGCGATGAATAGCGATCGTTCCTCCAAATGAAGAAGTCCATTGCTCTTTACGTGGAAGAGAACGAGAGAGGCGAGAGGTGAGAATGGTGATGTCGTACCGAGACGCAAGACGAAGAGCGGTTTCCTCCACCATCGCCTCAGCACCACTGCGAAACGGTGAAAGAAAGGCCGAAAGAAGAACGATTTTTTTCTGTGCTTGATGCATACATCAAGTCTACAGGAGAATGAGAATCGCCGCGAGATTCAAACTATCAACTAACTACTACCAACTAATAACTAACAACTCAACACCTCGCCGTTCTCGTTCCTTATCCAATCTTCGCAAGAGTAGAAATTTGCTGTACGCAACTATCGAGCTCATCATTCACAAGAAGGTGATCAAAGAGATGCGGATGTGCATCGAAAGAACGCAAATCTTCCTCGGCAATTTTAAGGCGTTCTGCAATTTGTTCCTCTGTTTGATTGCCACGCAGACGCAAACGATGAAGAAGTGTCGAAAGGCGACTGCGCTTGGATGTGCCAGGAGGAAGCACTCCAAAACTCAAGACCGAACGACGTCCAAAGGTATCCACCAACCCTTGTAAAAGTGCAAGTTCTGTGACAACAACAGGAAGTTTTCCTTGCTTCCAAATAGCTTCAATATCAACTTTGCGATAACCATAGAATCGAAGCTCGGTCTCGCTTTGCATGGAGGTATGACTCACAATTTCGTGCGATGCAACCATGCGATCGAACTGCTCTTTTGAGATGTACTGATACGGCTCAGTGTCCCCTTTGCGTTTCATGCGAGTGGTGTAAATAGGCACTTGCTCCGTCAGTCCACTAAACAAAGAAAATAATTTTGATGTGATGGATGTTTTTCCCACTCCAGAAGGACCAGAAACCGCAAGAATGTAGTGATGAAGATCGAATGCACCAAATTCCTGAGGAGCAAGAACAGAGTACTTTCGATCGTGCATAATAAGCCCATTCTCCATTGTACGGAGAACACGCAAAAGAGGACGAACGCGCGCGCCAATGGTTGGTGCAAGGCTATCATCGGTGAGTTGTGCCATGCATTTTGTACCATCATCATGTTCAATGAGTGCAACGGTATAGGAATTGCTCCCAAAGCCATGAGGAGGATTATGAATAGTTGTAAAACTACGAATCACACCATCCGATGACGGAAGAGTGGAAAGAGCACGTGTACGACGATGAAAAGCAGGAATACGATCCATAAAACTATGAAGAAAGAGACTCAAGAAGATGAATAGTGGCAGTTGCACCCACTCCGCCAAGATTATGAGCAAGAGCGCGAAAAGCACGTGGTACTTGATTCGGTGCAATGCCAGTTAACTGTTTGTAACAATCGAGAATTTGCTTAATACCCGTTGCGCCAATGGGGTGTCCACAAGCCTTGAGTCCCCCACTTGCATTGACTGGCAAATCGCCAGTGCTATCTGTACTTCCATCGAAGAAAAGACGAATTGCCTGACCTGTAGGTGCAAATTGCATATCTTCAAGATGGATGAGACTCGCAATAGAGAAGCAATCGTGCAGTTCGATGTAGTCGATGTCATCATTCTTCCAATTCGCTTCGCTCATAGCTTTTGCAAAAGCTTTCTTCGTTGCAGGGAAGGATGTCAAACTCTCGCGCTCAGTAAGACTTAAGGAATCGCTTGCAATTTGAGATGCCGCAATGCGAACGGACGATTGTTTTTTTGTAGAGAGAATGATGCCTGCAGCACCATCAGTAATCGGAGAACAATCGAGTAAGCGAAGCGGATCTGCAACAAGCGTGCTCTTTGAGATGGTCGAGATGGGAATTTCTCGACGAAATTGCGCATACGGATTGCTCACAGCTGCACGATGCGAACACGCAGACACAGCACTAAGCTCATCGCGAGTAAGACCATATTCATGCATGTACGCATTGGCAACCAAGGCAAAAATCCCCGGAAAGGTAAGCCCAGCAGATGCATCTTTCTCACTATCTCCTGCGTGCATCAATGCACTCGTGACAATATCCCCTGACACATCCGTCAATTTTTCAACACCAAGCACAAGCACTGTTTCTGCTCGTCCACTTTCAAGGAGTGCACACGCGGTATGCACAGCAACTCCACCAGAAGCACAGGCAGCTTCCACGCGCAGAGCGGGTGGACGATGTGGGAGCATGCTACTTGCAAGCGTCCCAAGATGTGCTTGCTCAGCAGTTTCACCGCCAATCATATTCGAAAGAACAATGGCATCAATATCAGTAGGAAGGATTTTAGTCGCGCGAATCGACTCATCAATCACTGTCGCAAGCAAATTGCGAAGCGAAACATTCCACAGCTCGCCAAATTTCGTTTGACTCCCTCCAAGGACATACACAGTGTCACGCATAGAACGGCGAGAGTATACTGGAAAAAAGAGAAAAGTTCCGTACGTTTTTCTTGACTAAAGAAAAAAATATTGTAAAAAATAAAATAATAACAGAAACGAATCTTCTCCGGAAAGTTAGAGCTACACTACTATAAATGTATGGACGTACATTTGTCGCCTTGATGAGCTTTGTATTCACTGTTCATGTGCGTAGCGTGAA
>CAZKOO010000002.1:0-66442 GCA_964554435.1 uncultured Candidatus Peribacteria bacterium
AATGGCATAAGAATGAAGATAAAATAAACGCAGTAGCGGAGGCCAAAGGAACCATAGGGGTTTCTCTGGCCTCCTTTGTGCTTCTTCTATAGCTACACTACTATCAATGAATATCAGTACATTTGTCGCCTTGATGAGCTTTGTATTCACTGTTCATGTGCGAAGCGTGAAGCGATGTGCATCTGTTTGAGGAGCGAAGCGACGAGTCTGCACATCGTAGCGGAGCACATGAAATACAGTGAACAAAGCGAATCACGAGCGACGATTTTTTCCTTGTCCCCCGAAGCCCTGAGCAAAGCGAGGGCGTAGGGGGATTTATCACCTTCTTTTGTAGCGACAAAAGAAAGGAAAGACCCGAAGAGAAATCATTATTCACGATCTTCTTCTGCCAAATGATGATGGTTTGGGTATAGTAATAGCCTTTACATTCTAGGAAAGACCGTGTTCTTATTTTGTAGGCAAGAATCTCTCTCTTTTTTTACTGTAATGACTGGAAGAGTTCATTCATCAATTCTAAAATCATTGTAAACGAAAGATTAAAGGGAATGCCAAGAAGCTTTGTAATCCAGTTCACCAAGAAGAATGCAAAGAAACAGACAAATAAACCAACAATAGAGTAGCGAACCGTATGAACAGCATTGCGTACCTTTTCCTCATTTCCTGCAGAGAGAATAAAGCTAATGCCACCAATAATGATGTAGATCAAGCTTAAAATAGAAGCAGCAACAAGAGAAAAAGCGATGACTGTTGCAAGAATTTGCAAGACAGAGCCAGTTTCAATCAGTTCACGGAGCATAAGAAAAGGGGGGAATTTATACAGGGGTTGGTTCAATAACCTTCAAATTTACGCGTTTCTGCGCAGTGCCACCAATGACACGAAGAAGTGTGCGAATCGATTTAATTGTTTGTCCACTCTTTCCAATGAGTTTCCCCATATCTTTGTCGGAAACTTGTACAGTAATGAGAATGCCAAGATCATCCACTTTTCCCTCAACGCGAACTTCATCTTTGTCTTCGCAGAGAAGGAGAAGGGTAGTGCGAACAAAGTCAATACCAGGAAGATCAGAAGTCACATCGGTAGTCATAGGCAAAAAGAATACTGGAAAAAAAGAAGATTGTCACGACAAATAAAGTTGACATTCCATAGAACAAGAAAAGGCAAAGGAACCTTATGCTGCAGGAGCCTCCGCAGAAGCGGCAGCCTCTTGAGCTGCTTTCTCTGCCTCAGCCTTCGCTTTTTCAGCTGCTGCAGCTTTCTCTGCTTCTACTTTTGCCTTTGCAGCTTCTGCTTCTGCTGCAATAGTGGCATCTGATTTTCGCTTTGTGTACCGAGTGATGAATTTTTCCATTCCTTCCATACCAGAACGCTTTAAGAGACGAGCAACTGTTTCACTTGGCTTTGCACCCTTTGAAATCCAGTACGCAATACGCTCTGTATCAACAGTAAATTCTGGCTTTTTTAACGATGGAAGATAATGACCAAAAATCTCTTTTTGACCCTTTTTGGAGTGAAGAGAGTGTTCTGAGAGGCAAACGCGATACGCAGGATGATTCTCTCGTCCGGTTCTTTGAAGGCGAATAACAAGCATAATGAAAAGAAAAGCTGGAAAAGTCTAGAGGAAGAAAACAAAAAACGCAAGGTTCATTTTGCACGAATGACTTGCACAGAGGTAAGAATCTTCTTTTCGGTATATTCATGCAGAAAAACAAGTAAGTCATCGCTGTGTTCTCTGCATTCCTGAAGGGCAACTGCATGCGATGCTTCAATAAAAAGTATGCCTGAAACAAGTTTCGATGGTCGCAAGGAAGTGGCAAGGGGAGGGAGGGTCTTTTCAATCCAAAGTGTTGCATCGTGAATAATCTGTGCAGAGAGTGCCAGATTTTCAATACCACGTTTTTGAAGAACGGTGCCAAGAATGGAAGAAACATGATCCATAAAGATCAAAAACACTATACCAAAAGATGAGGGAAAATATCGTGAGCTGCCGTTTTCCAAGAATATCGCTCCGAAAACAGTGCGGCATCATCAAGAATGCGACATCGCTCATCAGGTAATTCAGATGCTATGTGTTGCATGCCATGTACAAATGCTTCACGAGCAAGCGGAACAAGAAGGGCGTGATGCGAGCAGACTTCGGGGAATGGAGGGATATTCGGAGCAAGAACACGCGTACGTGCTCTCATTGCTTCAATGCATGGAAGACAAAATCCTTCTGCGCGACTAGCAGTTACAAATCCAAGAGCAGAAGAATAGAGGGCGAAAAGATCGGCATCGGTACAATTGGAGATCCTGCGTACTGACGAAGGAAGAGAAAGATGTTCTGCCTCTTTTCCACTTGTCACAAGAAGGAGATCAACGGAAGAAGAGAGATTTGTCGAAAGAAAAGCATCAACAAGAAACTGCACATTTTTATGCTCTTTTGCATTCCCAACATAGAGAAAATATGGCCTACTCTGATGATAGGGATGTTTCTTTACTGCTTGCTGAAGCGTCGTTCCAGGGTAGACAACACTCACAGAGAATGCAGATTTCCAAGGATAAACAGAAAGAAGATCGTGTTTTGTTGCTTCGGTAATACTAATGATGTGTTTGGCGCGAAGGACTGCAAAGAAAAAGAAGGGCCGATACAACATGCGTTGCAGAAACGATTGTGTATTGGGAAATCGATGAAGAATAAGGTCATGAACAACCATGGTAATGGGAATGGTTGCAAGGAAAGGAATGTTAAAATGAGGGGTAAAAAGAGATGTTGCGCCATGCTTCCAAAGTAAAAAAGGAAGAATGCATTGTTCTCGTACTGAATAATGAGGAACGGCACATTCTTGCAGAAGAAGAGAGGGTGATGATAGCTCATCAAGCCACGCTTCTTTCGTGCTTCGAACAAAAAGCACAAATGTAACCTCAGGATGTTCTTGTACAAGTGTTTGTACAAGAGAGCGTGTATAGGTTCCAAGCCCACCTACTGTTGATGCAAAACGACAATCGATGGCAATTTTCTGAGGACGCATGCAATACATAGTGTATCATAGAGAAGAGCATGACAGTTCACGAATGTCTTCAGAAGGCAGATATTGACCGAAGAAGCGCAGAAAGACTTCTGGCCTTTGCATTGCAAAAAACAAGGACAGAACTTTTTCTTTCAGACAATGATGAAGTGCCACCACATCTTCTCAAAACCTATTTTTCCTACAAAGAACGTTTGAAGAACAATGAACCAATTGAATACATTATTTGTTCAAAGGAATTTTATGGACGAGAATTTTGTGTTGGCAAAGGAGTGCTCATCCCTCGAAATGCAACAGAAAAATTGGTAGAACAGACGATAGCAATGCTCAATGCTCCATCTCAGTCTCCTTCCTGCAGCATAGAAGAAGTCGATACGGATATTATCATTGCATCAGGTTGGCTACGAAAAGGAGAGGTGGTAGACATTCTCGATATTGGAACAGGAAGTGGATGCATCATTCTGACACTCGCACTCGAAATGCCATCTTCCTTTACCTATATTGGCGTTGAAAAAGAGAGAGATGCCTTAGTGTACGCGGAAAAAAATCGAGCACTCTCTCATCTTGAAGAAAAAGTCTCATTCATTCATGGAGATGGAATAGAAATAGTGCAAAAGCATCAAAGACCATTCTTTGTGGTATCCAATCCTCCATATGTACCATCAGAGTATCCACTAGAACCATCAGTGCACAATTTTGAACCACACTCAGCACTGTTTGCAGGAAAGGATGGAACAGATGTCATCACACTTCTTCTCAAGGCAATGCAGGAAAATCCGCTCTGTCTTGGGTTTGCACTAGAATGTAGAGAAGATCAGGGGAAGAACGTACGAGAGATACTAGTGAAAGGAAATGAGGGATAGAAAGATTCAGAAGAAACAGAAGAGTCAGAGGAACTACCAACTAGCTAAATAGCCACAAGCTACTAGCTAATTGCTAACTGCTCATTGTCCCAAACTGATAACAACTACCCAAAAATGAATATCGTATGGTACTATCTCCTCATGCAACATTTTTTGAATACTCTTGGATCAATGACCGCCGTGATTGGCGCACAATGGGGAGATGAAGGGAAGGGGAAACTCACCGATATTCTCGGCGAACATTTTGATGTGATCGCAAGAGCATGTGGTGGAGCAAATGCAGGGCATACCATTATTGTGAATGGGCAGAAACACATTTTCCGCCTCCTTCCATCTGGCTGCTTGCACGAAGGAAAGCCAGTTGTGCTTGGCGCTGGAATGGTCATTCATCTTCCAACACTCTTAGAAGAGATCGATCTTCTTCGTGCCGTTGGCATCGATCTTGTTCCAAGGTTATGGATTTCTCATAGCGCACATCTTGTCCTTGATGTTCACAAAGAAATCGATGGACTTCTTGAAGAAAGGAGGTCAGCAACAGGGAAAATTGGCACAACAAAACGTGGCATTGGACCTGCGTACATGATGAAAGCAGCGCGCAGTGGCATGCGCATGGAATCGTTGCAGAAGACTGATTTTCTTGCCCGCATCAAACAATATAGCGATGACCTACAGAAGGAATGGGGGATTTCGATTGATACAACCGTAGAAATGGAAGCCTTGCGCCGTGCACAGGAATTGCTACAAGATCGCGTTCTATGCTCTTTGCCACTCTTTTTTGAAGAGCAAAGAAAGATGGGGAAAAAGATTCTCATTGAAGGTGCGCAAGCAACACTTCTCGACATCGATCATGGAACCTATCCATATGTCACGAGTAGTTCGACAACCGCTGCAGGCGCATTACAAGGTTTGGCACTTGCTCCGCACTATCTCACGTCTTGCATTGGAGTGGCAAAGGCATACTGCACACGTGTAGGAGAAGGTCAATTTCCTGCAGAAATTCTTGGCGAACGAGGAGATGCGCTACGCGAGAGAGGAGGGGAGTATGGCTCCGTCACAAAACGCCCTCGTCGCTGTGGATGGTTCTCCATTCCAGATGTGAAACTCTCAGCACTCATCAATGGATATACATGCATCAACCTCACAAAACTTGATGTACTCGATGCAGAAGAGACTATTCCAGTGCTCGTGCGAATGGATGGAGACATGCCAGTCTTTGAAGAACTTGCAGGATGGAAAACGTCCACCCTTGGCATTCAACATTTTGATGATCTCCCTGAAAATGCAAAGCGATACATTCTCTTCCTTGAGGAACAGATTGGCATTCCAATCAGCATCATTGGCACAGGAGCAAAAAGAGAGGAGATGATTGTACGAGAGGGAAGATAATTGCAGAGATGCAATTGAAAATCTGTTCCGCGAAGAAGTGAGGGTGTGCTATCATGATGTGGTGCTTGGAAATATGCGACATATTCTGGAGACACGAAAACGCCAGCTCTTTGAGCAACGTATTTTTATTGTGCAAGGATTATTTCTGTTCATCGTCCTTCTCATTGTTGGTCGACTACTGGAATTGCAAGTTGTAAAAGGAAAGGACTACGCATTGCAAGCACAGAAGCAACAATTTGGAGGAGTTGTTCTTTCCGCGAAGCGAGGAGAAATTCTTGGAAAAAATAGCAAAACAGGGGATGAGAGCATTTTTGCAACAAATACAACACTTGACCTTCTCTATATCGATCCTCTTGTACTGAAAGATCATCATGCGGACATTGCAGACTCACTGGCAGATATTCTCATTCCAGTAGAAACAGACGCAACATGTAGAAAAGGAAATGCAAACTGCCCAACAGAATTATTGAAATTTTATAAAGATGCATTCAATCCCTTAACTGGACTGAAGTTTGTGGAGCAGCCAACAGGATCGGGGGGGTATGTTGTGAGCGTTGAAACAGGGAGCATTCTTGCTCCAGAATCAGTCGTGCCACAACACACAGAAATAAAACGCCTCTTTGCACGCGACATTGAATCGCGCATTCAACAAAAAAGCGTCAACTTTGTCCCTCTACTCTATAGCGCAGATAAAAAACAAATTGCAGACAGTATTGCGCTCAATATTCCAGGCATTATTATCAATACATCAGAAAAATTGATTGCCGCGAATCCAAATGAAATAACACAATCAAAAATATCTGATATTGCGCGCACCCTATCGCCCATTCTGCGGTTAGATCCTGCAACTATTCGCGCTCGTCTCATCGATAGGCCTCTACGTTATGTTCCTATTATGAGTCGACTCTCGCCAGAGATTAGTAAAAAAATTGTTGCACTCAAAGAAAAATATAGCGAACAGGCAAAGCAAGAATTTTTAGCGCTCTCAAAAGATCAAAAGAAAAAAACGACACTCTCTGATCCTTCGCGTGCACTGGCCATTCTTTCTGAGCATCGGCGATTCTACCCCGATACACGCATCGCATCGCATCTTATTGGATTTATTAACAATCTTGAAGAACCGCAATATGGTATTGAACGTTCCTTTGACACGATGCTCAAGGGTCAAGAAGGGCTGATTGCATCCGTAAAAGACCCAACGGGTGGACAAATTCTTTCTGCCGATCAAACATTCATCAACCCAGAAGATGGAGCAACCATCGTTCTCAGCATTGATCGTATGATTCAATCGAAAGTCGAAGAGCTCCTCGATGCAATGGTAAAAAAAGTTGATGCGGAAAGTGGACAAGTGATTGTGATGGATCCTTTTACAGGACGCATTCTTGCGCTTGCAAATGCTCCATTATTTGACAGTAATAGCTATGCATCGGTGTATGAAAAAGAAGTGATGACAATGAGTAGCGATGATGAAAAAAAGATTGTCATTGAAATTCTCAATCCTGAAAACAATGGCCGTATTATGAAAGGATTTTTAGATGATATTACTGCAGAAGGACGCTTGCGCCTGAGTGCAGAAACACAAACAAAATTAACAGAGTTAGAGAAGCTCTATGACCTCAAGGATTTAACGCGATACTACTACTATCTTGGAGATAATAACCGTCGTGAAATTTTCCCAACAAAAACACGTGGAGTATGGTTGAAGTATAAAAATAATATTGGCGTTGGTTCCTATGTGAATCGCGCAGTGCAAGAATTGTACGAACCAGGATCGGTGATGAAACCCCTCACAATGGCCATTGCAATTGATCAAGGAGAAACCGTTCCAACTGATATTTATTACGATAGCGGCTCCATTAAAGTTGATCGATTTATTATTAAAAATGCGCTCAATAAAGCATATGGAAAAGTGTCGATGGTCGATTGTATGGATTTTTCGATCAACACATGCATGACAAGTATATCAAGTAAGCTTGGTCGCAAACTTTTCCACGCTGCACTCGATCAATTAGGATTTGGAAAAGTGACAGGAATTGAACTCGATAATGAACTTCCAGGGAACTTAAAAGAATGGAAAGATTGGGATGATGCCCTCGTGCTTACACTTTCCTTTGGACAAGGAATTTCTGTCACTCCTATTCAAATGGCAACTGCATTTTCTACGCTAGCGAATGGTGGAAAATTAATGAAGCCAACTATTATTGATGAAGTGCGTCTTGGAGATGGGACTGTGAATAAAAAAGATCCTGAGTTTATTCGACAAGTTTTCAAGCCTCAAACTGCAGAAACCATCACTGGCATTCTTGCCCACGGTGCTCAATTTGGTTTTGCAAAAGCAGGAAAAGTACCAGGCTATCGCATTGCTGGTAAAACAGGAACATCACAAATTGCAGGACCAGGAGGAAAATATGAGCGTGGAACAGGTTCGACCATTGCAACCTACGCAGGCTACGCACCACTCGAACATCCAAAGTTTATGATTCTTGTAAAACTTGATCGTCCAAAGAAAGATGACTTCGGTAGCAAATCAGCAGCCCCTCTTTTTAAAGACATCGCAAAGTTCTTGTTTGAGTATTATGGCATCAAGCCAGATGAAGGAAAAATGAAGAATTAAGAATGAAGAATGGTTGAACACATTATTTGTTCAATTATTGACAAACCTAAAAGCTAATAGCTAATTGCTACTAGCTAATAGCGCCATGTTAAACGCGGCTAGAAAAGCCGCTCTGAACTATCAACTCCCTACTACGTTTACGGCTCTACAAACTCCCCAAGATGATCGGTCAGAGAATAGGTGTCGAGCTTCTCTTCACCAAGCGCTGCAAGAACTTCTGGAATGGCTTGATCAAAAGAAATTTGCTTCTGTTTTCCTTCTTCCATATTGCGAAGAATGATGGTGTTTTCCTTCACTTCAATTTGACCTAAGAGCAAGCAATACTTTGCTTCAAAGCGATCGGCAAGGCGCATCTGGCTTTTGAGGCTCGCTTCACCAAGCGCACCAACTGTATGGACGCCATGCTCACGAAGCGCACTCACAAGTTGCAAGCATTTTCGCTTTGCCTCTGGTCCAAGCTGTGCAACGAAGACATCAACAGTGTCTTTATTTGGCGCCTCAACTCCTGCCTGTTCCATGTGCCAAATAATGCGCTCAATACCTGCCGCAAAACCAATGCCAGGAGTAGGCTTTCCGCCAATTTGTTCAATAAGATAGTCATATCGACCACCGCCACCTACCGCATTCTGCGCTCCAGTGGACTGATCCCAGAACTCAAAGACTGTTTGATTGTAATAGTCGAGACCACGAACCAAGCGATTATTTTCCGTGTACGTCATGCCAAGATCGGTGAGATACTGAAGAAGATCAGCATGATATTTCTTGCTATCCTCACTAATAAATTGATCGAGTGTTGGCGCCATCTTCACAAGAATTTGAGTGTCTTCTTCTTTGGAGTCAAGAAGACGAAGGGGGTTTGTGAGTAAACGAGCACGATCAGTATCTGGAAGATTGCGCTCTTTTCCTGTAAAGAAATCTCGCAGTGCGTTCACATAATTCTTACGATCATCAGGAGAACCAATGTTGTTTACCTGCAGTGTCAAACGAGAGAGAATTTGCAAATCTGCAAAAATCTTCCATGCAATGTGAATCAATTGAGCGTCAATACTCGCATCAGAGAGGCCAATGGCTTCAAAATCAAGTTGATGAAATTGACGGTATCGTCCTTTTTGCGGACGGTCATAGCGAAAACAAGGACCAATGGAATAAAGTTCCACAGGCTGAGGAAGATTGTGCATGCCGTGTTCGATGTACGCACGGCAAATGCCTGCAGTAAACTCAGGTCGAAGGGCATATTCCTTGTCGGGCGCCTCACCTCCATCTGCACTTTTACGCCCCACAGAAAAGAGCTCTTTTTCTACAACATCGGTGTGTTCACCAATGCCACGCTCAAAGAGAGCGCGATCTTCAAAAATTGGCGGATCGATGCGCTTATATCCTGCTTGACGCGCACGATGACGCACTGCTTTTTTGATGTAGGTCATGAATTGATGTGCTCGTGGGAGAACATCGTGCACACCTTTCGGGGAGCGATATTTAAGGTCAGCCATACCGTGGAGTATAGCAGACTTTTATCATTTGCCAATGCAAAAAGTCTCTCTAGAAGAGAAAACTGGGGCGATCGATGGGGCTCGAACCCACGACCCTCGGGACCACAACCCGATGCTCTAACCAACTGAGCTACGATCGCCACACGTGATGCTAGAGTAAATCATTTTTTTTCCTCTGGCTAGAGAATTTTTTAGAAGGGAAAGATGCCCTGTGCATCGAGAACAGATTGTTGACAAACGGTTGCGTCTGCAGAAGAGAGCATCTCACAAAATTCTTCACCTTTCTTTGAAGATGCAAAATGCACCATAGAGTAACTCACAAGTCCCTCAATGCACGATTGATGGTTCTGATCAATGAATGCATCACATTCACGCAGTGCTCGCAGAGGATCTGCAATAAAAGTTTTCATGGCAGCACTGCCAACCCCAGTGATGCAAATTTTTTTATCTTCAGCATTGGAGAGCGAAAGACACGATTGGCGCAAACCATCAAAATCACGGTGATGAATGCGCAAATAATAGCGAGGATAGTAAAAATAACACGTCAAACGAAAATCAGGTTGTTGCATGCGGCAAATTTTTGCTGGATCATCTGGATACAGATATTGTGAAGGATGGCTCTCCTCATCTGCTTCAAAGTTTTCCATAAAAATTCCTTCTGCACATTTCACTTGCGAAAAAGAATTTGGCAGTAAACGACAGTGTCGTACCGACCACGGAACATCATTCTTTGAAAAGAACATGAGACCATGACCAAGCCCATGCAAACATCGACCATCTGTGATGGAGCATGTAGTCCGTAAGGCATGCACAATATCAGTGGTATGCTCAAAATGTTCTTCAATCACACCATGCATATAGCCTGATCCACAGACGTCATTATTGAGAACAATGGCACCAGAAAAACCAAGCATTTCAAATGCAGTATGACCAACTTCATGCGCAAGTTCATGACAACGACTTGCGATAGTAGCATCGTGTGTACTCAATGCTTCTAATTGATGCAGTGCATCGAGGGTGCGATGTGCGTGCACTAATGCAATCAACGCCGATTTCTCTTCGTCAAATGAGCGTGGAGCATGCAACGACGAATGCGGCAAGCATCCTGTCAGAAGAAGGAAGGGAAGAAACAGAATCCGCATCACATACAGCATAGTCAATGATCATTTGAATGAAAAACATTTTCCTTACGATGTTGTGTCTTCCATTCTCAAGAATGCAACAGGCTGATCGTCAGGTGGTAAAATTGGTGAAGGTGGCTCTACCTTTCCAAGAGGAACATCTGTAAAGCCAAAAGAAGGAGTTTTAGGAGGCTTCACATTAGAAGTGTTGTTAGTGGGCATCGTTGGCGGCAGATCATTGGATGGTGTAGGAGATTCCTGAAGAGAAGCGAGGGGCTTTTCCTGAGCGGGAGCATCGGAGGATGTAAGGGGTGATGCTGTTTTGTTCGTAGTGTCGATGGCAGGCGCAGAGGATGATGGTGGGTTAGATACGTTGCGAGAAGATTGCACAGGAGAAACGGATTGTTGTTCTTGAGAGATGACATCAGTACGTGGCGGGTTCGATGGCGTAAGAACAGGAGAACTTTCTGCTTTTCCTGAAGAAGAAATGCTTGCTGGTGTCGTGCGAGGAATATTTGATTGTGATGATGGAACACTACCTGTAGTGTCATTGGACGAAACAGGAGGCGCACTAGAGGTAGTGTCAACGCTAGATCTAGGGGGGATGACACTACCAGTAGTGGCACTAGATGGCGTGACGCTAGGGGTAGGTGGTAGAGAAGATGCAGGAACATCAGAAGTAGGTGTTTGTAGGGGTTGTGGTGCAAGTACTTCTTTGAGAGGAGGGTTCGCTCGTGTTGTTGATGGGAGAGGCGGAGGAAGAGGAAGAGATGTTTTTTGAGTGGATGCAGGCACTGCGTCTGCTTTTGTTGGTGATGGTGTTTGTTTTATAGTGTTTTGAGATGAAGCAATTGGCTTTTCTTGAGCAACAGGAGGCATCTCCTTTTTAGTGTTCTGCAGTACAGGAGTAGGAGAAACAGAAGACAAGCGTTCTTCTTTTTTTAGAGAAGATTCAGGAGTTTTCACTTGCTTTTGTTCGGTTTTTTGAGGAGATGATGGCTTCACTGTCGCAGTGCTACTCTTCGGCGCAGGCGTAGGAGATGGCGGCATTGAGGCTGATGGGGAGGGAGAAACTGGAGCTTGCGATGGAGGGGTAGGAGCATCTTTTCCAAAAATAGGAGGCGGAGGAAGTGTATTCTTTTTTTCAGGAGATGGACGAGATGGAGGTGTCGATGATGAAGGGGAAGGTGTTTTTTTCAGCCAATCAGGAACAGGTCCACTCTGCGCAAGCGGAGTTTCATTGGTTCGTGTCGTAGTCGTAAAATCTGCTTGTACATCTTCAGACTGAGTAGGAGGCTGAGAGGAAGAGATTGTCTTGGAAGGTGCAGTAGGCTTTGCCAGTTTGATAGGTTCAACATTTTCCAAAATCGCTTCTTTTGATGTAGGGGCAATTTTTTGCTCAATCGTTTCCAGTGTATCTGCAAGTTTTTGCCCCATTTTTTGCTTGATAAATTGCAAAATAAGAAAGAGCGCAATGCCAATGGCAAGTAAGAAGAACACAATGAGCAGAACAGAAAAGAGTGATGCGAAGGAAACTCCTGCAAACCAAGAAGCACTCTGTGAAGACTGCGCGGAGGAAGAGGAAACGGAAGAAGATCGAATAGAAGAAGAGGATGATGTTTCTGCGGAAAGGATTTGAATGGAAATTGAATCGGTAAAGGAAAAAAGCACCTCACCATTTGTAATATCACGAAGGAGAACGCGTACTGGATAGACGCCAGAAGCGGAGTATGTATGTTCTGGGCGCAGTAAAAGACTTTTTGTATGATCACCAAAATCCCACTCCGAAAGGAGTTGTTTTTGCTTCAATTCTTGAGGAAGGAGAAGGGAAAACCGATGTGATGCACCAAGAGACTCAACGACAATTGGGCTACCAGGATTTTGAGTAGATTGTGATGAAGAAACGACAGAAGGCAAAGAAGGCTCATTGGGAAGAAGCCCTGAAAATGCAATTGCTGCTTGCACTGTACTCGGTGGAAATGAACCATTACCTGATACAGACACAGCAAAGGAGCGGGACGTACTCGAAGGGATGGCATAATAATAGAGAGGAGTGCCACTCAGCGAAAAAATAGTCTGATCAGCATCGCGATCATTAGTTGGATTTCCATCTCCATTACTATCAAGCGCAAGATTCAAGTCAATATCGTATCGCGCGATTTTTCCACGAGATGCAAGAGGATCAATTTTGACAAATCCTCCTTCTTTTGGAAGATGGATCAGCCCAGAAGAAATGGGGGGATTTGTCGAAAGAATAGCGAGAAGTGGTGTTGTATTGCTGTCAGCTGGCGGAAGAGGAGGGAGTGGTGCAGGGGCGTCTTGCACAAGAATGGTAAAGGCACGATATTCTGTGATGGCATGTTCGGCATCTTGAATATTCACATCGAGTAGATACTGCCCAGGTTCTGTAACACGCATCCTAAAAAAAGGCGTTCGTTGTGCACTGATGAATTGACGATCTTTGGTAAGAACCCAACTATACTGTGGGCTCTTTGCTTGTGTGTCGGTACCAATTTCCACAGTATCACCAGGAGAAAGGGTGATGGATGGCATGGCAACATTGTCCGCAAAGGTAACAGGAACGTGCATCCACAGAAGGACGCAAAGAAGACAAGATGCCAATGATCGTAGAAAAAAGTGCATAGAGATCATCCAAATGCATTGTTGACAGAAACAACAAGAACGCGCGCAAACAGAATGAGGACAATACCAATCGCAACGTAGAAAATGATGTTCTTTGCCTTGTCTTTATTTCCTTCATCGCCATTGCTCACAATGAGGTAAATACCTGCAATAATGATTGCAAGAACAGCAATAATGAGCACAATGTTGAGTAAAAATGTCACAAAAATACTAATAAGCTGAGGAACGCTCGTGGCGGTCGAAATGCCACCAAGACCAGAGAATAAGCTGAGGCCAGATTGAATGCCACTTCCCCCATAGACTGCAGCATGAGCATCGCTTGCACTCACGAATAGAAGGAAAAAGCCAAGAAAAAATGAAAGAAGAGAGAAATACATCAAACTATGATAGCATATTTCTGATCTTTTTTCCAGTCCTATGTCATTCATTTCTTCTCAAAAAACAATCAATACCCTCCTCAAGACAGCAAAAGCAGATGCTATTCTTGTGACAAATCTTGTCAATATCCGCTTCATTACAGGCATTGCGGTGAGTGCAGGGTGTGTTCTTTTGAGTAAAAAAGGATGTCAACTCTTTGTGGATAGCCGATACAAAGAAATAGCTCTGCAATCAGTGAAAAAAGGGGTTATTGTTCAGAGTATAGAACAATTGGACAATGAACTTTCAGCGAAGAAAAAAGTAGGAATTGAATCAGAAGATGTGTCTCTTGCGCGATATGGCAAATGGCAGACAAAATATAAGAACACAAAATTTATTCAAACTTCTGGTCTTCTAGAAGAGATGAGACGAGAGAAAGATCCGGAGGAGCTACAAAAGATCAAAAAAGCATGTGCCATCACAAAGAAGATTTTGAAGGAAATACCCAGTCTCTTTGTGGTAGGGATGAGCGAACAAGAATTGGAGTGGGTGATTCAGTGTAAAGCGAGGGAGTATGGCGCGCTCAGTATGGCATTTGAGACCATTGTGGCCTTTGGAGAAAATACGAGTAAACCGCATCATCATCCAACAAAAAGAACCCTTAAAAAAGGAGATCTGGTACAAATTGATATGGGGGTAGAAATCGATGGATATGCGAGTGACTATAGCGAAGTCTATTTCACTGGGGAAAAAACAGCGGAGCAAAAAAAGGCACTTTCTGCACTGAAAAAAGCCTTTGATGGTGCGAAGAAGATGGTGCGAGCAGGGGTGAGCAATCGTGCGCTCGACAAGGAAGCACGACGCATTCTGAAAGCATATGGATATGACACAGAATTTTCACATGCATTAGGGCATGGTGTTGGCTTAGAGATTCACGAAGGAGTCGTCATTAGTAGTAAAGCACCGCTCATGAAACTCAAGAAAAATGAAGTCATCACCATCGAACCAGGGCTCTATTTTGAAGGAAAATGGGGCATGCGCATTGAGGAAACGATTATTGTTAGTAGGTAGTGGTGAGTTGATAGTAGGTAGTATACTAAGTAATAGAAAGGAGGGAGGGAATAACGAATAACTATCAACTCCCAACTAACAACTATTGACTAAATAAGACAATCACGGCTAGAAAAGCCGCTCTGTGATCATTGATGAAATTAATGACTACCAACTATCAACGAAACAGCCAATTGTGTTAACTGCCAAAGCGACAAGCTACTAGCCAATTACCAATATGCTATTTCAACCCATGCCCATGGAAGAGGCGCAGATGAGGAATGTGTCGCGCGAGGGGTTTTGCGCAGTGTTCAACAACCACACCAAGGAGGATGAGCAGAACACCAAATATTTGATTGTATTGCAGCGTTTCAGAAAGGAGCAGCCATGCAAAGAAAAGTCCAGAAAGAGGAGTTGCAATATGAATCATCGAAAGAGTATGAGCTGGAAGACGCTTCAGTGCTTCGTAGAAAAAAGAAAGGTTGATGTATCGAGCAAAGAAGGCAAAAATGAGAAGAGAGATGATCTTCGTAAGCGGAAAAGTGTGGAGATCGCCTTTGAGGGAGTGTGCGCTTGAAAACATGATGAACAGTCCTACTGAAAAGGATGCAATAAGCGTGCGAAGAAGAATGGCAAGTTCTGGCATCACATGAGGGATATTCTTCTTATAGAGAACAACGCCAAAACCAGACACAATACCACTCAGGAGCAGAAGAAGATCTCCCGTATTGAATGCAAAGAGAGGAAGAGGTCCTGTTTGAATATTAAGAGCAATAATGCCACTAAAAATGATGGCAGCACCGACATACTGCATACGTTCAATGCTTTCCCCTAAAATGAAATAGCTCGCAAAAAGAATGGTGAGAATGTCCGCACACGAAAGAATGGATGCATTGGATGCGCTCGTCGAAGAAAGACCAATGTACCAAAGCAGTGGAGACAAAACAGAATTGAATAAGCCAACAACAAAAGCCCAGAAGACATCCCTACGTGGTAACTCAGAGCAGAGTGTACAGAGTGGAAAAAAGCCAAAAGATAGAATAATGAAGAACGCCGTGAGTGATTCACTTAAAAAGATGAGTGAGAGTGGAGAAAGGTAAGGCGACAAATCTTTTGCAAGCGCATTAAAACTTCCTGAAGAGAGCAGAGAGCCAATTGCAAAAATATAGCCCAGTTGCAGTTGTTTATTGGAAGAAAAGAAAAACATTTCTCCTCAGTATACCACATTTTTTCTTTTGTTTCGAGAGAATTTTTGCTATCATGCACGTGTGCCGGGGTGGCGAAATGGTAGACGCGAGAGACTTAAAATCTCTTATCCATACCTGGATGTGCGGGTTCAATTCCCGCCCTCGGCACCATCCGGCTTCGTCCGGTTGCTAAAGCAACCGAGACTACGCCGCGATTGTGCCATACAAGCCGGATGCCACGGCGAAGTTGACGCGAAACGAAGTGAAGCCCAACGAAGCCGGGCTTTATCTTTCGCTACAGTAGATTTATACGGCTTTGCCTCAATAATTTTTTGATTCTTCTCTCATAGAGCATTGGTATGAGAAGCCATTATGATGTTTCGGCTACGCCGATATATTCGAAATTATTAAAGCAAGTTAGTATATACTAATCTGCTATGCACTTCGTATATATTCTAGTATCAGCAGATCAAAAGCATTGGTATGTTGGCGTAACGAACGATCTTGAGCGTCGAATAAGCGAACACAACTCAAAGAAATGTCCGCATACCAGTAAATTTTGTCCATGGAAAATCCAATCCTACACTGCATTTCAAGATCGAGATCGCGCTGAAGATTTTGAAAAATACCTTAAATCTCATTCTGGTCGCGCATTTACAAAAAAACATTTGTAAGATTTCTCTGCTATACTTTTCGAAGAATTGATAAAAACGATCTTCATGAACTATGTTAGTGATTAAATAATGGGATTCCCCTTCCTACATCGGCAAAGCTTCTAAGTTCTTCAGTCTCTGTTGCATCTCATCTGTAGTGTGTTCACCAACTTGGAGAACTTCTTCGGTGTTTGGATCGATCTCTTCTGCAATAATAATGAGACGGCGAAGAGTGGTTCCAACTGGCGTACAGGTCATGAGCGTTGAAAGACGCTTGTCCATTGGCTGATCGAGAACTGACACATCAGTTGGTTGCACTTCTTTTTTGCTGATGACACGATACACATGCTTTTCGCCTCCATAATAGACAAAATACCGATCACCAATGGAAAGCTCATGAAGACGAGCAAAAACATCCTTATATTTTCCAGGATCCCATGGATAGTATGAACTATGCCCTGTCACAAAGAAATTACCAGCCTGACCAGGGCGAGCAGAGCCAGGATAGTGCACAACACCATCGCGCAGAGCATGTTGAATATCTTCTTCAAATTGCTTCCAGTTTTCATGAATCAGTGCATCCATACTTGGCCTCACAATAGCAACATTTTTTCCAATTTTTGGAATGATGAGACGGTCTTCTCGTGGTCCAACCGCCGGAAGGGCAGATAGTAGTCCAGGCACAGACTCATCAGAAAATCCTGAAGATGATTGCGCTCCATCTTCAATACCAAAGGTTCCTTGTACAACTTGCGTGAGAGCCTGTTCTTGTTGCATGGTATTACCAAGAGCAAACTCCGCTTTCATAATTTGCCAGAAGCTGTGATAGTTCAGTGCAGTAAAAAAAATGCCAAAAATAAAAGCAAACGTACATCCAAAACGTACACTATCGAGAAGAAAGCGACCAATGCTTGTACGCGGGTGAAGTGCCTTGTGTATCTGGCGCGGAACAGGAATGGGCGTATCCGCATGATGCAACAAGAATGAATGAGCATCAGCAAGTGCCACGGGAGCCTGTTGCAAACTTGCTTTCAAAGAATGCACCTCCTCTCCAAAGCGTCGACGAGTGAAAAGATATTGAATGCGACTTTCACGAATACAAAGACGAAGAAATGAACGTAGGCGATCGGAAACAATCTGTAGCAATGCAGAAATAGATGGCATGCGTCGATCGACATCAGAAGAAGTCCACTGCACATTTCTCTGCTTCTTTTGAGTTGGAGAAGCAAGGACAGAAAGCTCAGCATTCACAATTTCTGCAGATGAGGAAGAGTCGTGAGAAGTGGTGATGCCCTTTGAATGATGAAGGACAATATCCCCTTGTTCAGTGTAGCTTGCCTGCAAAAAAGAAGAATGAAACATGGAGTTGACCCTCCATTGTACCACATTTACTCCTGAAATTCAATCACTCCTCCTCCAAGAACTTCGTCATCGCTATAGAGCACAAGAGATTGTCCAGGAGATTGACGTGGTAATTTTTGATCAAAAACGTATTCTGCACGAGCATTCGGGAGCAGATGAATGGTGCCAGATCGCACTGGCGAAAGCGAGCGCAAGCGACAGGTTGCATGCAACGATGTGCTCTGCAGATCGCGTAAAAAACGAACATCTCGAAGAAATACTTTTTGAATAGTTTCTCGTCCTTTTTCTGCAACGATGATCTGGTTCTTCTCAGCATTTTTCTCTACAACCTCCAGAGGGATTTTCAGTCCGCCAATCTTGAGTCCATGACGTTGTCCAATGGTATAGAGTGGCAGACCAGCATGTTCCCCACGTTTTTTTCCTGTTCGATCGATGATATCTCCTTGCTTGAGCGCATCTTTCAAGTGTCTTTTCAGAAACGCTTGAGGTTTTTTTTCAGGGAAGAAACACAAATCTTGGCTTTCTTTGTAACTCTCTGGAAGAGGAACGTCATATTTTTTTGCAAGTTCATACACTTGCTTTTTTTCAAGATCTCCAAGAGGAAAAAGAAGAGATGAAAGTACATCTTTTTCAATGCCATACAAGTAGTAGCTCTGATCTTTTCGTCGATCTTTTGCTTGAAGAAGGTGAATGTCACCATGTTCATCGCGCATCGTTCGAACGTAGTGACCAGTTGCCAGCTTTTCACAACCAAACTCACGCATGAGAGCAATTAATTTCCCAAATTTGATGGTTCGATTACATCCAATGCAAGGGTTTGGCGTAAGGCCTTTTGCATGAGCAGAAAGATATGGATCGACCACTGTTTCCTTAAACTCTTGCTCAAGATTGATGATATGAAGTGGAATAGAAAGTTTTTTACTCACAAGATCAGCACGATGAATGTTTTGCGTGGTGCAACATTTACTCGGAAGAATTTGCGCAAGAGCTGGCGCAAGAGGGTCGATCCACAGGGTGAATCGCACACCAATGACCTCATGACCCTGTTCACAGAGCATGTGCGCAACAACACTTGAGTCGATACCGCCGGACATGGCAAGAAGGATTTTCATCTGCTACACTGCTAGTATAGCAGAACAGAGTACTTCTTTCTTTTTTGTATGATTGATACCATTCGCACGCACGTTCAGGAACTCGCCGACATCCGAAAAAAGATGGAAGATCCTGCGATCTATAGCGATCAAAAGCAACTAACACTCCTCTCAAGGCGCATGAAGCAACTCGAGCCACTCGAAGAGCAATTGCGGCAGTATGATAGCTTGCAAAAGGCAATTGATGAGGAAACTTCTCTTGCAAACGACCCTGAATTAAAAGCACTCGCATTTGAAGAAGCGGAAAAGGCAAGGGCAGAAATGCCTGTGCTTCTCGAGAACATGAAGCGCGCATTGCTCCCAAAAAACCCTGATGATGAGAAGAGCGTGATCATCGAAGTACGAGCGGGAGCGGGAGGAGAAGAAGCAGCACTCTTTGCCGCAGAACAACTGAAGATGTATTTGCGTTTTGCAGAAGAACAAGGATGGAAGAGTGAGTTGATGGATACATCGGACGCAGACGCAGGTGGCATTAAAGAGGCAACAGCTCGCATTGAAGGAGTAGGGGTGTATGGTGCACTCAAATTTGAGTCGGGTGTGCATCGTGTACAGCGCATTCCAGCAACAGAAAACAAGGGTCGTGTGCACACGTCGACAACAACTGTTGCCATTCTTCCTGAAGCAGAGGAAGTAGACATCACTATTCGCCCAGAAGATTTGCGCATGGATGTGTACCGCGCGAGTGGAGCAGGAGGTCAGCACGTCAACAAAACCGAAAGCGCGGTGCGCATTACACACATTCCTTCTGGTGTAGTGGTAGCCTGCCAAACAGAGCGAAGTCAGCACAAAAACCGCGAGCTTGCCATGAGCCTCCTTCGCTCTCGTTTGTATGCCGCAGAGCAAGAACGCAAAATGAAAGAGATGGGCGATTTACGCTCAGGGCAAGTAGGAACAGGCGACCGCTCCGAGAAAATTCGCACCTACAACTTTCCACAAGATCGCATTACCGACCACCGCGCCAACGAAAACTTCAGTAACATTCCAGGTGTGATGGAAGGAAACTTCAGTCATATTGTGAAAGCCATGCAAAAATGGGAAGAAGATCAGCTACTGAAGAGGATGGCAGAGAAGAATGAAGAATGAAGAATGAAGAATGATTGAACACAAAATTTGATCAAATTATTCGTTTTTTTCAGGAGCAGGCGTTCCGCCTGCGGATGCTGGAAAATGCATCAATACCATTCTAAATGCAAGTGACTTGCAATTAGCAGTGATTGGCGTTTAGGAGTTTTGCCAACCATCAGGAAGCCATAATGCTGAAGATTTAGCATTTCCACTATGACCAACTGCGCTTAGCGCATGTCTGTGAGAAGCAGAATCCGGACAATGTCTTGTATGCATTACTATATTAGCTTGATCTTCTGCTGCTTTGCGTCGACGTACTGCTGTAAATGAAAGATGGTCACGTAATACTTCTTCTAGTAAATCTATTGTTATTGACTGAGAATGTAATGGTTTGGATGTAGCTAATTCACTATGAGTAGCGCTTATTAATCTTCTATCGTCAATACGTTTCAATATACCTGTAATATCTGATCCTACAAAAGCAGAGGCAAGATCACCTGTTTGATGGAGATCGTGCGGAGCAAATAATTTCACAAGAGATCGATCAGAAATTTCTATAACATCTTTTCTTTTATCTCCTTTTTGCATCAAGATCTTTGCAAGATGATTTGCGGTAGGATGAGGGCATTCCACCTGAATATCAAATCGTCCATCACGCAAGAATGCAGGATTGATTGCATGAGAGCGGTTTGTGGCTGCGATAAAGAAAATGCGCCTTCCTTCAGTGGCAAATCCACTCATCTCTTTCATAAAAGCCTGTTGAATACGCACTGTTTCCTCATGCGCGACACTCATACTTCCAGGCTCAAAAAAGACACCATCAACTTCATCTGTAAAGATGATACATGGTTGATTTGCATGTAGAAAATCAAGCAATTCACGCATATTTCTCTGTGATTCACCAACCCACTTTGAAAAAATATCTGGTATATTTAAGGAAAAAAATTGAATACCTGAACCGTTTTCCATTGCAAAACGTGCCACCGATTCCGCAAAAGCTGTTTTACCAGTCCCAGGAGGCCCTGATAATAAAAGATTGCTATGTTGAGAGGAAACAGCTTGAGGATAAAGAAAGCGTAAAATTTGAGGAAGAACATTCCTTTGCCATATTTCTTCATAACCAATAAGATCATCGTTAGAATGCAAGCTAGAAACATCAGCAGAATGATTTCGTAATGATAATGGAAGTTTAGTAGAAGAAGATCGAGTAATAGGAGAAGGTTTATCGCTTCTAATTGATCTCTCCATTGCCTGAATAACAAAATATCCAAACTGTTCTCGAAGAGCGTGAATGACACGATCAGAGGCAATTGCAATACCGTTATCTAGGTGATCTTTTTTATGTCGTAATAAATGAGATAAATCAAAGCGCGAAGGCAGATCATAGGTACAAAGATCGCCCTCTCTTTTTTGTGCATTCTCTAAAACAAAAGCAGGACTGACTAAGGCACTATCCAAACCACCACGAAAAGCTCGTATACATTCTTCGATAAATTCCGTTTTTTCCTGTTTTTCCAATTCTGCAACCATGAGCGGCAATTCTCTTCTGTATGGATGTTGATCAGGTAAAAAGCCTAGAATAGCTTCTAGGTCAGTTTTAGTATCAATAGAAACTTGCTGAATAGGAAATTTTTCATCTTTTGTAGCCTCTCCATCACTAAGTAATTCACGAAATCGATTTCGTAATTGTGAGGCAACAATAAAATAGGAAAGAATAGAAGGATATCGCTGTAATGGCTTCTTATTAAGAATAAAGACGGGTGTTTCAAAAACACCACTTCTTAAAAAAGCAAAATCAGTACCCACAACAGCACGAAACAGAGGGTCAAGCTCATCAGGTGTAAGCTTTTCTTCTAAGATAGCCACTACTTCATCATCGATCGGATACGAAGAATTTTCAGTCAGTGCATCAAGAATTTCATAAGAAAAACGATACTTATTAGGATCCTTCTCCCCAGCTACTCTAATATCTTTTCCAGTAGGAGCGCCACTTTCAATTGCGTTATTATCACATAATAGCGCAAGGGACTCTGTAAATTTATGAAGACCTGACATAGATAAAAAAATAAGAAGGGACCTAGTATAGAAAATAATTTTCTTTAGTGCAACTCAAGCTTGCTAGAAAGAACATGCTCATCGTACAATGCCACTGTGAATGAAAGAATCCTCCTCTTCGGCGCAAACGGGTACATCGCAGAGCACATTCGCGCGCTCTATCCATCTATTGTGTGTAGCACCATCGATATTGGCAATCAGGCGGAAGTGCAGAGAGAATTAGATGAAAAGAAGGTAAGCATCGTCATCAACTGCGCAGGGAAAACAGGAAGGCCCAATGTGGATTGGTGTGAAGACCACAAAGAAGAGACGTTTCACAGCAATGTCCTTGGCCCCATCATCGTTGCAGAGGAATGCATGAAAAGAGGCATCTACTTCGTGCACATTGGCTCAGGATGCATCTACAATGGAGACAATGATGGCAAAGGATTTTCAGAGGAAGATGTGCCAAATTTCACCGAGAGTTTTTATTCGTACACAAAAGCTGTGAGCGATCAGGCTCTCAGAAAACTACCCGTCTTGCAACTGCGACTCCGCATGCCCTTTGAAGGCAAACACTCACCACGCAATTTGATCAGCAAAATTCTCAAATACGATCGTGTGCTCGACTGCCCCAATTCACTTACATACATCCCCGATTTTCTTCGTGCGCTCGATTTTCTACTCCAGAAAAAAGCAGTAGGCATCTACAATATCGTGAATAGAGGAGGCTATTCTCCCTATCAACTCATGCAAGAATACACACGTCTTGTCGATCCAAAACATCACTGTGAACGCGTCATCCTTGATCAGTTTACTGGCATCACAAAAGCAGCACGAAGCAATTGCATCCTTTCAACAGCAAAAATCGAAAAAGAAGGCTTTCAGATGCTATCAGCGGAAGACGCCGTTGCAGAAGCACTCCTTGCTCTTTCTCAAGCCAAAAAAGATTGATTTTTTCTTCCTTTTAGTGTACAATACTTCTTGTAAGAAATATTCACTCTTTTCGTCCTATCTTCATGCAACGCATTACCTCTTTTCTTCTTTGGGTAACAACCCCTCTTCGTTTTCTCTGGAAAATGATGAAGGCTTTTCCAAAAACATCGATTACCATTGGAGTCGCCATCATTCTTGGAGGATTAGTATTTGCAGTCACGAGAGCACCAAAGCCAACGTATGTCACAGCAGTGGCAGTACAAGGTGATTTGAAGCAACTTGTGGAAGCAGTTGGAACAGTCATTTCTGAAAAGGATTTGGATTTACAATTTTCGAGTCTCGATACTGTTTCAAAAATTTATGTGAAGGAAGGGCAAAAAGTGAAAGCAGGACAAAAATTGGCAGAGCTTCGCACGGGCATTCTCAGTGCAGGTATTGCCAGCGCAAGCGCCAATGTTGCGTCAGCAAAAGCAGCGCTCGATGCACTCGAACAGGGGAGTCGTCCTGAGGACATCGCCATTGCAGAGGCGCAAGTAGCAAATAAGCGTGCATCTCTCACTGCTGCAAAGCAATCACTCCAAAATGCGGAAGAGAACATGAAAACAGCGGAACAGGAATTAGCACTTCTGCAAAATGAGGCAGTTGTTGGGCTTGCTGGTCAAATTTCCAGTGCAAATAGCGCAGTTCTTGCCAATCTTGCTCTATCGAAGACAGCGCTCATTAGTGTGCGAGGTGTGTTTAATGCCAATGATGTGCAAGATTCCATTGTAAAAAATCAGAACAGTGGATACGACTCTTTGCAGACAATGTTTACAAATAGTCTCGATGCAATCAACGCCCTTCAAAATCAGGGGATGACAACTGACTATCAATTTATGTTACAAAAATTGCAGAATGCAAAAGTGCAAATTGCACTGGTAACAGATAGCATGAACCGCGCATACGATATGGTTGCAAATTTGACATTAACATCCTATTTCACCAATACATCACGGGAAACAAATAAGTCAATTATCGCGACACAAAAAGCATCTGCGCAGTCAGCACTCTCGAGTATCGATAGTGCGTTAAAAACATTGCAAGATGCATCTGCAAGCTATGAATCACGCATTGCAGCCGAAAAAAGTTCTCTCACATCCTTAAAAGGAGTGCGCGACCGTGCAAAGGCAGACATCGCAACCTTTGAAACATCAGTCCAAATTGATGAAGCGTCTTTAGCACTCAAAAAAGCTCCTGCGCGTAAGACCGATCTTGACAGTGCAAGAGCACGCGTACGCCAAGCTCAAGCCGATCTCGCAAGGGCCTCCGCACAATTCCAAGATGCAGTCATTACTGCGCCAGTGGATGGTGTTATTACAAAAGTACATATCAAACAAGGTCAGCTTCGCCCATCGTCCGAACCTTCTATTACCATGCTTGGCATCTCGCCTCTGCGAGTCGAGATGTTTGTATCTGAAGTAGATATTCCAAAGGTGATGCTGAGTGCATCAGGGACTATTATTTTGGATGCCTATCGTACAGAAATCTTCCCACTCCAAGTGAATGAGATCGATCCTGCAGCGACAGAGAAAGATGGTGTTCCAAAATATCGCATCAAACTCGATTTTAAAAATCCAATCGATGGGCTCAAGGTCGGCATGACTGGGGATGCAAGCATCATCACAGGAGAGCGCAAGAATGTCATCCTTGTTCCTGCTCGTTCCATCAATGAAAAGGCAGATGGTTCATCTGTGATTCGCATTCTCAAAGAAGATCAATCCATCGAAGAAAGAGTTGTTGAAACAGGGATGGATGGCGATGGGGGACTGATTGAAGTGAAAGGAGTAGAAGCAGGAGAAAACGTGATTGTGCTGGAGAAAAAGTAAGCTAGGTATTAGGTGATAGGTTATAGGTTTTAGGAAAATTGAATAAGAAAAAAAAGAACTACCAACTATCCACTAACTATTCACAATCTCTTAAGCCAAAAGCCAATTGCCACTAGCCATCTGCGAACAGAAAGTCAGCCCCCCTATCACCTATAACCTAATCC
This sequence comes from uncultured Candidatus Peribacteria bacterium, assembly GCA_964554435.1. Taxonomy (GTDB): domain Bacteria; phylum Patescibacteriota; class Gracilibacteria; order Peribacterales; family Peribacteraceae; genus CAZKOO01. The sequence continues at coordinate 24,948 of CAZKOO010000002.1, forward strand.
CTAATACCTAGTCCATGCCTCTCATCGAAACACAATCGCTCTATAAATCCTATCTCAATGATGGGGTGGAAACGCCTGTGCTTTTTGATATTAATTTATCGATTGAACGAGGAGAATTTGTGTCCATCATGGGGCCGTCAGGTTCAGGAAAATCGACACTCATGCACATTCTCGGTTTTCTCGATCTCCATACTCAAGGAAAATATTTATTCCAAGGAAAAGAAACGGAAACACTCGATGACGATGCACTTGCAATGATTCGCGCAACTCGTGTGAGCTTTGTGTTTCAGGCGTTCAATTTGCTCCCACGAACAAACGTTCTAGAAAACGTCATGCTTCCACTCTTGTACCATCCTACCATACCAGCCTCAGAGCGCCTTGAAAGAGCAACAAGAGCGATTGAACTTGTCGATCTCAGTAATCGTAGCGAGTATATGAGTAGTCAATTGAGCGGAGGACAAAAGCAGAGAGTGGCGATTGCCCGTGCGCTTGTCACTAATCCTGATGTCATTTTTGCAGATGAGCCCACTGGAAACCTCGACTCAGTCTCTGGCATTGCTGTCATGAAAACATTGCAAAAATTGAACGACGAAGGACACACCATCATCCTCGTCACACACGAACGCACAACGGCAGAACACAGTAAGCGTATTGTGAACATTCGAGATGGTCGCATTCAATCGGACTCACGCGATTTCACCCGCATCATTGCAGGAAGCAGAGATGTGCTGAAATAAGATAAAAGATCCCCCGCACCCTAGCCCCCCGCAGTCGCGGGGGGAACTATCAACTATCAACGAATCGCGGCTAGAAAAGCCGCTCTACTATCAACTATTTACTACCTACTACAAACTACACACTAACAAATGCTTCTCACCGACACCATCCGTAGTGCATTCAAAGGAGTGACTGTCAACGTACGTCGCTCCGCACTCACCATGCTCGGCATCATCATTGGAGTTGGCGCAGTTGTTTTGATGAGTGCAGTAGGACAAAGCATGACAGGAGTGATAGTCGGGCAAATTAGTTCACTCGGACCAAAAAGTATGGTCATTTTCCCTGGAACGCAAGAGGGTGGGCCAAATGGAGTGCTTGCGGGTTACGATAGTCTCACATTTGAAGATGTACGAGAACTTGAGTCGCTCACAAGTATTACAAATATCGCACCCGTCATTTTCATTACAGGAAAAACATCATACCAAAATGAAGAAGGTTCTCCGCGCATTTTTGGCGTAAAAGAAACGTTCTTTCTGAATCAAAACATTCATGCAAGCCTTGGAAGATTGCTGTCAAAGGAAGATATTGAAGGAGCAAAAGCCGTTGCAGTACTTGGCCCAGATGTAGCGACAAAATTCTTTGGCAATAGCGACCCACTTGGCAAAAGAATTCAAGTTGCAAATCAGCATTACACAGTGATTGGCGTGACATCTGCGCTCGGCTCACAATTTTTTCAAAATGCTGATGATCGCATCTATGTGCCATTTTCGATCGCAAAAAACGTCACAGGTCAAAAATATATCAATTACATGACCATGACAGCGACCGATTCGTTCGATCGCGCATTCGATGATGTAAAAAGCATTCTTCGCTTTCGTCACAGCATCACCAACCCAAAGGATGATCCAAAGAAAGATGATTTTGTCGTTCGATCATCCGCACAGGCAAATGAAATCTTAGGTTCGGTTTCTCTTGGTCTCACGCTCTTCATCACAACCATTGCAGCCATCTCACTTCTCGTTGGTGGCATTGGCATCATGAACATCATGCTTGTGTCAGTCACAGAGCGCACACGAGAAATTGGGCTTCGCAAAGCGCTTGGCGCAACAAAGAAAGACATCCTTCTCCAATTTCTTCTCGAAGCCATCTTCCTCACTGTTCTCGGAGGAATCATTGGCGTCCTCGGTGGCATCTTCCTTGCCTTCATCATTGCTGCCATCACACACAACATTCTGGCAACCTATGCTTTTGCCATCTCCGTTTCTTCCATTCTCATTGCACTTCTGATGGCTTTCATGACAGGCATCATCTTTGGTCTTTCTCCCGCACGCAAAGCTGCAAACTTAAGTCCTATGGAAGCCTTGCGGTATGAGTAAATATGGGGTGATAGGTGTTAGGTATTAGGTTTTAGAAAATAAAATACTATACGCTACCCACTCATCGCTTAATGCAATCAACTCTCACTCCCCACTACCAACTGAGCCACAAGCTAATAGCCAATTGCCAAAAGCCATTCGCAACACTCTCTATCAACCACCCTATCACCTACCTGTCCACCGTAGCTCCTAGAGCGAAGGCGGAAAACCTAATCCCTAGAACCTAACAATGCTTCTCCTCGACACATTCTCGGCTAGCAAAAGAGCAATTCAAGCAAATGGAAAGAGATCGCTTCTCACCATGCTTGGCATTATCATTGGCACAGGATCGGTTGTGATGATGGTATCTCTTGGAAATACATTTCAAAATTACATTCTGAACCAAGTGGAATCGTTTGGAAAAAACACGCTCGACATCATCCCAAAAGGATTTGAAAAATTTGGAGGAAATCTTGACACACTTACAATGGATGATTTCGATGCTATTCAAGCACTCTCGACAGTCGAAGGAGTATCGCCTGTCATCATTGTGTCAAAAAGCATTCACTACGATGATACTGACATCTCTCCAATGACGCTTGCCTCTTACAAAACACTCTTTGAAAATTATGGACTAACGATTGATCGTGGACGATTGCTCAGCGACAACGATGAGCAAGGTGCAAAATCAGTCGTCGTCATTGGAAGTACCACTGCAGAAGATCTCTTTGGAAATAGCGACCCGATAGGGAAGCACATTACAATTGGAGAAAGCTCATTTACAGTCGTTGGTGTGCTAAAAAAATTAGGATCACTCCTCGCGCAAGATTTTGACAAAATTGTGGTGATGCCATTCTCAAGCGGAAAAGCGCTCACAGGACAGAAATATCTCTCCTACATCACACTACGAACCATTGGAGATCCTGAACTCGGACGACAAGACATCATCGCAGTATTACGAGATCAACATGACATCAAAAATCCTGACAATGACCCCGATAAAGATGATTTCATTGCACGTAGTAGCGAGCAAGTCACACAAGTCATTGGAGGTGTGACAACAGGCCTCACCATCTTCCTTTCTCTTGTTGCAGGCATTTCGCTCCTTGTCGGTGGCATTGGCATCATGAACATCATGCTTGTGTCAGTCACAGAGCGCACACGAGAAATTGGTTTACGCAAAGCGCTTGGCGCAAGGAAGAAAGACATCCTTCTGCAATTTCTCTTAGAAGCCCTCTCTCTCACCACACTTGGCGGTTTCATTGGACTCTTCAGTGGATTATTCTTCGGATGGTTCCTCACACAACTCGCAGGCAAATTCCTTGGAAGCATCTCTTTTAGCATTTCCTTCAGCGCAATAGCCCTCGCACTTGGCATGGCATTTGGCTCTGGCCTGCTCTTTGGCCTCTACCCTGCACGAAAAGCTGCAAACTTAAGTCCAATGGAAGCCTTGCGCTATGAGTAGAGAAATGTACTAGAAAATTAATTGCAATCAATAAAAAAAATTGTATAATAAAAAGAGCGAGTTCTTGTAACTAGAATTCGCTTTCTCGTTGGAGGCCTCTGGGACAATCGCCACAAACACCGGAGGCCTCCTTTTTTATCATAAAGAATGATTCTTTTTCCCATCCATCTCCTCTACACTAGAGAAGATGATGAGCAAACAGAAAAAACATCAGCTAGAGCAAACTCCAGAATTTGTGCGAGCGGTTGAGTGCATGGAAGGTGACAACTCAGTGTTTCTGACAGGAAAGGCAGGAACAGGCAAATCGACACTCCTATCCTATTTCACAGAACACACGAAGAAAAAAGTGGCAATTCTCGCCCCAACAGGTGTAGCTGCACTGAATATTGGCGGAGAAACAATTCACTCATTCTTTCGCTTTTCCACAACCATGACGGTAGAAAGTGTGAAGAAAAAAGCTCGTTCCATGAGAAAAGATGAAAAATTCCTCGCTCTTGCAACGCTCATCATCGATGAAATTTCCATGGTTCGCGCAGACCTTCTCGACTTCATCGATCTCTTTCTACAAATTGCGAGGGAAGACGAAAGGCCATTTGGAGGCGTGCAAATCATCATGATTGGAGATTTGTATCAACTACCACCAGTGCTTACGTCGTATGAACAAGAGCATTTTCTGAAGATGTATGAGAGTCCATGGTTTTTTGATGCGCATGTCATCAAACAATCTGCATTTCAATTTGAGTACATCGAACTCGAAAAAATCTATCGTCAGTCCGATGGTCACTTCATCGATATTCTCAATGCCATTCGCACCAATACACTGGAAGCACATCATCTCGCACGTCTCAACGAACGAGTCATGCCACGCCCAACACATCAAAACACTCTCTGCATCACCAGCACCAACCAGCGCGCGGCAACCATCAACGAAGAACATCTCTCTGCTTTGCAGGAAAAAGTGCACACATTCACTGCGACTGTCGAAGGAAAAGTGGAGGAGAAATATTTTCCGACCGATCAAGTGCTCTCCCTAAAAAAAGGCGCACAGGTGATGTTTGTCTGCAATGATTATTACGGCAAGTATGTGAATGGCACCATTGGCACAGTGCAAGGGTTTGAATACGATGGAGACGATGAAGAAGATTGCGTTCTCGTGCGCATTGCTTCAGGGGAAGACATTGTCGTGACCTCACACAGATGGGACATTGCACACTACGTCTACAGCGCAGAACAGAAGTCGCTTGGGCAAACCGTTGTTGGCACGTTTCGGCAAATTCCACTCCGTTTAGCGTGGGCAATGACCATTCATAAAAGCCAAGGAAAAACATTCGACGCAGTACATATCGATCTCGATAGGGGAGTGTTCGCCTCGGGGCAAAGCTACGTCGCACTCAGTCGCGCACGAACGCTGGAAGGCACCACACTGGAAAAACCCTTCAAAAAAACAGACATTCGCTTAGACTGGCGTGTGCAAAAATTCCTCACCACACTGCACTACGAACGATCGGAAGAAGATCATCCGCTCAAAGAGAAAATCAAGCTCATCAAACAAGCGATCAAAAAAGAAAAAACATTGGAAATCGTCTACCTAAAAGCCAAGGACATCAAAAGCAAACGTCGCATTCGTCCATTATTTCTAGAGGAGATGTACTATCAAGACAATCCTTTCCTCGGTCTTGAAGCCATGTGCCTACTACGAAACGAGAAGAGGGTGTTTAACGTGGAGCGGATTCTAAGCGTGGAGGAGGTAATTCAAGAACAATAATCATCACTATTCCACTGCAAAGGATTTTGAACGATATAGGCAGAAATGCGGTTCAATTCACCTTCATCACGGATGATGTGGTCGTGAAAACGCGGTTGCCACACCTGAAAAACATCTGTGTTTTGCCTTGCGTATTTCGTAACCCCAATTTTAAACCCCCGAATAATTGACGCCAAATTTTGTGATTGTGGACCAAATCGATTCCCAATGGTTTTTTGTTGTAACAACGTAAAATTCGATGGTAAAAACGTACAATCGGATTGTCGGGGCGAAAAATTCGATTGTAGAGACGCAAAATTTTGCGTCTCTACCAGATCATCCGCATTATTCCGATCAATCACAATAATCCCATGCACATGATTTGGCATGATCACCCATTCGCCTAAAAACACATATGGAAAATGATCTGGAATGTGTCGCCAACAATCATTTGCCATGTTTCCTAATGGTGACAAATGCATCCTTCCATCTACAATATCCCCAAAGAAATGTTCACGATTTTTTGTGCAGATGGTCACAAAATAGGCACCATTTTTTGAATAATTGTATCCGCGCAAACGGGCGGAGGGAATGCGATATCGGTTGCGAAATTTTTCGGATTCATTGTTTTCGTCATTACAAAATTTTTGTGATTCATTGTTTTTTGCAGAAACGCACGATTCATTCATTTGTAACAAATCCGTAGAGACGCAAAATTTTGTGTCTCTACCACCACGAACGGCATCTGTACCATTATCTATTTGTTCGAGGCGGAATTCGTAGATTTTGTTCATGGTTATTGAAATAGTTGATTTATGTAATCTTGATCGTGATTCATAGATGGATTATCGGAACATATATCTTTTAAAAATCGGACACAATCATTATCTTCGTCTATCGACTGAATTTTTTGTACAAATTCAAATGCTGAAAGAGGCTTGCCCTTTGATGTATCGTGTTCATAATTGTGAGCAACTTCAAAAGTATCTTTAAAAACATATCTTCTTGCCGAAGATTCTGAACTCTGAATATTTCCCCAAATTTTTTGGTTCAATGTCCATGCGGAAGTTTTATCGATCGTATCTGTATCATGAACTACAAAATAATTGATTTTGAAATGAGAAAGAACTTCTTGAAAAAACGGAATATTATTTTTTGATCCTGTATTTAAGACATAAATTTCTTTGTCTGGAAAAAATCTTTCTAACAAATCCCTAAATACGATTGCTTCCGTGTCTCCTTCAACAAGCAAAACTGTATCTGCGTAAAAAGCCTCACAAACATTCGAATTAAATCTATTGATCATTTGCACCATTTTTTTATATTCATCATCTTTTTGAAAAAGCTCTTCGCCGACTTGGTGCGTAATTGTTGAGTCATCCGAACTTTTAATGATTCTAACTAGCGACGATTTTGGTTTTGACACATCAATCATTAATGGGGAATGAGAAGCGCATAAAACTTGATATGGACTATTAGCAGCCAGTTCATAAAGATTTTTCCTCAAAATATATGCTATCTTTGGATGCAAGAAGAGTTCTGGCTCTTCAAATAAAATCAAGTACTCCTTCTTTTGACTTTCTCCTTCTCCGATATTTTTCAAGAAAGCTAAAAAATTAAAAAGTGCCTGACGAATAATCCCGTGTCCATGCTGCCTAAATGTTTCCTCGCGAGTGCATCCATCCTTTTTGACATTCACCGAGTGATTTTTCTTGATAGTATCAACAAGTTTAATCTCTTCATTTTTTGATCTGATTTCTAACTCTAGATTAAAAAACACCTTACGGAAATATTTATTGATATTTGCGTTATACCCCTTAATTCCATCTGAGCCAATAACCTTTTTTTGAAGTTCCTTTACTGCCTCTTCTGCTTTTTTATACTCATCTTCGTAATCAATTTTAGCAGTCTTTAAAAAATCATCATTGATTAGCTTATTAACTTTTTCTTCCAATGAATCCTCCGTTTCCATTGCATTAATCGCAATTGGCGTCGGTGCAAATTTGGTTAGATTTTGATGTAATCCACCAAGACCGCCTTCAGTCCAAGTATTTTCCGATGGACTCCATGTGTATTTTTTAAACTCTTCATTTTCCTTATCCCAAATTTTTTTTACTTTTACAATGCTATTTATATCTGCCCATTTACTTTTTAACCATCCAGGCTCAGCATTTTCTCCTTTTTTAAAATCACTTTGCAAGTCTTTATCATTGTCATCTTCATCTTCAATTAGAAACTCTGCCTCAATCTCAATATTGTTTTCAACATTGTGATCGTAAAAATCGGTAATCATTGCTTTTTGTTTTGGCTCAACAAAAAACTCATAAGCTCGTAAAAATGATGATTTGCCAACATTGTTTTGTCCAAGCAGGAAAATAATATCTGAACTCGAGAAATCAATAATATTCTGATCCCCCTTGAGTCCGCGGAAATTTTTGATAGAGAGTTTTTGGAGCTTCATGTTTTAAAAGTTAAAAATTAAAACCTCACCCTCACCTCCCCCCACATCAACCGCGGAAAGAGAGAGTTGCGAAGTAGTTCACTGAGTAAATAGAGATTGGTAAAGTCAGTACATACCATAGTACGATCGTACTCCTTCTTAAAGAATGAAACAAGAAGAAAGTATTACCCTAGAAGTATTTTTTATTTTTTTCATCTGGTGGGCCGGGAAGGATTCGAACCTTCGAAGGCGTACGCCGTCAGATTTACAGTCTGATGCATTTGGCCACTTTGCTACCGACCCACAGATACAAGCAGTATAGAGAAAAAATCACTCGTCTTCAAATGAAAATAGAAAAATTGATAGACAATGAAAAAAGAGGATGTCAAGCAAAGCTCTGAAAGAAAGAAAAAAAATCCTCGTCTCACAGGCATTACTTCTTTACCCCATTTACTATGAATAAGTTTCTCTCCACTGCACTTGCAGGAACTATGGCTCTTTCCATCGCCTTGCCAGCATTTGCACAAAGCACGCCATCCGATGACGGTATGCCTCACATGGAAAAAGGCATGATGATGAAAAAGAAAGGAATGATGATGAAAGATGGCATGATGAAAAAGCAGAATGCCATGGTTGAGGCAAGCCCTTGCATGCAAGACGCTGTTTCCAAGCGTGACGACGCCATGATTGCAGGCATGGAAGCACACCTCACAGCGCTCAAGTCAGCACTGTCCACTCGTAAAACAGCACTCACCGCTGCATGGGCGCTCACCGACAAAACACAGCGTGAAACTGCAGTAAAGGCTGCTTGGACTGCATTCAAAGATGCACACAAAAAGGCAATGGATGACAAAAAGACAGCACAGAAAACAAGTTGGACTGCATTCAAAACTGCAGCGAAAGCATGCAAAGAGTCGGGCGCTGACAGCACAGGCGAAAAGATGGATATGAGTCTCTAATCAGCGATGTTCCCCCTGCCCTTCCCTCGACTATGCCACATCCGTGTGGGTGGTTTGGGGAGGGGTTTTAAAGGATAAGCTCATGAGACTTTGATCATTTCAACTCTATCGATATATAGCTACACTACTGTCAATGAACATCGGTACATTTGTCGCCTTGATGAGCTTTGTATTCACTGTTCATGTGCGAAGCGTGAAGCGATGTGCATCTGTTTGAGGAGCGAAGCGACGAGTCTGCACATCGTAGCGGAGCACATGAAATACAGTGATCAAAGCGAATCACGAGCGACGATTTTTTCCTTGTCCCCCGAAGTCCTGAGCAAAGCGAAGGCGTAGGGGGATTTGTCACTTTCTTTTGTAGCGACAAAAGAAAGGAAAGACCTGAAGAGACATTCTTATTCACGATCTTCTTCTGCCAAATGATGATGGTTTGGCTAGACGACACGACGAAACATCATACTTGTTCCAAAAAAGGCAATACACCCTATAAGGCACATCAACCATGTTTCCACTCCTGTGGATGCTATCACACGTGGACGAAGCGGCGCACCACCATGGAGCCGAGAAGGCGTCGTCTTCGCAGTTGAAGCAAGAGACGTACTCTTCAAGCGATTCGATCGTGTCGCAAGAGTGTATGTATTCCGTGGCAGTGCAGTATTATTCATGGGCACAACAGCCTGAGGCGAAGGAGAGGATTGAACTGAGAGGAGTGTTGGCGCAGAAACAGAAGGAGACGAAGGGAGTTGCCCTTGCACGACCTCTGGCTGTATGCGCGACGGAGCATCATCAGCAAAAGGAATGGGGATTGCAGGAATCGAAGGGGATGAGGAAGAGAGCGAAGAAGTCGCAAGCGACTCAATCGTACGAGAAGGAGCTGCATCCACAATAGTAATCTGCAACAGTGATGTGGGAGGGAGTGTTTCAGAATAGTAGGAAGAAGAGCCAGTTGCAGTGGATGGCAAAGTCACACGTACAGGATCGGTAAAGATAACCTGCGCAGGAAAAAGACTACTTCCAGAAAGTGTTTTGAGAACCTGTGGATCGGGGTGCTTGTTGATGAAAGTGAGGGATTTCCCTGCAGAAATTGCAAGTGTCGATGGCTCAAAAACACCATCTTTTGTAATGGTCACAACAGTGTCAGAAGAATGAGAGGAAACAGAGGAAGATCTATCAGACGGAGTGAGTGAGCCCTGTAGAAGCGTTGTAATGTCAAAGAAAAAACTGAGCACAAACAGCACACCGACAATACCAATCATCGCAGAAAGACCCATGCGCATTCGGTCAGATGGAGCAGGCGACTGAGTAGAAAGAGGGATCGATGAAGACGCTGGAGCATGAGCAGATGATGTTCGATTGATCGGAACAACAACTTCATCATCGGTAGAATGCCAAGAAGAATTGGTCATAGAGCAGAAGAGGAATGACGCCATGCAAAACAAGCGCCGACAATACTAGAAAGAAAAACAAAAATCATGAGAGATGTTGTTGGTCCAGTTTCTCCAGAAAGTGTTACGTGTTCACGAATGGCAAGAGGGTTCTTCGGAGCTTCTGTTGAATCGAGCGTGCGCAAAAGAGGGGACGATGCAGTTTCTGGCTTTCCGATGGTCACGGAAGCCTCTTCGCTAAATGCAGTTTCAGTATTATCTTCTGCAAAACCACGAACCGACACATAGTACTGAACGCCTGACTCAAGATTGCGAATGGTAAGACTTGGAGGGCTCATAGGAATGCTACGACGCTGAATATACTGACCACTGACAGTACCGTAGTACACGTTATATCCTTTCAGAGCAGAACTTCCGAGTGGCTGCCACGCAACAAGCAAGGACGATCCTTCAGTAGTAATGCGAAGATTTTGAATTTGAAGCAATCGAAATGTTTCATTCGGGCGCGTTTGAGGAGGAGTAAGAGGAACCGCCGCCGCATTTGTTTCTGGGCTCAGCGTCAGAGCGATGTCACGAGGTGATGGAGTTGCTCCAGTACGACCAATATCTTGTGCAAGAACAGGAGGAGAAAGAAGAGGTTCAGCACGAGGTAAGGAAGCAGAAGAAGAAACATCCGACGCAGAATGGAGTGGAACCGATGGCGCGTCTGTATCGATGACGAGGGAAGCAGGCGCAGTACGCAGGAGAGATGTATGAAGCGTCACCCCATCTGCATCTCCACAACCAAGTAAGCTATCGAGACACGGAGGAAGCGCAAGAAGTGTGCTGTCTTTTTGCTGAACGCCATCTCCAGTAATTGTCTGCACCCCTTGCAACGCTGTTTTCCCTTGTCCTGTAGGAAGGAATTGGTAAAACGACAGCACAGAGGCAATTGATGGATCTTGCACCGCAAACGTCATGCGAGCAACTACAAAGCGTGAACCAGGCAGTGATGCAGAAGATAGATCGCCACCAATTTTCACAAGACCTTGCTCTCGATCAATTTCTTGTTCAGAAGGAAAAGGAGCAGAAAGAAGAGGCGAAAGCTCCAGTGCACGCGCAGTGAGTGCGCGTGAATCGTAATGAACCCACGAACGAAGCGTGCGAATGCTCTGAAGAGATGATGTACGCAATTCAATATCGATGTCCAGAATATCACCTTTCTGAAGACGCGGTGTTGTTAAGCGTGTGCCATCGAGCACAGAAAAACTAGAACATTTCATGCGATCTGCCTCCGTACAGTGTGGGACAAAGACAAGTTGATGATCATCGCTGCCAGCAGCGTGTGCACGTGGTATCACAACCCAGAGCAGGAGCAGAAGCGAAAATGCCAAGCAGAAACGAGAAGAAGTCATAGAAGCGACAATGAATTGTGTATGAAACGAAAAAACTTATTTCGAAATACCAACGCTACGGTTGAGGATTTCTAAGATCATCATCACATCATCCGCAGTAATGTGATAATCACGATTGGGGTCTGCAGCCAGCTCATCTGGCGTTGCAACTTTATAGCCACGAGCAATATCGAGAGCAATTTGTGCGTCAGAAGCATCGATGACTCCATTGCGATTCAAGTCACCTTCAAGCACGGTGCTACTTGCATTTGTTGGAGCTACAACAGGACTGACTGATGCAGATGAAAACAATCCAAGAGAAAAAGCCGTCACACCACTTCCAATGAGTAATGCAACTTTGAGAGCCGTCTTTTGAAGAGATGATTCGGTACTCATGTACTCCTATTGTACACTTTTTTTGTCCTTTCTTCATCGAAGTTGAATTGACAAAAAGAAATTAGTATACAAAATACTATTTTTTGACGGGAGGAGCGCAGAGAAGAATGCATCGCTCAACGAGCAGTAAAAGTTCTTCTTCGTGAGTCGCAGAATACAGAACGCCACCAGTTTTCAGAGCAATATCTTGTTCTGCCGCCCACTGAACAAGCGTCATGATGTGTGACGATGACAACGATTGCGCAAGAGGCAGCAAACCACGCACGCCAAAGAACGCAACACCAGTTTGCTCTGCAATCATTTTCGGGTTTCTCTCAGTGCTGGACTGTAAAAATGAGTGAACCAGTGCAAGGTTTTTCACGAAACTCAAAAGAATGGTCCACACACCATACACCTCTTCTCCACGCTCAAAACGACGACGAATGAATGCCAGAGCCGAGAGTGCATCACCTTTTCCAAGAAGATCAGTGAGCATCCAAATGACCTGTTCTCCACTAGGAATGGTCATCTCCTCCACAAGAACGCGCGTCACATCGGACGAAGCAAGTGACAATTTTTCAATTTCATGAAACAGCGTCCACTGATCAGTCCCTGCAATTGCAAGAAGCGCATCCAAAGCATCGGAATCGATACGCGCACCACGCTCTGCAAACAGAGCTTGAGCCCACGATCGAAGAGCAGAAGGCGAAAGAGAAGAAAATGTTTTCACGGTCGCTTGGTCAAGAAGCACCTTCGTAAAACTCAAGCGCTTATCAGGAAGCGACTCTCGAAAAAGAAGAACAGTATCACTCGAAAGAGTGCGAGCAATGACATCAAAAGACTCACGTTCAAAACGAGGAATACCGTCGATGCTCACAAGCCTCTTTTCCGCAAGAAAAGGAGGGAAACTGATGCTATCGAGCAAAGAATTCATGGTACACTCTTTTGCCGAGCATTCCATAAAATTATCGGCACCATGCTTTTCCAAAAAACGCTTTTTCCACAAACGATACTCCTGCTGCAAGAGGAAGGAATTGTCACCCGTAAAAAGAAAAATAGAAGGATGTGCCACAGCTCATGCACTATAGCAAGATGCGCGCACTGTGTCATGCATTCTCTTATAATGCGAAGAGGATGACATTCGTATTGCAAGTGACTTGCAATTGGCAGTGACTTGCATTTATAGCTACACTACTATGTACATACATTTGTCGCCTTGATGAGCTTTGTATTCACTGTTCATGTGTGTAGCGTGAGTGGTTTGGCTAAGACGTACTTCATGACCTATCACGCTTGCTCAATTTGAGAAAGAAGCGCTTCTTCGCGCTCGCGTTCCTCTTGTTCGGCTTCGCTTTCTTGCTTTGCGCGTTCTTCTTTCTGAGATTTCATTCTCCCTGCCATCTCTTCAAGTGATGCTGTGTTGCCAAGCTCCTTCATCTGTGTCGCATATTTTTCATCAATAGCCTGTAACTGATCGCGTTCTCCTTCTAAAATATCACGCAAATTCTTCGTCTGCTCTTCTGTCATCACAGGAAGAATGGTAATCCAATATTGCTTCTCTTCAAGATTCATGCTCTCAGAACCCGTGATGAGTGCAACCATGTCAGAAAAACGAGCTTGCGTATCAGCAGGAATTTGAAGGCCAGTAACAGAAGCGTCATCAGACATGATACTCAAAAGCGAAAGAATCCTTTAGAGAGGCACACTATGCCACTTTCACAATCTCATACTGGAACTTTCCTGCAGGTGCAACAACATCGATGATGTCTCCTGCTTCGCGTCCGAGAATAGCCTTTCCAATAGGTGATTCATTACTAATTTTGTGCGCAAGAGGATCGGCTTCCATGCTTCCGACAATCGTGTATGTCTCAGGCTCTTCATCGTCTGTCTTATTGCGTACAGTCACAAGAGAACCAATTTCAACAACACCACCTTTCTTGGATGACTTGTCGCCTGTGTGCTCTGCAATGAGGCGGGCATTTTTAATTTGATTTTCGAGTTCCAAAATGCGACCTTCAACGAACGCTTGTTCGTTCTTTGCCTCTTCGTATTCAGCATTTTCAGAAAGATCTCCGTAGGAAATCGCTTCTTTCAAGCGCTGTGCAATTTCAGCACGACGCTTACTTTTTAAATGCTCAAGTTCTTCTTTAATTTTTTTGAGACCTTCTTTCGTGACCAGAACCTCATCTGTATCAGCAAAAGATCCACCCTTCGATGATTGTGTAGTTGTCATAGCGCAAGGATTGTACGCGAATTCTTAGGAAAGGACAAGGGAAAGAAAAAGTCTCAGACAGAAGCTACACCAGAAGGAGATCTTCTTTGTAATTCCTCAGAAAAAACAGTAAGAGGAATGCGAGGGAATAATAGGTTTCTACTTTTTAATGTGTTAAATTCTTGATTAGTGCATGCATCAAAATTAGTGAGCATTTTGATAACTAAAGCTAATATTTCAGTCGTCAATCCTTCTACAAGATGCATTTCATCTTTCTTTTCAGTTCCAACATTAAAATCCAAGTCGCCACTATCTTCTTGCAATTCAAAAGTATCATAATCTAAAGAATCCGAAAGGGAGGATGGAGAGCTTAACGCTCCATTAAAACCAAATTGCTCAAAATTAACTTCAGCCATACAGAAATAATATAACTTAAAAAAAATATTTGTCAATTATTTTTTTCACTCCTCATTCCTCGTGACAAGGCGAAGTTTTTTCTATAGCATAAAAAAGTTATGTCATCTGCGAACACTTCATCCTCCTACGACGCCAGTAATATCCAAGTTCTCGAAGGCTTGGAACCAGTGCGAAAGCGACCTGGTATGTACATTGGCTCCACCGATCAACGTGGTCTCCATCACTGTGTCTACGAAATTGTCGATAACTCCATCGACGAGGCCATGGCAGGGCACTGTACACACATTCTCGTGACGCTGCATAACGATGGCATGGTCAGCGTGGAAGATAACGGTCGCGGTATTCCAGTCGACATTCACCCAAAAACCAAGAAGTCAGCACTCGAAACCGTTCTCACAGTGCTCCACGCTGGTGGTAAATTTGGAGGAGATGAATCGGGCTATAAGGTATCGGGAGGTCTCCACGGCGTGGGTTCATCGGTTGTAAATGCGCTCAGCACCATGCTTCGTGCAGAAATTTTCCGCGATGGCAACATCCACATGCAAGAATATTCACGCGGAAAACCAAAGGACGATGTTAAAGTCATTGGCAAAACAACAAAACGTGGTACACGCATTTCGTTCTCATTAGATGGTGAAATTTTTGATGGACTCACCATGAGTCTTGCGACACTCCTCGCACACTTCCGTCAACAAGCCTATCTCACACGTGGCATCACTCTTTCTGTCATCGACCAACGAGAAGAGCGCCCAGAAGAAGATCGCAACATCCCAAAACACTATCGTTTTCATTTCGATGGTGGTGTTGCTGCATACGTCCGTCACCTCAACCATGATAAGCACGGCATTGGCGATGTGATTTGGTTTGAAAAAGATGATACAGAAGGGTTTGTTGAAGTGGCTCTGCAGTACAGTCAAACCTTTCAAGATCAAACCATCACATTTGCAAACAACATCCACACAACAGAAGGAGGTACACACCTCACAGGTTTTAAGGCAGCACTCACACGCACTGTCAATGCCTACGCTCGAAAAGAGGGGATTCTCAAGGAAAAAGATGAGAACCTCACTGCCGATGATGTGCGCGAAGGTCTGTCCGCTGTCATTTCTGTACGTCTACGCGAACCACAATTTGAAGGGCAAACAAAAAGCAAATTAGGAAACGCAGAGATGAAAACATTTGTCGAAGGGGTTGTGAATGAAAAATTGAATGTGTACTTCGAGGAACATCCTGCAGACGCAAAAGAAGTCGTTGGAAAATGTCTCCTCGCTGCTCGTGCGCGTCTCGCTGCTCGTGCTGCTCGTGATGCAGTCATTCGCAAAGGAGCTCTCGAAGGCATGACACTGCCAGGAAAGCTTGCAGACTGTAGCTCAAAAGATCCAAGTGAATGCGAACTCTTCATCGTTGAGGGAGACTCTGCGGGAGGCTCTGCAAAACAAGGACGCAACCGTGAATTTCAGGCCATTCTTCCTATTCGTGGAAAAATTCTCAACGTCGAACAAGCGCGTCTCGATAAAATGCTCGCCAATAACGAAGTGAAATCTCTCATCATTGCGATGGGCGTTGGTATCGGTGAAGTAAAAGATTTGTCAAAACTCCGTTACGATCGCATCGTCATCATGACAGATGCCGACGTCGATGGTGCGCACATCCGCACACTCCTCATGACGTTCTTCTATCGCTACTTCAAAGAGCTCATCGAAACAGGACATCTCTACATTGCACAACCACCACTCTACAAAATTTCGATGGGCAAAGAGTCGCGCTATGCCTTCTCCGATGCAGAAAAAGAAGCAACGCTCTCAGAGTGGGGCATTGCAGCAAAGGAACTTGAAATTTCTGAGTCAGACGAAGAAATTGTGGAGGAAAAAGAAGAAGACGAAGCAAAGAAGAAAGGAAAGAAAGATGAAAAGCCAAAGACTCGCAAAGTAGGTATTCAACGCTATAAGGGTCTTGGAGAAATGAACCCTGAACAGCTCTGGGACACCACCATGGATCCTGCACATCGCATCATGCTTCGTGTCACTCTTGAAGATGCCGAAGCTGCAGATGCCATCTTTACAACATTGATGGGCCCTGAAGTTCCCCCGCGCAAAAAGTTTATCCAAACCCATGCAAAGGGTGTGAAGAACTTGGATGTGTAGGAGTAGATTCAAGCAATCGCAACTGTTTTTTGACAAGACGCCTGCTTCCTTGGTTACTATATAGCCAAACCATCATCATTGGGCAGAAGAAGATCGTGAATAATGATTTCTCTTCGGGTCTTTCCTTTCTTTTGTCGCTACAAAAGAAAGGAAACGAAAGAAAAAATCGTCGCTGGTGATTCGCTTTGTTCACTGTATTTCATGTGCTCCGCTACGATGTGCAGACTCGTCGCTTCGCTCCTCAAACAGATGCACATCGCTTTACGCTTCGCACATGAACAGTGAATACAAAGCTCATCAAGGCGACAAATGTATGTACACTTATAGTAGTGTAGCTCTACTTCTAGAACTTCATCACTCGAAGCGGGTTTCTACCCGCGTTGCATCCAAAAAAACTCTTGGATAGTTTCTCTTCAAAAAAATGATCCCCATCATTTCACTGTCACGCTCTTCGCAAGGTTGCGCGGCATGTCTGGGTCGCGCCCACGCAAAACTGCAAAGAAGTAGGCAAGAATTTGCACAGGAATGACGTTTACAATGGCCTGCGCTGCGCCAGAGTCTGGAACTTTAATCCAATGATCAAACACATCATATTGCTTCGGAGAAATGCCAATAATCATGGCACCTCGTGCTTTCAGTTCCATAATGTTGCTAATCATATCCGATGAAAATTCATCATTCCCCATGAGTGCAATGCACGGTGTTCCTTTTTCAATCAGCGCAATTGGGCCATGCTTTAGTTCACCTGCTGCAAAGCCTTCTGCATGAATGTAGCTCACTTCTTGAATTTTGATGGCACTCTCAAGAGCAATAGGATAATTCCAGCTCTTTCCAATGATGTACATATTTTCGTGAGTATGCACTAAATCCGCAATGCCACGAATATGATCGATGTAACGAGGGTTCAGCATATCATTAATCTGCCCACCTGTTTCGAGAAGAAGCGTACGACCTGCATTCAATTTTCCTGCAACAGCATGAGCAATGAGAAGAAGTACTGCCATTTGACCAGTAGCTGCCTTGGTCGATGCGACCGCCTTTTCTGGTCCTGCATTGATGAGAAGTGTGTAATCGGCAACACGCCCAATAGACGAACCATGTGCATTCACAATCGCAAGCACCTTTGAACCCGATTGTTTTGCAACGCGAATCGCTTCAAGTACATCCGCAGTTTCACCCGATTGACTCACAACAATAATCAGACTCTCTGGTTTGAGAAAATGATGATAAATAGGGAACTCACTCGCAGGAACAAAATTAACATGTCGCTCTGCAACAACCGAAAAGAAATAATCGGCAACCATACATACTTTTCCAGCTGTGCCACACGCCGTCAAAATACACCCTAAACATCCTTCAATGGCTTTTGCAATCGTCAAAATTTCCTCATCATCCTGATGCACCGCACGATGAATCGACTCTTTCTGATCCATAATTTCCTTGAGCATATAATGATCGTATTCACCCTTCTGCGCCTCATCAATCGTCCAATCGATGGTCACATGACGCTTCTCCTTTACAAGACCAGAAGCAATATCTGAAAACGTAATAGCGCCATCCTTCAGCACAAGCATCTCTCCGTCATCAATATACTGAACCGTGCGAGTGTGCTCTAAAAATGCAGGGATATCAGACGCAATAAAATATTCCTTCTCCCCAACGCCAACAATAAGAGGGGAACCTGTACGCGCTGCAATAAGAGTCATCGATTGCGCATCCATCACAAGAACAGCATAGCGACCCTGAAAACGAGCAAACGCTTTGCGTGAAGCAGACTCCAATGTCATGCCATCTTCTTTCAAATATTCCTCAATAAGATGAGGAATGACCTCAGTATCAGTCTCTGAAAGAAAGCGATGCCCTTTCGATGTAAGTTCCTCGCGCAATTCTTGAAAATTTTCAATAATACCATTGTGCACCACCGCTATGCGACCATCACAACTACAATGAGGATGTGCATTATTTGTGGTCACGCCACCATGTGTTGCCCAACGAGAGTGAGCGATGGCAAGAGAACAATTGTCCAAAAAACGATCGGTGGATACCGAACCAATTTTCCCCACATCTTTCTCAATCCGTAACAAGCCGTCATGTGTGCGGAGTGCAATACCCCAAGAATCATATCCGCGATATTCTAAATTTTTTAATCCATCAATCACAAGCGAACCAGCATTTGTCCGTTGTCCAACGTATCCAAAAATACCGCACATAAGAGAAGAAAAAAGAAGATAGAGAAGAAAAAATCAGAAAGATCAAACCAAAGAAAGATTCCAAAACCAAACACAGCATAACACAGTTGACTTCTTCTGCGCTATTGCTTATTCTATGTGTATCCTATGCCTATTCTTCAAGCCTCCATTAAAGACGCGCGTCAATCACTCGAACGTCGTGCACGCAGACAGCCATTCAAAACTCGCATGAAAACCGAGATTCGAAAAGTGCAAGATCTTGTCAAAGCAGGAAAACAAGCAGAAGCTGAAACAGCTCTCTCTACTGCATACAAAGTCATTGATACAGCTGCAAAAAAGCAAATCATTCATCCAAAGAATGCTGCTCGTAAAAAGTCCGGACTCGCAAAGTCTCTTGCAAAAAAGACTGCGTAGTGTGCACAAACTTCTTGCGCTCGATCTAGGCAAACGAAGAACAGGTGTTGCACTTGGTTATCTTCCTGAAGACTTTGTCATGAGTCTTGACACTCTACAGGCAACGTCTCAAGAAGATCTCATTGAGAAAATTCTTTCCATCATCAAGCAGAGGAATATTACTACCGTTGCAGTGGGGTATCCTCTTCTTCTCGATGGAACGCAAGGTGATCAAACAATGTTTGTCGAGGAATGCATCACGCTTCTAGAAGAAAAAGGAGTAAAACACATTCTTCGTATTGACGAACGCTATTCTTCGTATGGAACAACAAAGGAAAATGCAGATGCAAAGGCAGCATGTTCTATTGCAGATGTCGCACTTCGTCAACTACAAGAAATATAATTGACAAATTTTTTCTTTGTTCTATAGTATGTACCTTTCATGAGTGACCATTCTTCTTTTCTGCTCAGAAAAAAAAGGCAAAAAGAATGAAAAAACGAATGAATGGAATGACAAGAATATTGCACTTTCTTTTCTGTCAACATTCTGGTAAAACAGTCAGGTTACATCCTTTTTTCTTCCCTTCTACACATGAGCACAGCTGTCGAACAAAAATCACCTGCAAAGTCAATGACTGGCCTCAATCTGCAGGAATTACTCCAAGACCTCTTCCTTGTGCTGACGCAGAAGGAAACGGAAGTAGTCAAGCGTCGTTTTGCTCTCTCGGGATATCCATCAAAACAAACACTAGAAAAAATTGGGCAGCATTTTAAAGTGACACGTGAGCGTATTCGTCAAATCGAAAGCATTGCCCTCAATAAGCTCAAGCGCACTGTTCGCACAACAAAATTTAATGACATTAACGACATGGCGAAAGGCATCCTCAAAACAAGTGGTGGCATCATGCTGAGTAGCGAATTGGTGAGTGCTGTATTAAAAAGACTGCCAGGAAGCCAGGCAATTGATGGAGCAGTACTACGTCTCTCTTTTGCAATCGATCCTGAAATGTCATCAGAAGGACATGGTCAAACCTACAAGCCATTCTGGAGACTTGCAACAGTCTCTGCAGATGATGTTGCAAACATCATTGATACTGCAGCTAAATTGCTTCAAAAGCGTCATTCTTGCATGAAGACAAGCGAAATCATTTCTTCCATTCAGGCAATGCCGATGTTTGAACAAAACTCTCCTTCCAATGAACTTATTCTCGGATGTCTCTCCGTTGATGAGCGTCTGAAGGAAATTGCAGAGGGATGGGGCTTAACTGACTGGCGTTTTGTTCGCCCTCGATCCATCCGTGATAAAGTAGAAATTATCCTCAGAAAAACTGCTCGTCCAATGCACTTTGTAGAGATTGCAAATAGCATTAAGGATGCAACATTTGATCACAAGAACGTCACTATTCAGGCGGTACACAATGAGTTGATTCGCTATCC
Organism: uncultured Candidatus Peribacteria bacterium; assembly: GCA_964554435.1. Lineage (GTDB taxonomy): Bacteria > Patescibacteriota > Gracilibacteria > Peribacterales > Peribacteraceae > CAZKOO01. Next base: position 45,553 of record CAZKOO010000002.1, read on the forward strand.
ACAGTTTGTTCTCGTTGGTCGTGGACTCTATGCTCTTCGTGAGTGGGGATACGAACCAGGAACAGTAGCAGATATTATCGAAAGCATTCTCAAGAAAAAAGGCCCTCTCTCAAAGAAGCAGATTATTGAAGAAGTCAGCAAGCAACGCACCGTCAAGCTTGGCACTATTTCCTTGAACCTTCAAAAGATGCCGTACTTTGTGCGTGTTGGTCGTGCAGTTTATGACTTTGATGCTACAAAGAAATAGGAGTATCATCTCTGCATGACATCATCTCTTCGACTCTTTCTGCTTTCACTTTTCTGTGTGTCCTTGAGTGCCTGTAGTTCTTCAGTGCAAAACGATGAGCTCGGTGCATTTTCAGGAACAGGTTCTATCGCAAATGCAGAGATTTCTCTGACGCGTCGTGGAACACATCTCTTTCAAAGTGATGACGGACAAGAATACTTCCTAGAAAGCAAAACAGTGAATATTAGTGAATTTACAGGAAAAAAAGTATGGATTGAAGGCGTACGTGAAAAAAATACGAAAGGAATGAAGCCTGTCATTGTTCTTTCCTTGCTACGACCTATCCATGAAGCAGGGCATGAATGGAATATATCACAATGGAATATCTCACTCACAACACCGGAAACATGGCAAAAAGTAGAGGAAGGAAAAGGTGTATCCTTCACGCAAAGTGGTCAAACCATTCTCTCCATTCATCTCTTGAGTGGATCCTCTCTTAAGGAAGGAAAAGATATGTTTATCGGAGGTAAAAAGGCACTATTGCATAGCACTGAGCAAGAGGTAAAAATAGAAATTCCTCAAAAAATCTCGGTTCTGCTCTTCACTCTCTCCAAGGAAATTTTATGCGCAAAGGAAGATTGTACCATCAAAAGTCCTGAAGAGTGGCTAGAAAGAATGCTTCAAGAAAACGCGCAATTTCAAGAAGAAACATCGACGCAAACAAGCAGCGCATCTCCAGAAGAAAAAAAGCCATGCGGGGGAGAGGCTGGCATTCTCTGTCCAGTTGGTTCCTTCTGCGATATTCAAGATACAGCTCATCAAATTGGCATCTGCAGAGAGAAGAAGTAAAAGAGGTGTACAAGTGTACACTATACTATTTTTCATGAATGGCAAGGGAAAACATTTGACCAAAAAGAAGACTCGTGGAAAGATGTTGGTGAACGGTCATACACCTTCCTACACCTTTTTACTTTCTTCCCCCTTCTACCATGTCAAAACAGGTGCAATCTACAACTTCCGATCAAAAAACTGATCCAAAAGTAGCCAAAAAAAGTCCCGAAGCTGTGCTCGATGCAGCAAAATCTGATGCGCTACAATCTGCAATTTCCGAAATTGAAAAACAATATGGAGCAGGTTCTATTATGAAAATGGGTACTGCCAATCAAATGCAACAAGTAGAAACCTTCTCGAGTGGATCATTAAGTTTGGACTTAGCACTCGGTGGAGGCATTCCTCGCAGTAGAATTGTAGAAATTTTTGGACCAGAATCTTCAGGAAAAACAACACTCGCACTGCATGCAATTGCAGAGGTGCAAAGAAAAGGCGGGCGGGCAGCATTTATCGATGCAGAGCATGCGCTCGACATTCAGTATGCAAAGAAAATTGGAGTCAATATCGATCAACTGCTTGTCTCTCAGCCAGACGATGGAGAGCAAGCACTCGAAATTTGTGAAAAACTTGTTCGATCAGGAGCAATCGACATCATTATCATCGACTCAGTCGCAGCACTCACTCCACGTGCAGAAATTGAAGGCATGATGGGCGATAGTCACATGGGCTTACAAGCACGCCTCATGAGCCAAGCACTTCGAAAGCTAACGTCAATTATTAGCAAAACAAACTGTTCTGTTATCTTCATCAATCAAATTCGCATGAAGATTGGCGTCATGTTTGGGAACCCAGAAACAACAACAGGAGGAAATGCACTCAAGTTCTATGCATCACTTCGCCTCGATGTACGTCGTGTCGACAAAATTACAGAAAAAGGCACAGATGAACAACATATTGTTGGTAACAAAACAAAGGTAAAAGTTGTAAAAAATAAAATTGCACCACCTTTCCGTCAGGCAGAATTTGATATTCTCTATGCACAAGGAATTTCAAAAGAAGGCGATATTCTTGACCTTGGTATTCGTTATGGATACATCGAAAAAGCAGGAGCGTATTACAAAATTGGTGATGAAACCATTGGACAAGGCCGTGAGCAAGCACGAGAATATCTCAAGAATAATCCAAAAATTACCGAAAAACTTAGCCAAGAAATTCGCGACTCTTACAACAGAATTAGCACAATTTAACAGAATGATGAGCGTGCGCTTAGAACACAATCTTAACACTATGTTCGAATAACAAAGATTGATCAAATATTGTACTCACCACTCCTAGAAAGAACAGAATAGGAGTGGTGATACGCATGAGTGCATGGAAGAAAAAGAAGAGTGGAGTCTCATGAAAAAATGCTCTACACTGCGTCAGTTATGTCGCAATTACTTCTTGATGTACAACCACACAGCATCGAAGCAGAACAAACTGTGATTGGAGCCTTGCTTCTCGACAGTGAGGCAATCATGAAAATATCAGACTTGCTACAAGCAGAGGATTTTTACGATCCCATTTATCGAACAATTTATGGTGTCATTACAGAGCTATCACTTGCACATCAGCCAATCGACATCATCACTGTTTCTGCAAAGCTCAACGATCAAAAGAAAATTCAGGATATTGGAGGAAGTATCTTCCTTGCAGATCTTGCCTCAAAAGTACCAACTGCTGCGCATATTTACAAATATGCACAAATCGTCAAGACAAAAGCAATTCACAGGCGCGTCATTCAAGCAGGAGAAAAAGTGAAAGCACTAGGATATGAAGAAAATCAAGAAATTCCTGATCTTTTAGAGCAAGTAGAAAAAACTGTCTTTCAGATTTCTGCAACGTTCCTCAAAGAAAAATTTGTACACATTCGCGACATTCTCAATGATCGTTATGAGAAATTTGCAGAGATGCATGAATCGGAAGATGACGATGCAATCAAAGGTGTGCCTACAGGTTTTGCATCACTCGATTTTAAGTTATCTGGATTTCAGCCAAGTGACTTAGTGATCATTGCAGCACGTCCAAGTATGGGAAAAACTGCACTCGCTCTGAATTTTGCACAAAATGCAGCGCTACAATACGGAAAGAGCATTGGCATCTTTTCTTTGGAAATGAGCAAGGAACAGCTTGTCGATCGTCTTTTTGCATCGATGCTTGGGGTAGACTCTTGGAAATTACAAAAAGGAAAATTAGATGAGCGAGACTTTCAGAATATGGGACCCATCATGGATGGTCTCAGTAAGGCAAACATCTTTATTGATGACTCAATGGGTGCATCCATTGCAGAGCTGCGGGCAAAAGCACGTCGACTTCAAATGGAGCATGGTCTCGACATGATTATCATCGACTTCTTGCAACTCATGACGACAGGCGCTGCTGGACATATTGGAAATCGCGTACAAGAAATTTCTGAAATTTCACGTTCCCTCAAAATGCTTGGTCGTGAGCTAAAAATTCCAATTATTGCCTTGAGTCAGCTATCGCGCGCAGTCGAAAGCCGCCCAGGAAACATCCCTGCGCTCTCAGACCTTCGTGAATCAGGATCCATCGAGCAAGATGCGGACGTCGTGTTGATGCTCTACCGTGAAGATTACTACGAAGAAGATTCTGACAGAGCGGGTATTACTGATATTTACATTCGCAAGCATCGCAATGGACCAACCGGTCGCGTCGAACTCATGTTTAAGAAAGAACAAATGCGTTTCTTTGACATGGATAAACAAAGTAGCGAGACAAAAAAACCAAGCACTCTCACACATGCGCCAAAAGGACTTTCGCTTCGTGCAATGCACGATGATGAATAAGCGCATTTTTCTCTTTTTTTATGCTTCCTCTTCCATTTCGTCCAGTTGTTTCCATTTTTGAAATTGTTCTATATTCAATCATTGCCTTTGTTATTACAATTATTACCACAAAGCCTTTTGTGCAATTTCTTCATCACTATAAACTAGGAAAACAATTACGCAAAAATGCAGTCGATGGAAAATCGGCAAACGTCTTTCTAGAGCACCACGCACACAAAGCAGGCACACCGACAATGGGAGGACTTCTCATTTGCTTCTCGATTGTCATGACCATCATTCTCTCTCGTGTGCTTTCGTACAGTGGCGTCATCGATCACTCACTTCTACAGCGTGGGCAAGTCTATCTTCCTCTTGCTACCCTCCTCACCTTTGCATTCATTGGAGGAATTGACGACTACATTAACATTCGCGGAATTGGAAAAAATAAAGGATTAACAGCAACAACAAAAACCATTCTCCTTCTTCTTGGGACAAGCATTCCTCTCTACTGGTTTATGTCACGACTAGGTTTTTCCTCGGTGTATATCCCATTTGGAGAAAGTATTGGAATTTTTGGTAATCAATTGCAACTTGGATGGCTCTATGCTCCATTTTTCTATCTTGTCGTTCTTGGTACAACAAATGCAGTCAATGTGACAGATGGGCTCGATGGGCTCGCCGCAGGGTTGCTCATCATTGCATTTGGCGCCTTTGGCATTATTGCGTACATTTCCGATCTCTTTATTCTCACCGCATTCTGTGGAGTAGTCACAGGTGCTCTTGCGGGATTTCTATGGAATAACATCCCTCCTGCGCTCTTTTTTATGGGAGACACTGGCTCACTTGCGCTTGGCGGAACGCTCGCCATCATGGCATTTATGATCGACCGAGCACTCTTACTCCCTCTCATTGGATCGGTCTTTGTATTGGAAATGTTGTCTGTGATTGTACAGCTAACAAGCAAAAAAATGCGCGGGAAAAAAATCTTTCTCTCTGCTCCCATTCATCATCATTTTCAAGCAAAAGGATGGCCAGAGGCAAGTGTAACCATGCGCTTCTGGATTATTGGAAGTCTCTTTGCATTTTTTGGCATCCTTCTTGGAATTTACGGATAGAAGACTGAAAAAAGTTGCGAGGAAAAAGAACCCTGCTACAATCATCACATGCTACGTGTTGCTATTAACGGCTACGGCCGTATCGGAAGAAATATTCATCGTCAATTTCTTGAACAGTACGCAGATCAGGTAGAAGTTGTGGGCATCAATGCATCCTCCGATGCAGACATGCGCGCCTATCTTTTGAAGTACGACTCACTGCATGGAAAACTCAATGCTTCTATTGCCGTAGATGGCAACGTCATTCTTGTGAACGGAAAGCCAGTGCGTGTTGTGAAAGAAAAAGATCCTGCAAAGTGCCCATGGAAAGAGCTCAATGTTGATATTGTCATTGAGTCGACAGGAAGTTTTGATCTGTATAGTGAAGCAGAAGCACATCGAACAGCAGGGGCAAAACGCGTCCTCGTAACGGCACCTATGAAAGATGACACCCCAACATTTGTGATGGGTGTCAATGATCACTTACTCACAAAAGACATGATGATCATTTCCAATGCGTCTTGCACAACAAACTGCATTGCTCCAATTATTAAGATTATTGATGAAGAATATGGCATTCATACACTTCTCGTAGGATCAGTACACGCCTACACAGCATCTCAAAATCTCTTGGATAACAAAGCAAAAGAAGGAGGAGAATTGCGCCGCGCTCGTGCAGCGACATTATCAGTGATCCCCACAAAAACAGGAGCAGTCAAAGCCTGTGCCGATATTTTCCCTCATTTAAAAGGAAAGATGGATGGCATGGCATTCCGCGTTCCTGTGCCAACAGTCAGTTGTGCCTACATGGCTTTTTCAGTACAAAAATCAACAACTGTAGATGAACTGCATGCAAAAATGACAACTGCATCAGAAGGTTCGATGAAAGGAATTCTTGGAATGTCGCACGATCAATGTGTGTCCATCGATTTCCAAACCGATCCACGATCATCCATTGTTGATGTTCCATCGACAAAGGTAATTGATGGAACATCTCTCCAAATCTTAAGCTGGTACGATAATGAATGGGGCTACGCCATGCGTGTCACAGAAATGGCGCTCCGCATGGGCGCACTTCTTGCATCGTAATTTTCTTCCCTTTTTTCTATGTCCTCCTGCCCAATTCCATCACGAATGTCGCTGAATAATCACTTGTTTGCAGCAGGAGTGCCAGATCAACTACGTCATTTAATCAATGACATTGCTCGCGCAGGAAAATATGTAGAAAACGCCATTCGAACAACTGACCTTGGACTTGCAGGCTCCAATAACACGTTTGGAGAAGATCAATTGAAGCTTGATGTTCTGAGTAACCGCATTATCAAAGAAGAATTGTGCGAGTCACGTCTTGTAGCGTTCTGTGCATCGGAAGAAGAATCGGAGGCAGAGCAAGAACTCATTGAAGATGCGCCGTTCACCGTTGTGTTCGATCCGCTCGATGGCTCATCACTCGTTGATGCAAATTTGGCAATTGGTTCTATTTTTGGCATCTATGAAGGAAAAAGTGTGATTGGCAAAAAGCCACGCGAGCAAGTAGCCGCACTCTATTTAGTCTACGGACCCAGAACAGTGCTCGTGTACACTGCAGGAAAGGGGACTCATGCATTCTACTTAAATGAAGTAGGGGAATTTATCTTGCTTGAAAATAATTTACAAATTAAAGATGAGGTAAAGACCTACGCTCCAGGAAACTTGCGCGCCGTCATCGACACACCAAATTACAGAAAGATGATGAATCTTTGGCTCGATGAAGCACACACGCTCCGCTACTCAGGAGGCATGGTCCCAGACATTCATCATATGCTCATCAAAGGAGCAGGCATTTTCACAAACATTGGCGGAAGTAAGTATCCAAAAGGAAAACTTCGCCTTGCTTTTGAGTGTGGACCCTTCGCCTTCATCGTAGAGCAAGCAGGGGGCTCTTCATCCGATGGCACAAAATCAGTTCTCGATGTCACCATCGAAGACCTCGATCAACGCACGCCACTCATCATTGGTGCGAAGAGTGAAGTAGAAAGAGTGGTAAAAGTATTGAGTGAGTAAGTAGGAATCTAAAAAATACGGGGTGTTCAATAAATATTCTTCTCTTCAGCAGCAGGCGCTGCGCCTGCGGTGTTTCAATGAATACGAGTTAATGGAAGATACTACCAAGTACAGAAATTTGTGTTGAAAGAGAAAATAACCCTGCAAAGAGATTTATACAATAATGAAGCAATACACTTGGCCAAATGCTACGTGTGCGATATGTAATAAGACAAAAAATAGGACTGATACACAATCCTGCGTAAAGCATCTGATATGTGACATCAAATATTGGAAGAAAGAGCAGATTTTTTAAGTGCCACAAACCAAACAAAATTGATGTCAAAAAAATAGATCGCTGTACGCTCATCGATCGCAAAAAAAATGAAAATAATACACCACGAAAAATCATCTCTTCATAGATCGGAACAAACAACATGCTCACAGAAGGAGGATATCCAAACATTAATCCTGTTTCTTGTATTTGATGCGCGGCAAGAAAAACAGTAATGCAATAAAGAAAAACCAAGGTACATCCTTGAAAAAAAGAAGTAAATCGAGCAATAGGCCGAATCTCAAAAAAATCAAACACAAACATCAGACAGAAAGAGTTGTTGTCGAATCCTGATCTACTTTCTTTCCATCCTCCCATGTCCAAAACGCTTCATTGAGCGCTTTTGGAAGGACTTCTTCAAAGGTTCTATTCGGCTCTGCTTCTTTTACCTTTCCTTCAATTTTATAAATTTTCTTCATGGTACGATACGTTCCAAACGGAAAAAATTTACGAAAGAATGGACGATCATCAGAAGGTTTTTTGGTTGCAGCAGGATCTTTCTGTGCTGGAACATACGCTTTCGACACAGGTTTTTCACCATTCCATTCCACACGACCAATGACAGTCCGAGAATCTGGATCAACGTATACAAGATCATCATCAGAATAGGAAATCTGAGGAGCCGAAGGAACAGAAGAGTCTTGCATAAAGGAAAAGGGGATTAGTGATGTTCGAGTGGAGGAGGTGGTGGAGGTGGAGGTGGAGGTGGGGGTGGAAGTCCGCTCATCGAATCGTGAGGAGGTAGAGTATCCAATCGTAGCGGAGCTTCATCGGGATGATGAAATAATTCACGTGAGAGCGTGCGTTCATGCTCCTCGTACCGCAGAAATGCATAGAGCGTTGCAACAAAACTACCAATAATAGAAAGATACATTCCAAAACGAATATCTGCATTGGCAAGTTCAAATGTAACGCGAAGGAGAATGGAAAAACATGCTAATAAAAACAAAGTGATGCATCCTGTAAGCAAAAATTGAAAAAGAAGTCGTCGCGTTTTTGAGAGAAAAACAGGGTTTCCGATAAAAGGCAACAATGCAAAAGAGAGCAAAATGCACTGAGCAAGAAGAACGGCATGACCAATATATCCAGTACGAAAGCCAAATGCAGTAGAAAAAAGAGGGTCATTATCGTAAGTAGTGGTGCTCGAAAGCCACGGAAGAAACAGGCTCATCATGCTAAACAAGGAGGCGCTATAGAGCACGCGATCTTCAAAATCCATTGCCTGTAGTGAACGCCAAAACCGCTGAAACATCAAAAAAAGAGTATCAGAAAAAAGAAAGAAAGAAAAGTGAAGAACGTAAAAAAGAAAGTGGTATACTAGACACATCAACACGCCCTACCACACCATTGGCATTACTGTGCGATCGGACCTTGAACGCAAGGAAGAGGTACTTCAGCATATCATCGCACATGTGGAAAAAAACCAGAAAGAAGTGCGCCTCGATCCACAGCGATGTACAGAAGAATCTTTGAAAAAATACGCAACATTTTCTCATCCAGAAGACATCGATGCACTCATTGTCGTAGGAGGTGACGGAACAATATTGCGATCGATTCGAGAATATGGCACATGGAACAAACCAATGATTGCAGTAAATAGAGGAACCATTGGATTTCTTGCAGATATCACTCTCAAAGACATTGAACACAACCTGTCGCTATTGCTATCGGGAAACGCAAAAGAAGACGTTCGTCCATTACTTGATGTAGCCGTAGAAAGAGAAGGGGAGACCTTATTTTCAGGGCATGCCATGAATGAAGCAACCATTAGCCAAGGAGCTATTGCACGCCTCATTAACGTCGAAATGACGATTTATGGTGGAACGTCAGCACTCTTCAATGCAGATGGCATTATCATTGCAACGCCGACAGGCTCAACGGCCTACTCCCTTGCAGCAGGTGGCCCGATTGTGCACCCAGAACTGTCCGCAAGCATCATTACTCCCATCAATCCGCATAGCTTCAATCAAAAACCAATTGTGATTCCACGAGAATACCCCATCGATATTCGCATTCTCACAAACCCCAATCGATACAATGACGTACAAGTCAGCCTCACTCTTGATGGTCAAACATACGTACAAGTCACACCAAAAGACACCATACGCATACGACCGTCGAAGCACGCAGTACGTTTCATTCGCAAGGCAGAAGAAACCTTCTTTCAGACATTGCAAGAAAAAATGTCATGGGGAAAAGGCATGCAAGAACGACGAGATGACAGCATAGAATAGACAAAGGAATGACTAGAAAAAAGAAGAGAAATATGGTATACTATTTTGATGTCAAGCTTCGATGCATCAATATTGGCAACCATGAATGCAGATCAGGCACTTGATTTTTTGCAAAAAGAAGCAATTCAACGCGGAATTTCAGACATTCATATCAGTCCAGAAAAAACAGAAGTCCGACTAGAGTGGAGAGAATTGGGCATTCTCCAACGCATTGGCACACTGAAAACCCAAGTCTTTGATGATATTCGACGACGCATCAAATTTATTGCAAAATTAAAATTAAATATTGACAATATTCCACAGGATGGTCAATACACATTTGCCTACGAAGATCGCAGTATCAACGTACGTGTCGCAACACTCCCATCACGATTTGGCGAAGTCTACACATTGCGTTTTCTGGACCCAAAAAAAGGAATCGTTCCATTGGAAAAATTAGGATTTCCACACGATATTCATCGACAACTGCAAGAACTCATCGAAATGCCAAATGGGCTCATTCTTGTGACCGGACCAACAGGATCAGGAAAAACAACAACGCTCTACGCACTCCTATCGGAAGTCGTAGGAAAAGAGAGAAACATCATCACACTGGAAGATCCCATTGAATATGAATTGGCACACAGCATTCAAAGCCAAATTGATCCAGAGCATGGACTCACGTTTGCCTCTGGACTACGCTCCATTCTTCGCCACGACCCAGACATCATTCTTGTCGGAGAAATTCGCGACCAAGAAACTGCGCAAACAGCAATAGATGCGGCACTCACAGGACATTTAGTGTTGGCAACACTTCATACAAACTCAGCAATAGAAGCCATTCCACGCTTGCTTTCGATGGGTGTTAGTAGCTATACATTTGCACCCGCACTACGTGCAATTTTAGCGCAAAGACTAGTGCGCACCATCGATCCAAGTGTTGAAATACACGATGAAGCAATGCTCGATCCATCATTCTTTTCTGGTCAAATTGCGTTGCCAGAATTACTCATTGCAAACGCAGATATCCGTTCGCTTATTGTCAATCAGGCAACAGAACAAGAAATCGAGCAAAAGGCACAAGAGCAAGGATATAAGACAATGAAAGAGTGGGGTGAGGACTATATTCAAGAGAAGAAAACCATTCGCAGTGAAATAGAAAGAGTAACAGCATAAGAGAAGTGAGAGGAAAACCACTACAGAATCAAAAAAAACATGTACAAAAAAAGATACTTGCGAAGAAAAGGGGAATCATCGTAAGATAAGAAACCATGTTTACACCAAAAAGACGTCGGCGTTTTGGATACGAAATTGAACAAGAAAAACCACACATTCTTTGGAGGGTGATGATTGTCGCCGTCATTCTTGGTATTGCGTGGTGGAGCAGTATAAAAATAGGGAAATTTTTTGAAACAGCAAGTGGCAATCGAACAGCCGTGACACTCTTTATTGAAGAAGGACAGACAGGAGTGCAAGTGGCATTGCAAGGAGATGAATGGCAAAAGGGAGAAACGCGCTTAAAGCTCTATGAGGGAGATGCTGTACGCACAGGATCGGTTGCAAGTGCAACCCTTGCCTGTTTTGATGGAACCATTCTGTATCTCGATAAAAATACGGAAATTATGCTTGAGGAAAGCACAAAACGAGAGAAAGGAACCTCAACACTTGGAATGACAATTCGCCGTGGACGTGCATGGATAGCATCAGGAAAAGATGCAAGCAGTACTGTGGTACGAACAATAAAAACAAACGACGTGCATCTACAAGTGAACAATGCAACGCATGCCATTATTGGCACAGAAAAAATTGCAGTCATTCAAGAGCCATCAGAAGGCTTACTCATCACACTAGAAAAAAAGCCATATACGACATTTACAATTGGAGAAGGCCAAGGATGGAGCATTTCAGACGAAGCGCGAGGAAAAATGGCAACAGGAGAAAGTCCATACACATTCCGTGATCCACTCTCGCTTGCCACCATGCAAGATCCATTCATTACAGAGGGAATTCAGCAAACAGAAAAATATGCGTCTGTTCATGAGGAAGTAAGTACACAAGTGTCGAGTAGCACATCATCCTCTGAAGAGAGCATGACAACCGCAATGACTATTCTATCACCAAAAAATGGTGACATCATTACCACGCCAACGGTCATCGTACGAGGAATGGTTTCTGCAAGAGTTGCGCAAGTGAATATCAATAATTCGATCATCAACATCAATAGTGATCGAACAGTGAATGCGGAGGTAAAAATCGAAGCAAAAGATCCATCACCGGTCATCCACATTGAAGCCATGAATGCGGAAGGCATCATCCTTGCAAAAGAAGATCGTACTCTTGTGAATAACATCACTCCTCCAAGCTTCCCTGCTGTGAAAATTATCGCTCCAGTAGGCTCTGGACAAACACTCACAACAAGTGAGCAAATTGTCGAAATTGCCGGAGAAACAGCAGAAAATACACAGGCAATTCTTGTGAATGACTATGCGCTACAATTATTTAAAAAAGGAAAACGAACATGGAGTTATCTTGCAAATAGCGCTCTTGGCAATCTGAAACTTGGAAAGAATACATTTACCATTGTTGCAGTAGGGCCAGATACTGTAAAAAGTGCTCCTCGTACCATCACCATTGAACTCACGGAGGCAAAGAACACAGGAACAGGAGCCGTAACGAGCCCTCCATTAAAGCAAAACCCTCCTCTCGAAGCAGGATCACTCAGTGTGCAAAGCCCAAGTGCAGGCACAGAAGGCAAGACAACATCGTCTGAGCTCTCTCTGCTAGGAAAAACATCTCAAAACACTGCTTCTATTTCAGTGAATGGATACACATTGTCTCTCTATCAAAAAGAAAGCACAGATTGGAAGTATATTGCGTCAGTGGAACGAGGAACGATGAAGCGTGGGCGCAATGTCTACCGCATTGTTGCACGCAACGACAAAGGAGAAATTCTTGATATTCTTGAATACACTCTTACATTTGAACCGTAGGGGAGGGAAGTGTGAAGGCAAAGGAATCACATGCCTGCTTCATTGTAGGAACAACAGGACACACAATGGTTTGTGTTGATGCAGTGCGTGACGTAAACGTGAGTCGCCATGCGTGCAGGCAAATAGTAGACAAAGAATGTGAGGTAGCGAACGCCGATGCCTGTGGCGTAGTGTAGGTTGTATCCCCAAGGATAGGATGTCCAATAGTAGAAAGATGAACACGAATTTGATGTGTTCGACCAGTACAAAGATCAAGAAGAAGGAGCGAAGCCTGAGACATGCTAGCAAGTGTATGGTAAATGGTTCGCGCACTACGACCATGTACCGCATGGTGAACCGACATTTTTGTGCGAGCAGTACCATGACGACCAATAGGAGCATCGATAATGGCAGATGGTGGATTGAGAACACCAAAGGCAAGAGCAAGATATTGCTTAGAAACCGTGCGCTCACTAAATTGCGATTGATAGAATGCATGATCAAGTGCTGTCTTTGCAACAAGTAATGCACCAGTTGTGTCTTTATCAAGTCGATGCACTAACACGCAGGAAGAATCGAACGAAAGAGAGCGTTCATCAAACAATGGACGAAGCGCATCGAGCATCGTTATTTCATCTTCTTTCATGCCATTTCCGGGGTGCATGCTAATGCCTGCGGGCTTCGATACCACAAAACATGTCTCATCTTCATAGAGAATTGGAAGAACCGGCACATCATTTCGCTGTTGACTCATGCCTATAGTATGCCTCACTCTATAGCGGTATGGGAAATCAATCTGAACTCCTCGTTCGCGCAGTGGAAGAAGTTGTGCCACTCAAAGTCGCCGAAGAAAAACTCCAAAGTGGCAAGCCAATGCGCATCTATATGGGCATCGACCCAACAGGAGCCAAACTTCACCTTGGACATTCTGTGCCACTACGAAAGATGCGCGCATTTCAGGACGCAGGACATCATGTCATTCTGCTCATTGGAAGCTTTACCGCAATGATTGGCGACCCAACAGGACGAGATGCGATGCGCGCACCACTCACAGAAGAAGATGTGCAGAACAACTTTGAAACATACATCGAACAAGCAAAGCTCATTCTCGATATGAGCAAATTAGAAATTGTCTATAACCATACATGGTTAGGAACGATGAGTTTTAAGGACATTCTGTCGCTCACCAGTCATTTCACGGTTCAGCAAATGCTCAAGCGCGACATGTTTGTGAAGCGCATGCAAGAAGACGCGCCCATTAGCCTCACAGAATTCATGTATCCACTCATGCAAGGATACGATTCAGTTGCACTGGACATCGATGCAGAAATCGGCGGAAATGATCAACTCTTTAACATGCTTGCAGGAAGAACGCTACTCAAGGAAATAAAGAAAAAAGAAAAATTTGTGCTCACAACAAAATTGATTGATGGAACAGATGGGAGAAAGATGAGTAAAACCTACAATAACTGCGTGTACTTAACCGATGAACCAAATGACATGTATGGCAAATTACTCTCCATGCCAGATCATCTCATTCCACTCTACATGGAGTGTTGTACCGACATCAGCATGGAAGAAATAGAAGCATGCAAAAAAGCACTGAGCGCAGGCACGGAAAATCCAAAACATTTGAAGATGCGCCTCGCTCGCGAAATTGTGAGCATGTACCACTCAACCGAAGCAGCAAAAAGCGCAGAAGAAGCATTCGAAGCAGTGTTCAAGGACAAAGGTATTCCAGACGATGTTCCAGAATATACTGCAAAAGAAGGGGAGCTGCTCGTCGATGCATTACTTGCAAGCGGCACCGTTGAAAGCAAAGGAGAGGCAAGAAGACTCATCGAACAAGGGGGAGTGAAGGTGAATGATGTAGCCGTTCCAGATATTCATGCAAAAGCCGAAGCGGGGATTGTGAAGGTAGGGAAGAGAAAGTTTTTGAGGATTATTCTATGATCAAAGAACAATGCGATGGTTGGCAGCTTAACGAACAAAAACATTATGAAAAACAGTTGCAATGCGCAGATAGTATTCAGTGTCAAAAGCTAATGAATGCTATCAATACTCTTGCAGATCAGCAAAAACATCATCCAGTAATCACTATAAAAGAAGATGTAATCACAATAGAAGTCTGGACGCATTCAACAAATAGCATCACCGAAAAAGATATGCAACTTATGCAAGAAATTGAAAAAATTCTTCAAATCTACCGCAGGTCAGGAGACCTGCTCTAATGTTTAGAATGTAAACCTAATAGAAGGCTTATGGGAAAATTTGGGGGCTGATTTGAAAGAATTTCCGCTACAATAAAACCAAATTCTTCCATTTCATTGTTACAACAGAGCAGGTCTCCGACCTGCGGTGTCTACAACAATCTTTATCGAACTTTCCAATAATTATGAAAAAGAAAGTGGCAACGATGTTACATCCCATTTGCCTGAAGCAGAAGACCATAAATAATCACAAGGATTCTCAGTAAGACCAGCTCGAACAGGATTGAGATGAATATAACGAAGAGCGCAGCTAACATCATCTGGTATACGAACATGAAAGCGAGGTTGCCAAAATTGACCAACAAAACCAATATCATATCCAACTCCAATTTTGTAACTTTTCATCATTTTTGAAACAGAAGAAAATTCAGAAAGATGGAGAAGAAAATGACAGTGATCGGGCATAATCACAAATCCAAAAAGAAGAAATAGATAATAGTTCTGAACTTTATACAGAGTCTCAATTGCTTGTCTTGCATATGCATCCTTCAAAAAAAATGGCCGTCTATTCTTTGTAACAGTGGTAATCATCATAGTTGCCTGATTTTGAATTAGTCTTCGTTGAAACATATTCTTGTAAAAAAGACCGCAGGTCGGAGACACCGCAGGTCGGAGACACCGCAGGTCGGAGACCTGCTCTGGGGTAAAAAATGGTAGAAAGAAATTTTGTAGAGAAATGTCTATAGCAAATCATCTCACTCTTCACATCACCAACCACTTCAGTGCCAAAGCAACATTTGTTGTCAGGGCGACGGAGAAGAGAAGTCGCTTGCCGATGCTTTGATAGACTTGCTTTGACATGACAACTCTAGAAACGGATGAAAAAAGAAATCGTTACAGAAAAAGTAAAGAAAATTACACTTTTCACGAATATCAACAAGGAACACAGCGACTCACGCGTGTCACAGCACACCCAAGACTCATCAATGTACACTGAATCTTGCGAATATCAGGAAGGGAAGAGGGGAGATAGAGGTGTAGGTGAGATGGCTCTGGTGCATTCATCACCCACTGAAGAAGAGACGCAATAGTCGACGGCTCTTGATCGATCGTTCGACAATCGACAATTGTTTTCTGTGAAGAAGTGAGTGTGGAAGTGTGCATAACTAGAGTGTACACTCGTACACCTAAAAAGCAAGAAGAAGAAATGGACAGTGCTAGAATAGATGATGCAGTAGTATAGCAATTGGCAATTGGCTTGTAGCTTTTGGCTATTAGTAGTAATTGGATTAGTAATGAGAGTAGATAGTTGTTAGTAGGTAGTAGTAGTAAATCGTTATATTCGCAATAACAGAGCGGCTTTTCTAGCCACAGTTTAGCAATTGGCTTTTCATTCATCAAAAATAGGTGATGAGCTTCTTGAGGGTGAGGGATTGGGACTAGAACAATAGCCTTTTGCCTAAACTATCAACTAACTACTAACTATACTAATAACTAATAACTACCAACTACCAGCTAACTCAAAGTTTTCCACACAAATCTTTATAGTGTGCAAAGAAAGAAAAAATCTATTTTTACTCTATGGTAAAAGGAAAAACGTGAAAAGGGGAGGAAGACAAGCTCTCTCTTGAATGATGCACAATGTATCTTGTACATCATTAAAAATGCCACAAAAGAAGAGGAAATGAAAAGAGATAAGGAGCAAGAAAAAATCTCAACAAACTATCTCCCTCTGCTTATGGTTCGCTGTCTTCTGTAATGGTAATAGCACTTTCAAGGCTCGGAAGTGATGCTGACCATGGTGGCCAGAGCACAATGTTGACATTTGATACTTCTGGAATGTTTTTTAAGATACGAATTGCCTCTTCTTTCGATTTGCCACGCACGCTCTCGCGTACAAGTTTTCCGAACGTCGCTCCAGATGGCGTAAAAGGATCTAAAATATATTTTTGATTATAAGTCAAATCTGCAGTAATTTTCACCCAACGCAAATCATCATCCCATGGGGGAATGATGTGAACATCCATATTGTCACGCACAATAGAATCGAGAATTGCCACTTGCCCCACTGGAATGCGCTTGAGAATCTCCTGCTTCATGATGGCAAGAAGAGCTGCTTGATTGTACAAAACAACGGAATACGTAATAGTCCCCTCAATAGGAATAGATGTCACCTGTTGACCAATAAACTGACGAGAAAGAGAAAAATTGGAGAATGTCACTCGATTGAGTTCTTCTCCACGTTGTGTTTTTAGCTCAACATAGTACTGCGCTCCCCCATCGTTCTTCGCAACAATTTCCTCTTGTACTTGCTGTTTTGCGGCAAGGAGCAATTCTTGTTCTAAAATCTTTTTTGCACCTGCCTTCTCCGATGATCCATCGATATCATCAGCAGAGAGTACTGTGATAAAAGATGTTTTTCCGCCAGTTGCAGGCTTTTCATTGCGCGCATACACAAGCTGTCGTGATGACTCAGAAAGGCCTGGGAAATCCCATTTCACCTGTGCAGGAACATTGCCTCGTTCGCCAAGAACTTCGCCATACTGATCTAACGCATCGGCAACAGCAAGGGAACGAAGAGAGGTGTGAGGTGGAATGATGAGCGAATCTTGCAAGCGAAAACGCATGCCTGCCTGATTGACAAGGCGCGTACCAGAACGAAGAGAAAATTCCTCATCAGAATCATTGAATACTGTCACTTCCATGCGTGCATTTGTCCCTGTAAATTTCTTACTAATTTGATCAAATGTCACCGATTTTGTAATGTTCACCGTTAAAATAGTAAGAGGAAGTGTTCGTACTTGATCGCTCGATGTTGGAATGACAGCACCAGAAGAGACAAGGTAGACATTCGTTGTAAAATTACCAGCTTCTTGATGCGGCGAAAGACGAATGGTGCACGATGGAAGAAAATTAAAAATAGAAAAGAGAAAGATTCCAATACTCAGAAAAAAGAGTAGAAAAATGCGCAGTTGAGGAAGTGACAAAATACCAACCGATTGCAGTGTGCTACGAACATTTTCACGCCAAAGAACAGGGCTAAAAACGCGCAATGCTTCAGCGGTAGATGGATGATCGGAAAGAGTGGCGCGCACATCTTTCAAGGTATGCAACACCGTCCATCCATGACCACGTGCGATGGTACATACACGCTCATTCTTCGTTGCAAGAAAAAGCGCACGATCGGCATTCATCGCACGACATTCAAGAAAAAGCGCATCAAGCTCTGCATCAGAAATCGATGGACATCCATCTGGAGACAAGACGCACAAAAAATCCCCTGTACTCTGACGAACAGAGCGCGCAAGCTCAGCTAGAGACGACTGATTATCTTCTGCAATAAAAACAAGAAGAGAAGGAGTCGTCATGAAAAAGAGAGGAAGAAAAGAAACGAAAGAATCGCCTTACTGTGCGAGAACTTCCAATGATCGAAATGGCTTTCCTGCAATATACTCAAGCATTGCACCACCACCCATACTCACAAAACTATAGGCAGACAGTGGAAGATTGTACTGCAAATGGAAATCGATGGTATCACCACCACCAATAATGCTAATCGCGCCACGTTTCGTTGCTTCTGCAATAGCAGATGCCAAACGAATGCTCGCCTGTGCAAACGGTGCGTACTCATACACCCCCACTGGGCCATTCCAAACAATCATTTTTGATGCATGAATCAGTTCAATGTATCGATCGATTGTTGCAGAGCCAAGATCAAAAATAGAGGTATCTGATGGAATAGCAGTACAAGGAACGCAGTCTGGGACGCTCTCTGCGCTCAGCGTTGGTGCAACGGCACTGTCAATAGGAACGTGAATGGAAGCAAGAGAAGAAGAGGAAAGCAATCGCTCTGCCACAGGAATTTCGGCAGGATCACACTTTGAATTCGCAATGGAATGTCCTTGTGCAGCAATGAATGTATTGGCAATACATCCACCCACAAGAATATGATCTCCTTTTGAAAGGAAAGATTCAATCACCGGCACCTTTGTCTCCATTTTGGACCCTGCAACAATGAGCGTCAGTGGGCGTACAGGGTTGGATACTGCCATGCTTAAATATTTCACCTCTTCTGCAAGACTAAAGCCCATGCAAGATGGAAGGAGTGTTGGAAGTGTCACCATGCTCGCGTGTTCACGATGACAATTCGTAAACGCATCATTCACATACACATCCCCAAGGTCAGCAAGTGCCTGAGCAAACGCAAGATCATTCTTTTTTTCACCAGCGTGAAAACGAAGATTTTCGAGCAATACAACTTCTCCTGGCTTCGCTTGAATAATAGCAGCTTTTGCCTGTTCGCCAATGCAATCATCTGCAAAATGAACAGGAACGCCAAGAATCTTTTCTAAAACTGGAACAAGCGGACGTTGGCTATATTCTGGATCTGGGCAATCTTTGGGGCGACCTTGATGTGCAAGAAGAATGAGAATAGCGCCTTGATCGAGAATGAAGCGCATTGTTTGCTCCAATGCTTTGACGCGTGTGTCATCGGTCACAACGCCATCTTCAATAGGAAGATCAAAGCCTGCGCGAAGCAGAACACGCTTGGAAGAAAGAGAAAAAGAAGAAAGAGAGTGGTAGTGCATAGACCCTGCTAGTATAGAGCGATCGGAAAAAAGAAAAATTGATCACGATGATGAATAGGAAAAATCGCAAGTCAATCTTGCAGTGCGAAGTCGAATAGCAAGATCGTGAACAGAAAGACCATGACCAGAAGAATATCCCACCAATACACCATCTTCATTGATCACGGTATCGACAAAAGAAGAAGGCTGAAAAGAGGCATCGAGTCGATCGAGAAATGGCACAATCATTCCTGAGAGTGATGCATCGATGCAATACGCACAGCGTTGTAAGACAAACATTTCAGAGAGTCTCTTCTCAAGATCAAGAACAGTAGATGTACGATAGAAATCAAAAAAGACAGAATCCCCATACAGAGAACGCAAAGCATCGTTCCATGTTTTTCGTAGTGACACAGGGCATCGCGGACCCAAAAAACCAAGAACAGCAATCGGCATAAAAGAATGATAGAATAGGAATGATGTTCCCACTGTTTGTCCTTACCTTCATCGGTAGTATTGTAGCATATAAAGCAGCACTCTTGCTTTTTCCAATGATCGGACTCCTCGATTTTCCAGAACGATATGGGCTCACACGAGAACGCATTCCCTATCCCACAGGAATAGTAACAGTTATGCTTTTTCTGGTGATTGGCTTACCAATCATCACAAAAACGGACCCCGAAAAAGTGATGAGTATTGCAAGTGCAGTGCTCCTTCTAGCTGGCATATCATTTCTCGATGATCGGTATCGTTTACCGATTTCCGTACGTCTCGGTCTGCAGCTATGCATCGCACTCGTCCTCTTTCTCTCTGGAGCGCAAATTTTTACAATCACCCATCCATTTGGAGGCATCATCAAATTAGATGCTCTTACCGTCACACTTCCATTCCTTGGAAGCGTTGCACTCTATAGCATGTTCTTTACAGTAGGATGGCTTCTGTTCACAATGAATGCACTCAATTGGGCAGATGGCATTCCCGCACAAGTCAGCACCCTCTCTGCAAGTGGATTTGCCATCATGGCCCTTCTCAGCATCCTCAGGACACATCAAGAGAGCATCGTGCTACTCAGCATTCTTCTCTGTAGCATTGCAGTGGCAACCCTCTGCATAGAAGGACGAAAAAAGCCAACGATGCTTCTCGGAGACACAGGATCGATGTTTTTTGGGCTCATGCTTGGACTACTGGCGATCTATCAGGGAGGAAAAGTCGCAACAACATTCATCACGTTTGGCATTCCTCTTGCAGATGCCATCATTGTCATCATCAAACGAATTGCGCAAGGCAAATCTCCACTGAAAGGAGGAGCAGACCACCTTCATCATCAATTGTTACGCATAGGAATGCGCGCAGAATACATTTCCATACTGAGTGGATGTATTGGATTATTCAGCGGATGCATTGCACTCTTTCTCTCAACAACAGGAAAGTTCATAGAAGCAGGACTACTCTTCTGTGGCGTTGCATATGTGCATTGGCTCACAAAAAGACCCTAGATAATAGACTTCTTGGCTACAATATGCTAGAAAAATAGATACTGCTAACTGCTAACTGCTAACTGCTAACTGCTAACTGCTAACTGCTAACTGCTAACTGCT
>CAZKOO010000002.1:66542-73446 GCA_964554435.1 uncultured Candidatus Peribacteria bacterium
AACTCTATACTATCTCTCATACACCAGTGGCTCACTTTTTGCTTGAAGCGCACCATTTGCTGTAATGAAGAGTGTTTTGGTGCCTTTTGTGAGCACGTTCACTGTCGCAACACCATTCACAAAATCGGAAGAGGTCAGGGTAGCAGGACGAATATCCGCCGATCCAAACTCTGCTTTCAGATAAATCTTTCCTGAAAATGATGGTGTTTGCACAACATCTCCCGCTGTATTCAGAGCAGAAATACGAACCTTTTGCCATGAAGGCACAATGCGTCCACCATGTGTAATGAGAAGATGATCAACATCGGTATTCACACCCGTAATAACAGGGAAGGACGAAGGAGATTTCTCTTCAGTAACAAGTACGTTTGACTTTGGAAGTGCAGCAGGCACTGAAGGGACAGAAGGAGCAATGGACGAAAGCGTTGTATACGCAACGCGAGTACTAGCCCGCAAAGACCGAGCAGCAAGACGCTCTGCACGCAGTCTGAGAGTGCGTTCTTGGAACGATTCACGACGAGAGGAAGAAGACGAGGAAACAGAAGAAGCCTGACTCTTTTCCTGGAGAGACGCAAGAGTCACAGAAGCAGGAAGAGTAGGAGTAGCAATGTATGACGTATAGGATTGCGCAAAAAGCAACGGACTAATGGTATACAGACTGCCACGCTCCTGATGCAAGCCTCTATTGATAGCTTGTGTAAAGCTCATGCCAGCATCTTTCATTTCTCCATCGGTAAATGGCCAATAGGGATGGAATGGCGCATCGTCGGTATCAATCTGAAAGTGCAGATGTGGACCGCTCGCAAACCCTGTTTGTCCCGATGTTCCAATTTGCTCACCCTTATGCACAATTTGCCCTTCCGAGACAAGTATTGCATCTAAGTGTGCATACACAGACCATAGCGTTGTCAAAGAACCAGGACGATCTGGATTGGGTACATTTGGATGTTTCACCACAATGTGATGTCCATAACCATTCTCCTGCATCGACACTTTTGTGACGACACCATTGGCAATCGATTGCACTGGAGTACCAACAGGCACGCGAATATCCACACCAACGTGACTACCATCATGATCACCGCCAGTCTCGTAACTACCAAGATGTCCAACGCTATACACAAGACTCGCAAGAGAGGAGTGAGTCGTATCGTGTGTTGCAGAGGGTGTATACGGAGGAAGAGGCACAAGAAGATCGGTCGGAACTTGACGGAATGTATTCTTCTCAGCAGTACCACCATATTGCGCCCAGCGTGTGTAATCGGGAACACGAGCAATCGGAGGCACCGTTCCAACGAACACAATCAGGGACTCATCTTCTTTTCCGAGAACCGATTTCCAGAACACATACCATCCATGCTGGCCAATCATGTTACCCAAAATAAAAGAAAAGAGCGAAATAGACGCTACAAGAAACGACAGTTTATCGCGCAGTATATGCCAAATTTTTGGCTTTTTCACAGTGTATACTGGACGAACACCAAACCCGATGCGTTTGAGCGAAGAAGGCAAAGGTCGTAGAATAGAAATGGATATGAGTATTGCTTTGTAACCATAATATCTTATTTTACCAAAAATGTCAATGATTGATCACTCCAAAACAACCATCGAAACAAAGGAAGAATTGCATGCTATTGCGCAAAATCTTCTGAAAACACTTCCAAAGAAAAACGGAATACGCATTCTCCTCTCTGGAGAGCTAGGCGCAGGAAAAACAACATTTGTGCAGGCAATGGGAAAATTGATGGATATTCGGGAACCTATTACAAGTCCAAGCTATGCGCTCTTACAAGAATACGGACAAAACAATGTTGATGCTCCAGAACTCACACACATCGATCTCTATCGACTGAAAAACCATCACGTAGAACCCATTCTGGAGCAGATCAATCCCCTGTCACACATCATTCTCATTGAATGGCCAGAACAATCGGAAGCGCCAATACAACACGACATTCACATCACTATCACTCCACAGCCAGATGAAAAAACACGCGTCATTGATGTGTCATTCTCTGATGCACTCATTCCAAGCGATGCACAAATACGAGAGTGGCAAAAAGAACTCCGTCTACCGCAACACATCATCGCCCACTGCGACACTGTTGCAATGGTAGCCATGCGCCTTGCAGAGCATTGCGAAGCTCATGGAATGATCGTACGAAAAAAGGCAGTTCGTGCGGCAGCACTTCTGCATGACCTCTTTCGATTTGTGGACTTTACAGAAAATGGAAATCCTGAAAAAAACGCAGAGCAATCGGAAGAAGATCGAACGCTATGGTCACGCATCACAGGAGGCTATCCTCCACCGCACGAATGTGCGATTGAACAATGGTTACAGGAAAAAGGATGTGCACTTCTTGCACAAATAACACGATCACATCGAGGAGATGAGGCGCTCACACTCCCCTACTCCATCGAGGAAAGAATTGTTGCATACGCCGATAAACGAGTGATGGGAGAAACAATTGTGAGCATCGATGAACGATTTGCCGATCTTTCTCTGCGGTACAGAAATGGCGAAGAAACTGCAGCATCGAACGCATGGAAAGAATCCATCAAATGGATAGAAAAAACACTGAACATCGAAAACGATACAATTGTATTCTAGGAGAACACCCGCATCTCTAAACGAAGAATGTACCACAAGTCACCAAGATGCCCCCAGTAGAGCGGAATGGAAGCAAATAGAAGAGCAATGAAGATGACTGCAAAGATGGCAGACCACCATTCTGCACGCGTCAGAGGAGTGTTCGTGCCATACGTTGGAGTATGCATATACGCGTGAAAATAGGTGAACAATTCAAAGCAATCTTCGACAATTTTGATTTTTGTAAAAAAGACAGCAAGAAACTGCACAATGGTAAATTCTGAACGCAAAAACCCACTCATCATGGTGATGAGCAATGTGTTATGCAAATACACAGACAGTGTTAATGCGAAGAGCAACAATGTGATATCGAGAATGCTTTCGAGAAGCGCTGCCCGCACTGTTTGGCTCATCGAATATCCATGAACTTCGCGATATTTAATGATGTCAAGAAGCACGTGCAACGCAATGAGCATTGCAAATGCACCAAGATGAAACAGGAGCGACGTAAAAATCGCCGCGATGATATACGCAGCATGAAACGCAGGAATATCATCATGTTCATGCGCAAATTGCCG
The DNA here is from genome assembly GCA_964554435.1 of uncultured Candidatus Peribacteria bacterium. Taxonomy (GTDB): domain Bacteria; phylum Patescibacteriota; class Gracilibacteria; order Peribacterales; family Peribacteraceae; genus CAZKOO01. Next base: position 69,711 of record CAZKOO010000002.1, read on the forward strand.
AAATTGAAGAAGTGTTTCTGTCATGTATTTGTTATTATTATATACTATTTTGACATTTATGTAAATATGTGTTTATGTAACAAAAAAGATCACCTCGGCGTAGCGCAACGAAGACGGGTGGTCGGGGCGGCGGGACTCGATTCGGCTACGTCTTCGCTTCGCCGTAACTTCGACTCGCGGATGTATGAAACCATCTCGGCGGAGTATCGACTGCACTTATGCAGACGGACGAAGACGGATGGTCGGGGCGGCGGGACTCGAACTCGCGACCTCCTGGTCCCAAACCAGGCGCTCTAGCCAACTGAGCTACGCCCCGATGATGAAAAAAATCTATTCATCCCTGAGAAACAGCCTGAATGATCAAGCCCTCATCAGTGACGCAAACGATGATAGGCGATTTTGAAAAAGAAGGAAAGTCAAAATTGAAACATTTCTTTTGTATGCACAAAAGCTGATACACTATGCCTATGCACACCTACGCACTGCTCGATTTTGGCGATGGATACCGTGTAGAACAATGGGGAGAGTACAAACTCAAACGACCAGACCCTACAACAATTGGCATGTTCCCAGAACATCCTGAGCTTTGGAACAATGTTGATGCCATCTATAGTGGAGAAAAAGGCAAAGGAGAATGGATGCTCAAAAAAGATCTGCCACCAGAGTGGGTCGTTACATTTGGCGATGTAGAGCTCAATACTCGACTTGCTCCCTACAAACACACCGGCATCTTTCCTGAACAAGAAGAAAACTGGAATTGGATGCGAAAAATCGCACAAACACACAATCGTCCACTCACTATTCTCAACCTCTTTGCGTACACTGGAGGAGCAACCATCGCATTGGCAAAGGATGGGCATTTTGTCACACATGTTGATGCATCCAAGCCATCCATCGGTCATGCAAAAGAAAATGCACTCTTAAACAACATTGCAAGTGATGGCATTCGATGGATTCTCGAAGACGCACCAACATTTGTGCAAAAAGAACACAAGCGTGGAAAGAAATACGATGCCATTCTCTTAGACCCTCCAGCGTACGGACACGGAGGAAATGGAAAAACATGGCGAGTAGAACGAGACTTATCTCCTCTTTTAGAACAGTGTTGCGCAATTCTTTCAGATCAGCCTGCGTTTCTCCTCCTCAATGGATACGCACAAAATGATACGCCCGAAAGCTTTCACAGGCTCCTTACGGGCATTCTCCATTCCAAAACGACACAGAAAAATTTCACCATCGAAGCAAAAGAGCTCTCTCTAAAAGCGCAAGATGGGAGATGTCTTGATACTGGCATTGTGGCGAGATGTAGGTTTCAAACATAGCGTATACTACCCCCATGTATTTCACCGTCGTCCCAGAAGAACGATCGGCATTTGGAGCAGAAGGGTTAACCTACTATTTTGATGAAGATCTTCCGCTCGGCACACTCGTGGAAATTCCAATTGGAAAGAGGCTTGCGACGGGCATCATCCTTGGAAAAGCAGTAGAAAATCCTTTAAAAGATATTGATATTCGAGCAATTGTACGAGTGTTAAGCGCTACTCCCCTCCTCGATCAAACATCCATTCTTCTTCTGCAATGGATGAAGCAATACTATTTTATCACCAGCAGGCAAGCGCTCCAGGTATTTCTGCCATCGCCACCATGGAAAAGGCTACTTGAAAAGAAAGAAGTTGTACTCATTTTTTGTTCAAAAAAAACGCAAAAAGGAAAGAAGCAACAAGAATTGATGGAATACATGAAAGAGAAGCAAGAACAATCGGAAGAGACGGCACTCAGTGACACGCAAACATCGAAAGCGACGCTCAATTCCCTCATCAGCCAAGGAATACTAAAAAGAGAAGAGCGAGTGCGAGAGCACATGCCACGCGAATGGAAGGCAATAGAGAACCAAAAAAAGATGGATGATAGTGCAGAAAGAGCAACGACGCTTGTCATAGACAATCATTCTCTGAGTGATCGCATGGAATGGTATGCATGTCTTGCAACAAAGCAGTGGAACGAAAAACGATCTACGCTCATCTTGTTTCCAAACATCTTTCTTGCAGAAGAAGGATATGAAATGTTACGTCAATTATTGCCAGAAGCAGAGGTTGTACGCCTTCACGGCAACACATTAGGAAGTGATGAGAAAAAAATATTGATGCGAGCAACAGAAGAAAAGCCCATCATCATTGTTGGAACAAAAGTAGCACTTTTTCTCCCAATCTTACATCTGGGACTCATCATTCTTGATACAGAACATGACAGATCATGGAAAAATGAACAAACGCCACGCTATCATGCAAGGCTTATTGCAGAAATGAAAGCACGATATGTCAATGCTTCGCTTGTGCTCTCCTCTCCTAGTCCATCACTCGATAGCTTGCAACACACGCAAGAAAAGAATGGCATAGCAGGACGCTATACGCTACTAGAAAGAATTGCACCACGAGAAGGGCATCAAAGAAAAATTCACATTGTGGATTTAAGCGATGCAGATTGTGGCACTCTGTACCCCATCACCACGCCACTTCTCCTTGCGCTGAGTGAACAAATGAAAAAAAAGGAAGCAAGTGTCCTCCTACTCAACCAGCGTGGGACAGGCTCAAAAATGATGTGTATGACATGTAAAAATGTGCTCAAGGCGGAGCATGCCGAATTCCCCTATCAAGTCATCACGCGTGGAAATGTGCCATGGCTCATCGACCGAGCAAGTGGAGAAATGCACCCTGTGCCGGAATACTGTCCAGAATGCCAAGGTACTCAATTGCGTAGTCTCGGCGCAGGAACAGAGCGTGTCGAAGAAATACTGAAACAACAATTCCCCGAGGCACGCATTGTCCGAGCAGATAGCGATACACTCAATAGTCCAAAAATGATGAAAGGAATCATCGAAACCATGAATCAAGGAAACATCGATATTCTTCTTGGCACGCAATCTGTGCTTTCTGCAATTGACAGCCACCGCGTCACACTCGTTGCAATGCTCGTTGCAGACAAAGGACTCTCTTCGCACGACGTACGCGCAGGAGAAAGAATTTTTGATACCATCTCACTTATTGTACAAAAAATGTATTCAAAAGGAATGGCATTCATTCAGACATTTCGAAAAGATGCACCCGAAATTCGCTATGCCATTGAAGAGGACCCACTTGGATACATGAAGCACGAACTTCCCCTGCGAGAAGCATACAACTATCCACCAAGCACACGCTTGATCGATCTCATTCTGAGAGAAACGCACCGAGAAGCACCAGCGCTTCTTGAGCGCCTCAAACCATACGCAAAGAAATATGATGTGAATGTCTCGCTCTGGGAAAAGAAAAGTGCCTTCAATTTTGCAAGTGTCATCCGTTTGCGAGGAAACAGAGTGCGAGAAATGCTTCCCATCATTCCGAGGAAGGGAGTGGTCATTAACATCGATCCGGTGGAGTAGAGTGAGCAGTTGGTCGTTTAGAGCGGCTTTTCTAGCAGCGGTTGGCCGTTGGCTATTGGCAATTAGCTTGTAGCTATTAGCAATTGGCTTGGAAAGTAGGTAGTAATTAGTAGGTAGTTATTAGTTTTGCATGATAACAGAGCGGCTTTTCTAGCAGCGGTTGGCTATTGGCAATTAGCTTGTAGCTATTAGCTAGCTTGCCCTGAGCTTGTCGAAGGGTAACTTTGTCAATAATTGAATAAATAATGTGTTCAACCTATCTTCTATCTTCTATCTTCTATCTTCTATCTTCTATCTTCTATCTTCTATCTTCTATCT
>CAZKOO010000002.1:73546-78369 GCA_964554435.1 uncultured Candidatus Peribacteria bacterium
TCATTCTTCAATTCTCTTCCGGCCGCTTTCCTTGCCTTTACCACAAGCGCAGGGTTGAGGAGGCCTCCAAAATGCGTATCAGGAAGACCGCTTTGACGCACGCCAAACATCTGTCCAGGACCACGCAGTTGCAGATCAATCTCCGCAAGCATAAAACCAGAGTCGTGTTCTTCCATCGCTCGTAACCGATCACTATCTTTCTGAGAAAGTTTTGTTGTAAAAAGATAGCAGTAACTCTGATGATCACTTCGGCCAACACGCCCACGAAATTGATGGAGTTGCGACAAGCCAAAACGCTCCGCACCTTCAATGACAATAATGGTACTATTCGGAACATCAATGCCTACTTCGATGACTGATGTACTCACAAGCATATCAAATTGTTGATTCTTAAAATTGGCCATAATCTGCTCCTTTTCTTCTGATGACATCTTGCCATGAAGGGCTTCAATACGGCGATGTGGAAACTCGGTGCGTAGACGCTCAAGCTCTGCCTCGACGTTGCGCACTTCCGCAAATTCATCGGACTTTGATTCTGAAATAAATGGGCAAATAACATACACCTGACGCCCTTCGCTGATCTGCAGATCAATAAATCGCTCAACAGTATGCCGCTCGCTCGGAGGAACCACTTTGGTAATGATCTTTTTGCGTTGTCCAGGCTTCGTTAAAAGTACAGAAAGATCGTGTTCGCCATAGGCAGTTAAGGCAAGTGTGCGCGGAATAGGTGTCGCGGTCATGGAAAGGAAATGAGGGTCCCCTTTCGCAAGAAGTGCCTCGCGTTGCTCAACACCAAAACGATGTTGCTCATCAATGATCGCAAGGAGAAGACGAGAAAAGGACACACTCTCCTGAATGATGGCATGAGTACCAATGAGAACGTCAATCATTCCAGAGGCTACCCCCTGACGCACGCGGTCGGCATCGGAAGGCGCAAGTGAACCAGTAAGAAGCTCAATGCGAGGAATGGGGCGCGTCAGAAGATGTGTCAGATCATTGTCGCCCCACGCCTCTTTCCCTTTCTGAATGAATTCGTAAAACTGAAAAAGCAAACGAGAAATTGTAACAAGGTGCTGACGTGCAAGTACTTCCGTTGGAACAAGGAGCGCGCATTGTCCACCATGGTAGATGGTGTGTGCCATCACCGCAGCCGCAACAAGCGTTTTTCCAGAGCCCACATCTCCTTCCAGTAAACGCGACATGGCAAAAGGAAGTTCCATATCTTTGAGAATTTCAAAAATCGCCACTTTCTGATCTCCTGTTGGAATAAAGCTCTGCGATGCAAAAAAACCGCGAATGAGTGCAGGATCCATCGAAATTTTTAAATGATCGCTCTTCCGTTGAATGCGCGACTCTCGACGCGTAAGAGCATCAAGCTGAATGAGATACATCTCTTCAAAAGCAAGGCGTTCGCGTGCTTTTGCAAGTGCCTCTGGAGTGCTTGGAAAATGCACTTGAAACAGAGCTTCTCCTCGCGAGGGAAAACCCTCTTCTTCAAGAATGAACGCTGGAAGATTTTCATGAAACAATGAAAAAGCATCCTTCAAAAAGAAAATCTTTTCACGAAACCATTTTGATGAAATGTGTTCTGTTTGTGAGTACACTGGAACAATGCGCCCACTGTGAAGAAGTGTTTTTTCTGCAGTATTTTCAAATGTCGGACTCATGATCTTAAGCTTGTATCCATCTTCTTGCACCTTACCAACAAACGTCACCTCTTGCCCATCTGTGAGCATACGAAGGATGTGTGGCTGATTAAACCACACCACCTCTGCCGTATCCCCTTCTGTATCACGAAATTGCCCTTGAACAAGTTTTTTTCCTGAACGAGTACGAACAAGTTTCAAGGAAGAAACGATGCCACGAAGCGTCACTTTTTCATTGAGTGGTGCATCCTGAAGAGTCATAACCGATGACACATCATCATACGTCCGTGGCAGATGAAACAGCATGTCATACACAGTGCGAATATCCATCGCAGAGAGTGCAGTAATATGCGCTTCTGTTGTTTTCAGGAGAGCCGGTGTCAGCAGGTCTGTGAGCTGCATGAGTGGTACAATTGTACACCTAAAAAAAATTCGTGCTAGAGAAAACAAAAATGATATTTTTCTCAAAGAAGAGTATAATACCCCTATGACTACTTTTCATGATCACATCAAAGCGGACTACTCACTCACAGAAGAGGAGCAGAAAAAAGCAGGGCAAGCCATGACAGGAGATATGAGCACAAAACACAAAGAATTTGTCGCACTCCTCTCTTCACTCATTCGTGAAGAAAAAATTGATCCACACAATCCATCCACGCTCATTCATCAAGAAATCTACAACTCTCTGGATGATGTGCTACGAACAAAAGTTGATGTCGCCCTTCCGAGTATTGCCATCCTTCTTCGTCATATTGTTGATTTCTATCACTCCAAAGAAACTCCCGACTCCTGCCCACAGCTTGCTCAAATGATCGATCAGCTCTGGGAGATGAAAGAACGTATTGAACAAGAGAAAGATGTGTTTGTGTTCTGAAAAGCAATTAGCTGAGTAGCTATTGGCTTTTGGCTAGAAAATGAATAAGTAGGTAGTTGTTAGTAGGTAGTAAATAGCTAATCATTCCTTTACATCTTCTGAATCTTTTTCGTATTCATTTCTAACAATTCAGAACAATGTTGTCGCCTTGACGAACTTTGCAATCACTTCTCACGAACGAAGCGTCGCAAATGTGCTGTTTGAGGAACGAACGATAGTGAGTGACGAGTTCACATTTGCAGCGGAGTGAGTGAAATGAAGTGATCAAAGTGAGTCACGAGCGACGAGTTTTCTTTGATTCTTTCTTTTTCGGAAAAAGAAAGAATGATGAAGAGAAAAACTTTGACAGAAACAACCGCAGGAAAAACCTGCTCCCTTTATATCATTATTTTCCTCTGCATCTTCTGATTCTTTTGTTTCTCCTGCATCTTTTCTATCAGTTTCTATCGCCAACAACAAACCACCAAATCCTCTTCTCTCGCTTCCACCACGTTCGCGACCTCTTCGCATACGCGATGCCCTGCCGTGCAATCTCTGGTTTACAGAGTGCAGGATCGGTCTGTGATTCCAGTGCATGAATAATCTCAGGATACCCATGACTCAGCAAACCAGGATCATCAAGTGAATAGCCACAGTCCAACAAAGATTGCACCTCCTCTACCCAACCTTGCTCAAACTGCACATCAAGTCGCTTCACAATACGTTCGCGCAAAGCATCCTTTGGTCGATCAATGCCAACCATCAACAGATCGTACGCTGGGGCAGACGACGTAAGCATCGTCGATTTTGGCTTTCCACTCAGCAGGCAAATCTCCATTGCACGAAGAACGTAGTGTTTATTCGCGCGAGGAATAGACGCAGCAGAAACAGGGTCGAGAGTTGACAATCGTTGATGAAGTGTGATGCCACCATCACAATCATAGTCCTTGGATAATTGTTCTCGCAGAAGGACATCTTTTGGAAGTGGAACAAAACCATCAATCACAGAAGTGATGTACAGCATGGACCCACCAACAAGAAGAGGGATTTCTCCACGCTCATGACAAAGATCAATCTGACGCAACGCCTCTTTCTGATACCACGCAATAGAACACGGCTCTTTCGGATCAAGCACTGACAGTAATTCATGTGGAACACCACACATCTCTTCTGATGTAATTTTTGCCGTTCCAATATCCATCGATCGATAGAGCTGACGAGAATCTGCATTGATGACTCGAGGAAGAAGCCCTTGCTTCTGTATAAAAAGTGCAAGATCAATAGAAAAAGATGTTTTTCCAGACGCTGTTGGACCAACGATGACGATCAGTGGGAAGCGTGGTTTTTGATCGAGAAAACGAAGAAGAAGCGCTTCAGATGCAGGGCCCCACAAAGTAGGAGTGATGATTGGTTCGCCAGCAGACAACGTGTCAATAGAACTAGACATTCTAATATCAAGAAATAAAAAATGAATTCAGAAAATACAAAAGAAGATGAATCTATGGTACACTATACGCAATGCTTGCAAAGAAAAACTGATATGCAAGATAGAAAAAAATAATCAGCTATCTACTAACAACTACCTACTACTCTTTTATCTTTTCTCTCGTACACCGCATGCACCCATCCATTCAATCGATTGCAAGAAACATCTCCCGTGGAGGAATGACTCCACAGAATATGCTCATTCCAACTGTCATTGAAAAGTCGCAATTTGGAGAGCGTGCATACGACATTTATTCTCGCCTCCTTGAAGAGCGCATCATCTTCCTTGGTACAGGGATCGATGACTCTGTTGCAAACACTGTCATCGCTCAGCTTCTCTTCCTCGAAAAGCAAGATCCAAAGAAAGACATCATTCTCTACGTGAACTCTCCAGGAGGACAAGTGACTTCCACACTTGCAATGTACGACACCATGCAACTCATCTCTCCAGATGTGTCCACTGTCTGTCTTGGCATGGCAGCGTCTGGCGGAGCCATTGTGCTCATGGGCGGACAGAAAGGAAAGCGCTTTGCTCTTCCTCATTCTGAAATCATGATCCACCAACCACTTGGTGGAACAGAAGGACAAGCAACCGATATTGCCATTCACGCAGAGCACATCATCCAAACAAAAGATCTTCTCAATCAGATGATTGCCGATCACACAGGGCAAAAGTTAGCAAAAGTAAAACTCGACACCGAGCGCGATAAATTCATGAGCGCAGACGAAGCGCTTGCCTATGGCCTCATTGATGAGATCATCAAGAAACACAAGTAAGTAGTTGATAGTTGATAGTTGATAGTTGATAGTTGATAGTTGATAGTTGATAGTTGATAGTT
>CAZKOO010000003.1:0-74184 GCA_964554435.1 uncultured Candidatus Peribacteria bacterium
TAACTGATAGGCCGCAGGCCCCTCCCGAACCGAAAAATCTTTACCCTTTCGGGACCATCCGGTATTACTCCTCCTTTCGGAGGGATATCCCTGAGTTCGGGGCAGGTACCAACGTGTTACTCAGCCGTTTGCCGTGCTTTTAAAGGCACTCGACTTGCATGTGTTAGGCGCGCCGCTAGCGTTCACTCTGAGCCAGGATCAAACTCTTCGAAAAAGAGTTGGTGATAAAAGTGTTTAAGTTTCTATCACGTGGCTTACACCGTTTTTTGAAACACAGGTGGTGTTCCCTGTGTATAATTACTAAAGGAAATATATTGGACCTAATTCTCTGTTACACGATGCTGTGAAGGAGCTTTCTTGCTTGTGATCGGGAAGCGCTTCGAGAAGCGTCGACACAAAGCCACTACGGAAGTACTGGCTTGATCACAGCCGGAATATTGTAGGAATGTTGAACGCCTGAGTCAAGTCACTTTTGCTCTTTTTTCTAAAAATCATCATTTTTCCCAAAGGGATGCGAAGAAAAGTATGAAAAAGGCGGAAAAAACAGAAGAAAAAATGGAAAAAAGTGGAAATCATGTATACTAAAGACCTATGTCACGCACAGGTTTTACAACACGATCAATCGATGGAGGTGAACAAAAACGAAAAAAGAGAGGCTCAACATCTGTAACAATGAATTGGAAAGAATGGATGTATGGAGTCATTGCATATGGGCAAAAAACCCATGCTTACTGGAAGAACTCATCAACATCAGAAAAAAGGATGATGTTCTATAAAGGAGGAGCAATAGTAGGAGGAATAGGATGTATCACCCTTCTCTTCTTATGGTACACACTACCAAATATTGATGATCCAGAAACAATGTTCCCATCGCAATCAACGGTGATTGTTGATCGAAATGAGGTAGAACTCTACCGTCTCTTCTCAGAACAAGATCGTACGTATGTACATGGAGATGCCATCAACCCTCTTATTAAGAAAGCAACAATTGCCATTGAAGATGAACGCTTTTTAGAGAGAGAAGGATGCATCGATGTCATTGGATTTCTGCGAGCGGCAATTAGCCAAGTGCTTCCACGATTTTTTGTACGATCAGGAGGATCGACGCTGCCTCAGCAATTTGCAAAAAATGCACTCGTCGGACAAGAGCGATCGATCACACGAAAAATTCGCGAACTCATGCTCGCATGCAAACTGCAACAACGATATAACAAAGATGAGTTACTGGAACTCTACTTAAACTGGATTCCGTATGGTCACAATGCATACGGCGTCGAACAAGCTGCGCATAATTATTTTTCAAAAAATGCAAAAGATGTGTCGCTTGCAGAGGCAGTCATTCTTGCGGCACTGCCACAACGACCATCCTATTTTAATCCATACGGAAAAAATGTACGCACAACAGTGAGTGCTGATGTAGAAAAAAAGATTCAACAAGGGAGCATTACATCCATTGATGATATCGACGAACGTGACATTCGCATCGGACTACTCGGCAACACCATTGGCTCAGGAGCGAATGCACTAACAATTGGAGGTCGCACTGATCAAGTGCTCCAGAACATGAAAAAACAAGGATTCATTACAGAGCAAGAAGAACAAAAAGCAAAGAACGATTTACGTACAATAGTATTTGCATCAAAAAGACAAAATATCCGCGCACCGCATTTTGTACTCGCTATTGAAAAACAGGTAAAAGACATCCTTGGAGTGGATGATCACCTCTTAGAACAAGGAGGATTCCGCATTCAAACAACGCTCGACTGGAAGATGCAAGAAATTGCAGAGAAAGTCATCAAACGAAAAAAGGATGATGCAAAAGATCGATTTCATGCCAATAATCTCGCGCTTCTTGCGTTATCACCAGAAACACGAGAGGTCTTGAGTTATGTTGGAAATAGTGATTTTTTGGATGAAGAACATGAAGGAAAGATTGATATGGTCACGGTTCCTAGGCAGCCAGGCTCAAGCTTTAAGCCTATCACCTATGCAGCAGCACTCGAAGCAGGATACGGTCCTGGCTCCATTCTCTACGATGTTCCAACAAAATTTGGAACCGATGAACCACAAAACTTCGACGGAACATTCTGGGGGCCCATCACTCTACGACGTGCTCTTGCTGGTTCGCGTAACATTCCTGCCATTAAAGCATTTTTCCTCGCAGGTGGGGAGGAACCTGTTCTCTCTCTTGCGGAAAGAATGGGCGCAGTATCGCCTGCAGAGACAAAACGTCGCATGAGAAAGAGTGATGCAAATTTTGACTTCGGATGGCCACTTGCTATTGGCGCAGCTGAGACGCCTCTGAAAGAGATGGTGACAGCGTATGCAACGCTTGCAGATGGTGGAATGTATCTTCCTGTCACAACAATTCTCAACATCACTGATAAAGATGGAAACATTCGCTACTCTGCAAAAAAGGAGGTCCCTAAACAAGTCATCGACGCTCGCATTACAGCAATGATTACATCAGTTCTGCAAGACAAAGAAGCGCGACCACAAAATGACTATTGGAAATCGATTCTTTCTATTCCTGGGTTTGAAGCAGCGGCAAAAACAGGGACCAGCAACAAATGCTTAGAACGAAGCGCAGAAGGAAATTGCACACTCAGAAGACCAGAAAGTCTGTGGACTATTGGCTATACTCCAAACCTTATTACAGGAGTATGGGCAGGAAATGCGACCAGTGAATCGCTCTCAGAAAAAGCAGACGGACTCACCGTTGCAGCTCCTATTTGGCACGACTTCATGACCGAAGCAAATCAGTTGGTGCAAGACAAGAAAACAGCTTTCACACTCCCAAGTGGTCTTTCGCGCCCTTTACTTTCTCTACTTTCAGGAAAGCTTGCATCGGACTGCACCCCAATTGATAAAAGACAAGCAGACCTTGTGCTCGAAGAAAACATTCCAACAGAAGAAGATCCTGCATGTGTTCAAGCGAAAGTAGATCAAGTCACAGGACTCCTTCCTTCCAAAGAATGTCCTGAGGATGCCGTGAAAGAAAGTGCATTCTTCTCGCCAGAAAGTGAACTTCCAAAAAGATGGCCACTCTGGGAACAGGCAGTGCAGCAGTGGGCAAAGAAGCAAAACGTTCTGTGGATGGCAAATGAATCTCATTCAGGATCCCTCCTCCCTCTTGCGCTTCTGCCAACCGAACAATGTGACCCCTCCCTCACGCCAGGGCGTTTAGAGAAGCCTATTGTCACCATCGTCTCGCCAAAAAATGGAAGCTCCATTTCACCGCAAGGATTTTCGCCTATCATCACTGTAGAATCGAAAGCGAACATTCAGAACATTGAACTCACAATCGACGATGTTCCACTTGCGACTTTCTCCTCCCTTCCCATAAGTGACTCTATTCGCATCCCTTCGTCGATCGCTCAAGGAAAACACACGCTCATCATCAAGGTAACCGATGAATATTTTAATACAGCCTCACAATCAATTGCTATTACCATTGAAGAAGATCGCACACCACCATCTATCACTATTCTCTCTCCAGAAGATGGCACCTCTTTTGCAAAGAACGATACACTCACAATGAATGTTGATGTGACCGATGAGAGTGGAGTCGATCGTGTGCAATTCTTTCTCGATGGCACTCTTCTGACCACAAAAAGAGTTGCACCATTCGTTCTAAACGTTCCGCTGAAAACAGTCGGCATCCATCAGCTCAAAGTCAGCGCAAAAGACACCAGCAATAACGTGCAAGAACGAGAAATTGAAATTCGTGTGAATGAATGATGTAGGAAGTAGCATCAGCACTGACTGCTTCCTACGAATCATTGGTATGAACCTCAGAGAAAGCTCTGAACTCTTTATTCCGCAGCAAGCTGCGGGGAATAAGGCCATACCTTCGCCTTTTACATTTTTTCTTACATCACGCTTCTTGTCCGCCGTAGACCCCGCGAATGCGGGGCGAAGGCGGATTCAGGAGCAGGTGTCTCACCTGCGGCATCTCCCCTTGACTTTCTATTGTTCTGATCTGTGCAATCTTTCAAAAAAAAGATGTTGGAGTAGAATGAGATGTTGGATTGTTGTATGCGCATCTCTCTTCGCCACCTCTTTCTTGGCAGTCTCAGCATTCTGGTTATTGGCGGAGTGGTAGGCATGTCTCGCATGCAGAACATGCGAGGGGCTCTCCTGTCAGTAGTAAAAACATCGGAACAGGAAATGAAAATTGTGTTTGATGAAGATCAAAATGGCATCATTACAGATCAGGAATACCGAAAAGGAATGCGACAATCACTGGAAAAAATCGCACAAGAGGACCCTCTCTACGACATCAATAATGATGGAAAAACATCCATGGAAGATATGAAAAGCCTGGTGCAAATACTACAAAACTATCGACGAGATGAATGTCCAGAAGATGTACTCAAGCAGAAAAAAGGTGTCTGCGGATGCTTCGTTCCAGACAAAGACGAGAATGGAAATGGCGTCATGGATTGCATGGATGACACAGGAAGAGCGGATGAGCTACTACCTCCAAGCGGTCTCTTCGCAAGTGTATTCGCGCTCTCAAACACAAATGCCATCATCAAGCTCACATGGAATGACAACTCGCCAAATGAAGACGCGTTCATCATTGAACGAAAAATAGAAAATGGTGCGTTTCGAGAGCTGAAAACAGTAGAAGTAAATAGCAAAGAAACAATCAATGGCAATCTCGTTCCAAATACAGAATATACCTATCGTATTCGTGCAAAACGTGGATCGCAAACATCGGAACCATCGAAAGAAATAACCATCCGCACAACGCCATTTTACCTCGATCGACAAACCATTTGTCAGCAATATAGCAATCGAGAAGTAGTGCCTCTTCCGGATTATTACAAAATCTATCAAGGAGTCGGCGATGGACGAACGAATAACTATAACAGTCTCCGGAGTGCACGCGGTCTTGTGACTCGCACAGGCACAGGGGCAATCGCCAGTGATACAAACCCCATTTTTCTTCTTTTCCCAACAGGGAAATATCTCGTCGATGAATATCTCTACAAAACAACAGGTATCAATAACATTCAGTGGATGAATCTCTCGTATGTACGTCTTCTTGGTTGTGGCAAAGTTCAATTCTCGACGAGTGGAAAGTACCGTCGAACAATTACGCCAAGAGAGGACGGCATCCAAATATTTAAATTTATGTATGCAGACCACATCACAGTCGAGGGAATGGAACTTGATGGTAATGCACAAGATGCAGCCCGAGAATACATCGATCCTCTCAATCAAACATGGGACGGAAATCATACGGGGCTTTCGTTCTACGGATCAAAAGACTACCTCGTGAAAGACATGTACATCCATCACTTCGGAGCAGATGGCATCTATATTGGAGGCGGAGGAACTCCTGCAAATTACCCTAGTCCTGAACCCATCAATCCCACAGATCGTCCTGCACGGCTCGCCGACCGATCTGTGCGTGTTCACAATGTACGCATGGCAAACAACGGAAGACAAGCGATGACCGTTGTACAAGCTCGCGACGTATGGCTCAGTAATAGCCAATTTCTCGACACAGGACGAGTGACAAAATTTGGACAAATAAGTATGAATTACAGACCTGTTGAGCCCTCTGCAGGCATCGACATCGAGCCCAATTATTTTGATCTTGCGAGAGATAGTACAAACAATCGAGAGACAGGATCGTACGATGACAAAAAAATTGACGTAGTCACCGGAGATATCCTCATTGAAAATTCAAGGTTTGCAAGAAATGTTGGAGCTCAACTCACTGCGGTGCTCGGTCGTCCCATCAACCCCTACATCAAAGCAGATGGCACCTGTTGTGACAGTGTCTGTAGTGCAAAATGTGCACCTCCATGGAATAGTACAAATAATAGTTTTGGAATCTGGCCACATCCACGCGTTGAAAATGTGACCATTCGCTTCTCTGATTTTCAGAGTGCAAGCGACTCTTCGCAGTACGTCATTGCTCTTGCTGCTCGCAATGGAGTTCTTGAACACTCTCTTGTGAATGCAATGGAAACGCCAAATGGAAAAATATATCTCACATTTCATGGCGGCTCGAGTACTGGACCCAATAAAAATGATGAACTCATCACAACAACCATCCGAAAAAACACCATCTTCTCAAATGACGAAGGAATTCTCTATGCGCACTGGGCAAGACATCCAATTGAAATCTCTCAAAATCTCATTCGTGGAACTGCAACAATGCTCACTCCAGAAATTATTCCGAGTGCAGTAGGTGAGAAAAAGATCCTTCGCAATTTCTGGTCCATTCCTGTTCCTTCTACAGCGTGGTTCTCACCGCTCTCTGCAATCACTCCTTCCTCTCCAGGAAAAAGCATCATGCGTCTCTTTGCGAACGTCTTTGAAAACAATACCTATTGCTTAAGTGGCATGAGTGATGAATCTTTTGGATGCACGTCCTATACAGATGCAGATCGAGAGAAAGGATATGGCAATATGGATTTCGCCTCTCCTCGCCTTTCTCAGAATGAAGAGTACAGAAGTGGATGTCTGCTTCGTCCATTTGCAAACTTCACAAGTTGTACAACTACTCCATACATCTTCAGCTATCCATAAAATATAGCTACAATATTATAAATGTACATACATTTGTCGCCTTGATGAGCTTTGTATTCACTGTTCATGTGCGAAGCGTCAAGCGATGTGCATCTGTTTGAGGAGCGAAGCGACGAGTCTGCACATCGCAGCGGAGCACATGAAATACAGTGATCAAAGCGAATCACGAGCGACGATTTTTTCCTTGTCCCCCGAAGCCCTGAGCAAAGCGAGGGCGTAGGGGGATTTATCACCTTCTTTTGTAGCGACAAAAGAAAGGAAAGACTATGAAGAGAAATCATTATTCACGATCTTTTTCTGCCAAATGATGATGGTTTGGGTATATGATTAGAATAAAAAAAAGAGGAATGTAGCAAGTCATTTCTTTGTCGCTTCTCTATCATTGATATTGAATGTTGTGCAAAATATTGATACAATAAAAAGATTTTTTCTCTGCATATAAATTTACCCTTCTCTCAACATGCCTCTCATGAATTCCATCCACGCTCACCGAAAGACCATCATCGGTGCTTCGCTTGCACTCATTCTTATGGGTGTCTATTTTGCACTCCAGAAACCAGCACAAGCAGTCGTGCCATTTGAGAAGGGGGGCATCCCCATCCCTTTCCTGGAGACATCAAAAGATGGGCAATCTGGGTTAAAAGGAGCAGTGACATTCTACGACAAACGCAATAACATCGATGTCTATGAAGTCACATTCACTGCAGGAGAAACATCGGAAGCCTTGAGTGAGAATCTCATTTACTTAGTGCACATTCCAAATGACAGCGCCATCACAGAAAAGGATTTTGATAGCGTCATGCGCCAAACAAACGAAGGAAGAGCAGTGAATTACTATGGATATCAATACACCGATGCGCTTGCAACTGTTGAGCGTCAGAACATCAACAATGCAGATTTCAAACTTCGTTTCCCAGGACAATTCTTTGCATCCGCAAAGGCACGAGCAGAAGATGCAACGCACGGCAATGGCATTGTCAATTTTGAACGCGATCGTGGCATTACCTTCCGAAATACAAATGGATCGCTTCCAAAAAGTACACTCCAAAAAAATGCTCTCTATGTTCTGATTAGCAATGAAGCAGGAGCAAATTCAACAAAGATCTATCCAAAAGGCGCACCAGCACTCTGTGGCGATGGTGTCCGCGAAGGAACAGAAGTCTGTGATGATGGAGATCAGAACAACACAAATGCCTGTAAGAATGACTGTACAGCAAACACAGGAAATGACCCCGTATGTGGAAACGGTGTAAAAGAGGGCACAGAACAATGTGATGATGGAAACACCAACAACACTGACTCCTGTACCAATAGTTGTACAGTCAACACTCCACCACCAGTCTGTGGAAACGGAACACGCGAAGGAACAGAACAATGTGATGATGGAAACACAAACAACACCGATGCGTGTAAGAATGATTGTACCTCAAATACAGGAAATGACCCTGTATGTGGAAATGGTGTAAAAGAGGGTACAGAACAATGTGATGACGGAGACCAGAATAACAATAACCTCTGTCGTACCGATTGTACTGTTGGTCTTCCTGTACCCTTTACTACAGAGTCAGCCAAAACTACTGTGGTAATTGATCCTGAGATCACTACAAATCCCAATACAGAAAACGAAGATATAATATTCACCTCATTGTATTTACCAGAGGAAGGAATCATTCAATTTCCTCAGTCAAATCAAGTAACGGAAGCAACGAACCGATTCAGCCTAAAGGCAAGAGAAGGCATTTCCCCAAAGGTAACACAACTTCGTTTTAGAGTAACATCCCCTTCTCAGCCAGCGGAAAATTTCACACTCTGGAAAGACACAAATAATGATGGAGAAGTTGATCAAAAAATAAATATTGTCCCATTTTTCGACACAACACTCGATAATCCAATTATCATAAAAAATTTAAGTTTTCCTTTCTTATCTCACTTACCACTTATTTTCCCTATCAATGATCAAATAACACTCTCCTCGACTCCAGTTATTTTTGAAGTACATGTATCTCCTGCTAAAAATACATATACTCAGGAGGCTATGTTTTATTTAGTTAGTCCACTTTTCTTTTCAGGAACCTTTTATCAAGACTCAATAGCGTACCCTCTGGGTATTGGTCATAGTGTGCTAGCAAAAGAATGTGGAGAAAATGAATGTACAGTAAAAGAAAATATGAGCCACTCCGGAAAATCTATACATTTTGGAAATGTTGGTATTACTCCTCCTTGGAATACTGATATAAACATCAGGAACTTATCGATATATAAGAATAATGGTCCTGAGAAAGGAGTCATCTTTCCTCAGCTACCTAAACAACCAATGGAAACATTTACCAGGTTCACTCTTGAAGCAAGAGAGGGCATCTCCCCAACAGTGAAGCAGCTTGAATTTACCAATGGTATTGGTGATAATACTTATGGTCGTTTACTTCAATACCATTTTGTAGATAAAACGACAATCCCCACCACTCTATTTTCTCAGGGTTCCATCTCTATGGCACACGATTACGAGCTCTGGAAAGACACAGATGATGATGGAATTGTTGATCAAAAAATAAACAGTAAACCGATCGGTGAAACAACAAATGTACTTGTTCTTTCAATTGATGATCAAATCACATTGAGAAAAAGGCCAACTATCTTTGAACTACATGGGCGTCCTCAGGCAAAAGGATTACTACGCATCACACTCAAAGGAGATAGTGCAATTGATGCATTTAGTATAAAAGCAGAAGGTTGTGGGGAGAATCCATGTACAATCACTGAACCACATTATGGAGGACAACCAATTTTCTTTTTCTCTCCCGATGGTTCTAAGCCACTCAATCTTCCTCTCTTAATAGAACAAATAGAGAAAACATCCACAGGAACGATAAAAGCAAACGAAAGAACATCTATCTTTGCCTTCAAGGCAAGATCAAGCCTGTACAATGGCAATAATATTGCCTTGAAGGCACTAAAATTTAAAGTAGTCAGTGGTGTTCCGAGCGATGCGCGCTACGAATTGTGGTACGACAATGATCATAATGGAGAAGTAGAAACACAGTCCCCCATTCTTGGAACAATTGACCCTGTATCAAAAATTGTTACCTTTGAAGCAGAAAATGGAGTCATTCTAGGATCTTTGATGGATGATCACGTACAACAACTCTACGAAGTTCATGCCATTCACGATCCTGTAGCATCAGCAAACAACACCGAGTTTAAGATGACCTTTGCAATTACAGATCCTCTCTATATCACTGCCGTAGAAATTTTTAATGACGATCTAGCCAGCGCACAACCAATAAATGGGCTCCGAACGAACGGTATCGATTATAAGGGAAGACATAATATTTTTGTCACAGAGAAACAATCCACAACATTTACTCTGAATACCATTACCGACATTAGTCCTCTCTGTGGTAATTCCTATAAAGAAGAAGGTGAAGAGTGTGATAATGGAATGCTAAATGGTGTAATTTGTACAGCGCAAGCAGGACAATCGTGTACTTACTGTTCCTCTACTTGCACTTCAAAAACAGGACAATAAAATAGACGAAGGAGATTTTCCAAAAAAAAACGGATATCTCCTTCGTCCATTTGCAAGCTTCACAAGTTGTACAACTACTCCATACATCTTCAGCTATCCATAAAAAGAAAAATAATTCATTTCAACAAAAGATACAAGGATTGCAAGTCATTTCTTTGTCGCTTCTCTATCATTGATATTGAATGTTGTGCAAAATATTGATACAATAAGAAGATTCTTTTTCTCTTTTCTATGAAGATTTCTTCCATCATTCTAAGCGCCATCCTCCTTGCGAGTGTGCCTAGTGCTGTTTCTGCCTACCTTTCACCAGAGCAAGTCTTTGGTGGACAAGGAACTGTTGCAACCCCTCCTCCTACCCCACGCGAAGGAGAAGATCGTGTCACCACACAGCAAGAAGAGAGTGCAAGACGACGAGAGGAAGAACAGCAAGCTCTTCGTCCAAATTATTTGGAGCCACAAAATACGTATATCCCAACCACAACATCGAGTGCTTCAAAGAATCCGTTTAGCGATCAGGCACAGTACGAACGACGAATGGAAAAATTGAACGAGAAGAAATCACAACCCACCATCATCATTGGAGGAAATGGCTCAGTCACCGATGCGCGTGGGAATGTACTGCATAGTGGCGCCCCTCTTGTCTCTCAAACAGGACCCGAAAGCATGATGGCTCTCGCTCTTCTTGGTATTGCAGCCCTGAGCACACTTGCTTACGCCTTTGCGAAAAACTAACAACAAAAACGCGGCTAGAAAAGCCGCTCTTCCATAGCCAATAGCCAATTGCCACAAGCTACTAGCCAAATCACACAAACTACCTACTACCAACTAATAACTAGCTACTAACCACTCTCTATCCCTTCCCATCCACCCCATGTCTCTCGTTACTTCCATCCACGCTCACCGAAAGACCATCATCGGTGCTTCGCTTGCACTCATTCTTATGGGTGTCTATTTTGCACTCCAGAAACCAGCACAAGCAGTCGTGCCATTTGAGAAGGGGGGCATCCCCATCCCTTTCCTGGAGACATCAAAAGATGGGCAATCTGGGTTAAAAGGAGCAGTGACATTCTACGACAAACGCAATAACATCGATGTCTATGAAGTCACATTCACTGCAGGAGAAACATCGGAAGCCTTGAGTGAGAATCTCATTTACTTAGTGCACATTCCAAATGACAGCGCCATCACAGAAAAGGATTTTGATAGCGTCATGCGCCAAACAAACGAAGGAAGAGCAGTGAATTACTATGGATATCAATACACCGATGCGCTTGCAACTGTTGAGCGTCAGAACATCAACAATGCAGATTTCAAACTTCGTTTCCCAGGACAATTCTTTGCATCCGCAAAGGCACGAGCAGAAGATGCAACGCACGGCAATGGCATTGTCAATTTTGAACGCGATCGTGGCATTACCTTCCGAAATACAAATGGATCGCTTCCAAAAAGTACACTCCAAAAAAATGCTCTCTATGTTCTGATTAGCAATGAAGCAGGAGCAAATTCAACAAAGATCTATCCAAAAGGCGCACCAGCACTCTGTGGCGATGGTGTCCGCGAAGGAACAGAAGTCTGTGATGATGGAGATCAGAACAACACAAATGCCTGTAAGAATGACTGTACAGCAAACACAGGAAATGACCCCGTATGTGGAAACGGTGTAAAAGAGGGCACAGAACAATGTGATGATGGAAACACCAACAACACTGACTCCTGTACCAATAGTTGTACAGTCAACACTCCACCACCAGTCTGTGGAAACGGAACACGCGAAGGAACAGAACAATGTGATGATGGAAACACAAACAACACCGATGCGTGTAAGAATGATTGTACCTCAAATACAGGAAATGACCCTGTATGTGGAAATGGTGTAAAAGAGGGTACAGAACAATGTGATGACGGAGACCAGAATAACAATAACCTCTGTCGTACCGATTGTACCAATGGACTTCCAGTGCCATTCACCACAGAGCCAACCACAACACCTCCAACAACAACTCCACCAACTGTCACACCCCCGACAACAACTCCTCCGACAACTGTTGCGCCTACAACTGTAAATCCGCCAAGCGAAGATCTTGTCTTTACTGCATTAGAGGTACCAAGTGTAAAAGGAGTAGTATTTCCACAAGTCTCAAATCAACCAATCGAAACTTTTTCTCGATTCTCATTACAAGGAAATGGAACTCTAAAAAAACTTGAATTTACAGCAGTGCAAGGATCAATTCCAATGGCATATGACTATCGTCTTTGGAAGGATACAAATGGAGATGGAACAGTTGATCAAGAAATGAGTATTCGTGCAGTAAGCGAAGAAAATGCAACGCTCGTCTTTAATCTTACAAATGAAATTATTGCGACCAGCACGCCAATGATTTTTGAGCTACGAGCATTACCTCAAGCAACTGGATTGCTACAAATATTTATTGGAGGATATCCAAATAGCATCGTAGGAGATACTTGTTCACATTCACCATGTACTATTTCTATTGGCAGAGAACATCAGCCAACCGTCTTCGCCTTCTCCGCTCATGGATCTGCACCAAGTCCGTATGCGCTCACTGTTGAAGGAGTTGATGCTCCAGCAGCAGGAATTCTTAAGGCAAATGAAAAGAAAAGTATTATGGCATTCCGTGTTACTCCTCATATTTATGATGACTCCAGTGCTTTTGGGCTCACATCTCTCAAGGTAAAAGTAGTAACAGGAGTAGCAAGCAATGCTCAATATGAACTTTGGTCGGATTCAAATGGAGATGGAGTTATTAATGGAATTCCACGAGATGAGAGCTATGACAGTGTCTGTCGAAAAGGCGTTGTGAACGCTACAACAAGAGTGGTTACCTTTGAAAACCCCATCGATCCTACTGATCCTACAGCCACATCTAAAACCATGCTTCCTTGTACTTTCCTTGCCGTTGATGGTCAGTCAAAATACTTTGAAATTCACGCCATTCATGACCCAGTCCCTGCCACAGAATTCAAGATGACATTTGCTATTGATCAAGCGAACTATATTGAAGCTATTAAAGATGATTTAAATGATGGAACAAAGACAGTAGTCATTACCAATATTCGTACGAACGGTATCTGTAATGGGGAATGTAGTATTGATGTAACTGAAAAACCAACTACTCTCTTCACAGTCGATACTACCAACCCCGTTCCGCTCTGTGGAAATAAATATAAAGAAGGAAGTGAGCAATGCGATAATGGTGGGGAAGAAGGATGTTACACAAACTGTCAAATTGATGCTGGATATGAATGTACTGGCACACATCCATCTATTTGTACATTCATTGATCATGCACTCTGTGGCAATGGAAATATTGATTACAACGACGATGAAGAATGTGATGATAAAAATAAAACAAGTGGTGATGGATGTAGTAGCGCTTGTACTATTGAAGAACACTACAGTTGTGATGGGCAAGAAATTCTCGGCGATCGAAGTTCTTGCTTCCGCTGTGGAGATGCACATTTTGAAGAAAGAGTAGAAGATTGTGATGATGGAAATACCGTAGGTGGAGATGGTTGTTCAGCAGATTGTGGTAGCACAGAAGACGGATACATCTGTGAAACAGATACAACTGGAAAAAGTATTTGTACAACAGAGAACGGAGGAAATGGTGGCAATACCGCCGCCTGTGGAAACGGTACGAAAGAAGGCTCTGAAGCGTGTGATGCTGGCGCACAAAATGGCGTTGTTTGTACTGCACAGGCAGGACAAACGTGTACCTACTGTTCCGCTACTTGTACATCAGTCACAGTCCAAGGAAGTGGAGGAGGAGCTAGTCTGTGCGGAAATGGAGTCATCAATGCAGGTGAAACGTGTGACCAAGGAGGTGGAAACGTAACGAATGGAGATGGCTGTAGTGCCACTTGTACCACTGAAGCAAACTTCCGTTGTACAGGAACACCAACTACGTGTATTTCCTATCTCAATTTCGTCAAAAACCTCGCCGATACCAACAAAGATGGCACAGTGGATGAAAATGAATCTTTTAGCTTTGTATTAACGATTGGCATCCTCTTCTCACAAGACAATCCAGTCATCGACATCAAGTACGACATCAATGGAGATGGTGCTGGCACCATGGCAGACATCTCTCTCATTGCCCCTCTTATGAATTCCCTCTAATTCTTCATGCAAAAAAAGGTACTTCTCTCTATCGGCGGACTCGTCGTTGCACTCGGCATGATTGCAATGCAAAAAGGATATGTAGGCACACTAAAAGGCGCTGTCACGAGCACAGGACCGCTCTCGCACAGCGAAGTGCGATCCATCATTGATACAGACTCTTCATCGGTTGGAACAATCACTATTACAGAAATGCGTAGTGCGCTCGTCAAGACTATTAAAACAGCCATTCTACAGTCTGCAAATGCGCCAATTGATGCGCCAATTGATGCGCCAACCATCCTTCTCTACGACCTTGATCGAAATGGAAGAGTCGAAAAAAATGATATTGGACTCATGATTGGACACATTCTGCAAATTCGTCAGTGTGGCAATGGTCAAGTGTCAGGAAATGAACAATGTGATGATCGTAATACCTTCAATGGAGATGGATGCTCCAATCAATGCACAACAGAAGCAGGATACAGCTGTGATATATTGAATGGAATGAGCGTCTGTCGTTCGTGTGGAAATGGACGCATCGAAGGCCCAGAGCAATGTGATGACGGCACAAATAATGCACTAACGTGTGTCGTTCCTGCAGGGCAAGCGTCCTGCTCGTTCTGTTCTAGTGCCACATGCACCCTTGCAACACAACAAAACCCATGTGGAAACGGCTCTCTCGACGCAGGAGAACAATGTGACCAGGGAAATGGTAACCGCACCAATGGAGATGGATGTTCAGCGACCTGTCAGCAAGAGCAAGGGTACCGTTGTGGAAACGCTGTGCCAAGTGTTTGTACAAGCTATACAGACATTATAAAGAAGCTTATTGGTATTGAAGACAATATGGCAGAGGAACAAAAAAATAGTATTGCCATCGATTTCGAACTTAATTTCTATTACGCAGTGTTCAGCAATGAAAATTATCCAACTCCACTCTTCGATACCAATGAAGATGGAATCAAAAACCAATCCGATTTCGACATCAATAATGATGGTATTGTCAATGAGAGTGATGTCACCACCATGCTCGATCTCCTCTCAACCGTTGTGCCACTACCCTAAGTCCATTCTTTGTCCATGCGCTATCTCAGCATTATTACCGGCAGCATCATTCTCCTAATTGGTCTCTCCATTCTTTTTATTTCTCAAAAGGAGCAAATCTCTTCCTCTTTACGAGGAAGTATTGTTTCCAAAGATGTACGAATTGAGCGCATTCGATCCATGGTGGACATCAACCCTGCAGACTTCACACTCACAAAACAAGAGATGAAAAACGCAATGGTGACAGCAATTATAAAAGTAATTATTGGCACCGATCTCACGTATGATTTCAGTGGAAATGGCATACTAAATAAAGAGGATCTTCGTTTTTTCTTAGAAGTGATACAGTACCTTCTTTCCTGTGGAAATGGTGGAACGAGCAACATAGAAGAGTGCGATGACGGAAACACGTTCTCAGGAGATGGATGTAGCGCCATCTGCACTCAAGAAGATGGATTTATTTGTAGTTATGAACCAGATTCGCCAAGTATCTGCGAAAACAATCCTCTACCATATTGTGGAAACGGAAAAACTAATGTCACAGAAGAGTGCGATGATGGAAACACACATAATGGAGATGGTTGTTCGGCACAGTGTAACATTGAACAAGGATATACATGCGAGATTACAGCACTGGAAATGAGCGCATGTTACGTATGTGGTAATGGAAAAATAGAAATGTATGAAGAGTGTGATGACGGAAACACCGTCAGTGGAGATGGCTGTACTGGCACAGATCCAAATCTTAGACAAGCAGCCTGTAAACTTGATTTTTGTGGAAATGGAAGGCTCGAGGTTGAAAAACGAGAGCAATGTGATGATGGTAGTAGGAATGCACTATCATGTGTTGCTACTTCAGATCAGGAATTTTGTTCATTCTGCCGTAGTGTTTGGTGCACTGTGGTACGACAACCAAATCCATGTGGAAATGGCATTCTCGATCCAGGAGAAGAATGTGATGAGGGGCGCGAAAGCTCCTCTAGATGCTCAAATACTTGTAAAAGTCTTATTCTCATGTAAATACCCCCTCCCCCCTCTCTATGCGTCATGACTCCCTCAAGATCATCGGTATACTCGTCATTGTTGCGTGCATCGTATTCCTTGTAAAAAAAGGATCATTCTCATCGATACGAGGAGAACTCCTCGCGCCAGACACAACAGTGTACGAACGAGTACGCACCATGGTGGACATCAACCCTGCAGACTTCACACTCACAAAACGAGAGATGAAAACGGCAATGGTGACAGCAATTACAAAAGTAATTATTGGCACCGATCTCACCTATGATTTCAGTGGAAATGGCGCCATCAGTAAGAATGATTTGCGTCTATTCTTAAGCGCTATTCAATATCTTCTCACCTGTGGAAATGGACAAATCACAAGCCCAGAAACCTGTGACGATGGCAACACACGAAATGAAGATGGATGTAGCGCCATCTGCACGACAGAAACTGGCTTTACCTGTACTGGTACACCAAGTGTGTGCCAAGGCATTCCATCCACACAATGTGGAAATGGAACAGTCGAAGCAGGCGAACAGTGTGATGATGGAAATACAGTGAGTGGAGATGGATGTAGTGGAACTGAGGCAAACATTCCAAATGGTGCGTGCCAACATGAATTCTGTGGAGATGGATACAAAGATGCCGATGGACACCCAGGTGACCCCTCAACCATTGAGCAATGTGACGATGGAGGGGTGTGCCAAGGAGGACCAAATGATGGAAACCCCTGCACTGGTTTTCTGGATGACCCTGCCTGTGGAGCGCAAGGAACATGTATGAAAATCAACTCTCCTATTTGTTCTGCATCATGCACTCTTCTTAGTCTATAATCCCCCATCTTCATATGAAAAACATGCGTTTCACAGCACTATCAACACCACTTTTCATTGTAACGAGTATTATAGTACTTGCAATACTGATGGTAACAACAACACTCCTACCATCAAACAAAGCGCTATTAATACAAAATGTGGAACGCTTTGATATTCCAAGCAACGCACGCATTGTCACAGTCACAAACCTGAATGCAGATGGACCAGGTAGCTTCACCGATGCCATGCTGCAAACAGGGCCACGTGTTATTGTGTTTGAAGTCGGAGGAGTCATCGACTTGCGCTCGAAGTCAGCACAAAGACTTACTCAAATGATTTCACTGAAGAATGGAAATGGGAATGTGGTTGTTGCAGGAGAAACAGCGCCATCTCCAGGAATTCATCTGATTGGTGCACCACTTGAAATTCTCACATCAAATGTTGTTATTCGACACTTGAGCATCTACACAGGCACTCAATTCCCATATTATTTAAGTTCCGATGCTCTGAAGATCGACTCATTTGGAGGAAATAACATTCGTAATATTCTCATTGAAAACAATACCTTTCTCTGGGCAATTGATGAAACCGGAGAGCTGTGGACTGATCCTCTCAATTATGACGTTGGACGTATTAAAGATATCATTTTCCGCAAAAATATCTTCGGAGAAGCACTTCTTGCTGCTAATCAAGGCACAGGAAATCCTGAAGGAGCACTTCATCCAAAAGGCCCACACTCCAACGGATTTTTACTCTCTCACGGAGCTCAGCAGATTACATTTGAACGCAATATTTTTGCCAGCAACTATCGAAGAAATCCATGGATCACTGGAAATACAACGTCGTTTTTCTTAAATAACCTCATCTTCAATCCCGATCGTCATGCGTTCATCTTCTCGGGAGGAAATGTGTATGGCGACCCTCCAAAAGATGTACTAAGTGCTCAAGTAACAGCGGTAGGAAACGTTGCTTTTGCTGGTCAGGACACACAAGATTGGCTGATGGGCGATACTGATGGACAACCAAAAATGTTCTTTGGCGCACCAGATTCAGTGGGAAGAAATACAAAACTCTATCTGGATGATAATGCATTCTTTGCAAGAAATGGATCACTCATTGGAAAGGACTGGGGTGTAGTGTATGACTCGAATGAAAATTCAGAATTTGCACTACAGGGCTCAGAAACGCCAATGACATGGTATCCGCTCTCAAGCTACTCCGTTCTCCCATCTTCACAGGTAAAAACAACTGTTTTGAACGAAGCTGGAGCACGACCATTTGATAGCAATCGTCCGCATACAAGTCGCCTCATCAATGCCATGAAAGATGGTACAAGTCGCATCGTAAACGTTGAAGCAGACGTGGGAGGCTATCCTGTTCTTACAAAAACAACGCGCGCATTTACTATTGCAACGCTTGACCCCATTCCCGCTGGCTATTTAGCATTATCAACAATTGGAACCAGTCAAGGACTGACATCTTCCATTTTTAACACATCTTCAAGTCAATCGAGTCTTCCGACGACAGCAACAGTTACTCTCCCGACACCTGTTGGTCAATGGCTCATGAACAGCACCACTCTTCTTCCAGACGTCTCCAATCACGGAAATACTCTCACGCTTATGGGAAGTGTACCAAAGGTCACTGCAGATACACAGTACGCAGCAAGTTTTACTGGAAACATCAATAACTATCTCTTTGCAAACCCATCGAGCACCATCAACATGAATGGAAACAGCTTTACCATCAGTGCGTGGTTTAAGCCAACGGATGTCACGTCCGGCATTCGTGGTATCGTCTCAAAATCAAAAATGGGGCGCTTTGGCGATGCTCCCATTCAAATTTATCATGAGAATGATGTGGTCCGTATGAGTATTGGTGACTCCACTATTCAAACGAGTGGCGACCCATATTTTCTTGGAAAAACACGCGCCGATAACATCTTCTCTCCAGCACATATTGAAGCAGGTCGATGGAACCATGTTCTTGCATGGTACGACGCAACAGAAGATGTGATGGGTATTTCAGTGAATGGCGAAACTCCTACAGTAAAACCAACTCCCTATACAAGGGGTTACGATTTTTTCACTGATACCACACCATTCAATATTGGAAAAATGTATAGTCAAGCACCCTTCAATGGTCTCCTCTCGCACATCGAAATGTGGAGAACAATTCTCACGCCTGAACAACGAAAGAAACTCTTCCAAGAGAACGTCCACTGCACCGCAGGAACGCTCGACTGTACGCTTTCTTCGATGATCATCAGCCCTGACGAGGAAGGATTTTACGCATATGGTTTTGAAAAGACGACCACCCCTGCGTTCCGAGGAGTCACGAAAGATCGCGATGTTCCTTCTCTTCTTGTAACGCCAGTAAAAAAAGGAATCTGGCTACTCAAAGACGCTGAAGCAGGAACCTATGACGTCTTCACGACATGGACCCAAACCCCCACTCGCACACAAAACGTTCCTCTCCGTATTGTGGTACCTGGAGAGCAACTTGCACCAATTGCTACAACGATCAATCAAGCAAATGCTCCGCGTATTGACTCTTCATTTGGCAATGGAAAATGGCAAAAGATTGGCAGTGTAACACTGCTGAACCGAGGATCGATTCGCGTTGAACTCTCACCTGGAACATCGAGTACGAACGCAAGAACAACACTCGATTCTGTGCTATTTCAGAAGAAAACAATCCTACAATAGGAGATGATTTTAGAGTGAAATAGCATTGGTATGCACCTCAGACACATCATCATTCTCCTCGAGGACCTCAATAAGGTGCTCAAGGCTTTCTAGTGCAGAAGAATCGAGAGGAGTGGTTTGCTTTGGAATATACTGTAGCTCTGCAGAATCGATGACTATTCCCTGTGAAAGAAGGAATGCACGTGCCTGAGCAAGAGAAGACATCTCTGTCGTGATGTGAATGGAATCGTCAAGAACCTCAAAATCCTCTGCTCCATGGTCGATGAGGGCTAACTCTAGTTCTTCCAGAGAAGACGCGTCTACGGTGCCTTTTTGTGCCACGATGACACCCTTGCGTGCGAACATCCACAGAACAGAACCATTCTCTGCAAAACGACCACCATTCTTTCCAAGTGCTGTCTTCACAGCAGTGAGCGAGCGATTGCGATTGTCGGTGAGACACTCAATGAGAAGCGCAACACCAGAAGGACCATATCCTTCGTACATCACTTCTTCCATCGCATCTCCCTTCAGTGCGCCAGTGCCTTTTTGAATCGCACGATCGATGTTGGCATTGGGCACGCTCTCGGCTTTTGCTGAATCAATCAATGTACGAAGACGTGCATTCGCACTCGGATCTCCTCCGCCTTCGCGTGCTGCAATCTCAATGAGGCGAGCATACTTGGTGTAGATCTTCCCTTTTCGCGCATCGGTTGCTGTTTTGCGTACGCGAATATTATGCCACTTTGAGTGTCCTGACATAGAAAGAAAGGAAGAAAAAGGAATTACTTACGGTACGCAAGGAAGCCCATAAAACGTGCGCGCTCTACTGCGTTCTTGAGCATCTTCTGATATTTGAGAGACACGCCAGTGTAGTAACGCTTACGAATGTTTCCAAAGTAATCGACGTATGGCTTCATTGTTGGGTAGTCTTTATAGTCGATGTACTGTGTGTTCGTCTTTGTAAACGGACACATCTTTTTCTGTACAGTCTTTACTTTTTGTTGGTTGTTGGTAGACATAGTTATAAGTGGGTAGTTGTTAGTAGGTAGTAATAAGGGAAGTTCATTCTTAATTGTTAATTATTAAAAACAAATTACATCTTCAAATCTTCATCGGAAATGAGCTTATCAAGTTCATGGGAAATATCATCTGTCTTAAGAGTAACAGATTTCTTTGCAGATTCTGGCTTTTTGAGAGCACGCTTTGCAGTGGTAGCAACCTGCTCTTTTACTTTGTCTTCCTTCTTCTGGCGACGCATGTCACTCACACTCACGCGTGTTTTAAGCCAGTCTTGGTAACGACTTTCGTAACTGACTGCCTCATATCCCTTTGGTGGAAGCACGATAAGGTGACGCAAAACACCACGCTCGAGACGAAGTTGCTCATCAAATTCACGAACGTTTTTTGGATCCATCTCTACGTAGTAGATCACGTACTTTGCTTCTGTGTGACCATCGATAGGATACGCAAGACCGCGCTTGCTCCATGGATCTTTGAACAGAGTGATGGCTTTTGCTTCAGCAAAAAGACCATCAATATTTTTAAGGAGAAGAGTCTCGGACTTCTGATCGAGTGTTGCAGGATACATCACAGCAACTTCGTAGATGCGGACATCCTCATTACTTGGGATAAGTGTAGGCATAAAACTTGTGGGTAAAACCCGTTCCTTTGAGCAGGAAGGGGAAGAAATAAGCTGAAATACTCTACGAGAAGACAAGTGATATGTCAAGAAGAGAGAAGGGAAAGAAGATGGTATACTGACTCTCTATGCGCGCTCGGTCACTTCTCTCTCTCCCTCTTCTTGTCATATTGATGATGCAAAGCATCGTTCCTTTGTCAGATGCATTTGCACAGGAAAGTGATAGTTCCATCCTCTTTGTAGAAAAAAAATTTACGAAACCTATTGATGCGCTCAGCATCAGACTTCCTGAGTCGCAAGAGGCTGTCTTGTATCAATACGAACACAAAGGGAGATGGTCAACGTGGCAAGAATATGACAATGATGGCGACGCAATATCAGGTGAGGAATCGGAACTATTCATGATCCCCAAAGGAGTAACAGGCGTTCGTATTCATCCTTCCATTGCCGAGAAAGACATTCATGAAATTATTGTCTCGCATGAACCATTACAATATAACATTGTCAGCACAAAAAATGTCGAGCGAAGAATCATGACAAGAGCGGAATGGGGTGCAGATGAGAGTGTGGCATTGCGCTCTCCTATGCCTTCATCGGACAGTGATGGAAATGCAACAAAGGGAGATAATGGATCGCTACAGACCAATGAAAAACGAGAGCAAGATTGCATGAATTTGCGCAATGCGTTTTCTGGTGAATTTACCATCGATCACACTGTATCAAAAGATAAAAAGGGACGATCGTACAGTTGGCCACTGCAATATTCAAAAGATGTGCGTCTTTTAGTGGTGCATCATACTGCACTTGGCGTCACGAACGATCCAAGATCAGGAGTGGAACGCATGCGTGCGCTCTACAAATATCACGCCATCAATAAAGGATGGGGAGATATTGGCTACCACTACGCAATTGATGAAAAAGGAATGATCTACGAAGGAAGAGCAGGGGGTTCAAAGGTGATCGGAGGACATGCCTACTGCAACAACATCGGCACTATTGGCGTTGTGCTGATGGGGAATTTTGAGCTTGAAAAACCAAGCCAAGCACAGGCAAAAAGTTTGCAATGGCTTCTTGCTGATCTCTCAAAAGAGTACAACATCAACCTTGCAAAGCCTGTGACATTTCACGGAAAAACCTTCAAAAGCCCCATTGTTGGACATCGTGACCTTCTTTCCACTGCCTGCCCAGGCGCAACGCTCTTTGCAGGGCTTGCACAAATACGAAGTAATACTGTTGATGGAAGGCTCGATAGTGCAGTCGATTTTCCTGAGCCTCCACACTCTCTTTCTTCGTCAAAAAATACGAGTGGCGGAACACTCCAAAATACCCTCGATCAGAACGGCATGCAGGAAGGAATTGGTTTTACAGGACGCACGCAAATTGGCATGAATCCTGGAGGAAAACAACGCATCAGTTTTACCTACACAACAGGACAAGATGGTGTGTATCAGGGGAAGAAAATTGCTGATATTTCTCTTTCACATCCTGAGGTAAAACTATGGATTGATGATGGGCAGTATCTCCTTCCTGTGCGCACTGCCATCCTCAGTCCGTCGGATATTCCTGCAGGTGAAACACTCTCGTTTCAGCTCATTCTTGAGGCACCGATGACCGCTGGCACCTACCCTCTTCGCATTGGAGGCATTGACTTGACACTAATTGTGGAAGGACGTCGCGCACGCACAGGAACGTTCACAAATCCGTTCTACGCAAAGCCTGCACTCATTGTAAAACCACAGAGTAGTAGCTCATCCCCCTCTCTTTTGCAGAAAAAAATCGCTCGACAAACACAGAAGCAATCATCAAAAAAAACAAGATCAGAAAGCCTTTCTTCAAGTGCAACAACAAAAAAAACTTCATCATCACTTTCTTCGCTAGTACCTAAAACCTATCACCTAGAACCTAACAACATCCGCATTGCTCTCTCAATTGACGCAGAGCCAATCATTGCCTTTCAAGATGATGGATTTGTGGGAGACATGGCAATTCACGGAGGACGAGCATTCTCTCTTATCGGAAGAAAAGATGAATGCGTTGTACTGTCTCAGGGGCAAGAATTTGCACACGATCGAATCATTCGATTCAAATCAAACACATCGGTTCCGCTCACGGTACAAGGAGTGAAAGGGATGAACAGACTTTACCAAGGAAACCTCGAGTGTCGCATTGTCGACGGAGCACTCACGCTCATCAATGAACTTCCACTCGAAGAATACATGGCAGGCCTTGCCGAAGAACCAGATACCGAACCTTACGAAAAACAACGTGCCTTTGCCATTGCAGCGAGGACATACGCCACCTATTACATGGATCCAAAGAATAGAAAATTCCCCGGAAAACCTTTTGATGGTTCCGATGACCCTGCAAAATTTCAAGTGTATAAAGGAGTCGATTTTGCCATGCAAAACCCACAGTGGAAAAAGGCAGTAGAATCAACAAAAAAACAAGTACTTACCTATAAAAACGCGCTCATCAGACCCCCCTATTTTTCGAGTGATGATGGCAGAACACGCAGTCCAAGTGAAGCAGGTTGGAACAACTTTCCGAATGCAGAAATTCTTGAATCAAAACCAGACCCGTGGTGCACTGGCATGACCCTTCGAGGACACGGAGTAGGAATGTCAGGGTGCGGCGCAAAAGGTCAAGCAAAAGAAGGCCGAAGCGCAGAGCAAATCTTGCAGTACTACTACCCAGGTGTGAGGATTATTGAGCAGTAGTACGGATAATATAGCTACGTACATTTGTCGCCTTGATGAGCTTTGTATTCACTGTTCATGTGCGTAGCGTAAAGCGATGTGCATCTGTTTGAGGAGCGAAGCGACGAGTCTGCACATCGCAGCGGAGCACATGAAATACAGTGATCAAAGCGAATCACGAGCGACGATTTTTTCTTTCGTTTCCTTTCTTTTGTAGCGACAAAAGAAAGGAAAATGAGAAACGACATCATTCTTGGTGTCGATTAATGAAAAAGTATAGTGGTTTGGCTATAAATCGATAAAATGTTTGCTTTGAGTGTTTTAGTTATGAATTGACGGAGGTTCAGGAGGTAGTAAATCCGGTCTTAATCTTTGGATTTCTGCTCGACGAGCCTCTTGAAATCTCTGTAAATAATCCTCTGGTCTTTCACCAACGTTCAATGGCAAACGCTCATGAAGAGGAGGGATTGATTGTATTTCCATAGTTCCTAAAAGCATAAAATAAAAGAGGAATAAATTATAGATATAATCTTCTCATTCATTGATAAAAAATCAACTATTTCCAAGTCACAACAAATAAAAGAGGATCAGTAAGAGAAAAAATCACCTATGCAACATTCTTTTGAAGCTCTTCAAGACGTGTGCACTTTTCCCATGCAATGTCCAAATCTTCTCGTCCCATGTGCCCGTACGCTGCCACTTGGCGATACTGTGGTTTGAGGAGATCTAAGTCGCGGATGATGCTTGCAGGGCGAAGATCAAATGTTTTGGAGACAGCATCTTCAAGCACGCGATCGGACACAGTCCCTGTACCAAACGTATCCACGCGAAGCGACACAGGAGCGGCAACACCAATGGCGTAGGCAATCTGCACTTCGCACTTCTTTGCGAACCCTGCTTTTACGATGTGCTTGGCTACCCAGCGTGCGGCGTACGCTGCACTGCGATCGACTTTGCTTGGGTCTTTTCCGGAGAATGCACCACCACCATGGCGGCTGTATCCACCGTAGGTATCCACAATGATCTTGCGACCAGTCAGCCCACAGTCCCCTGGAGGCCCACCAATGACGAAGCGACCTGTGGGGTTGATGTGATAGATGGTTTTTGCGTCGAGGTAGTCGCCACAAATCGGTTCGATGACGTGTTTTTTGATGTCTGCACAAATCTGTTCATGCCCTACATCTTCTGCGTGTTGTGTCGAAAGAACAACAGTGTGGATGCGCTGTGGCACTCCATCATCGCTATATTCAACGGTGACTTGGCTTTTGCCATCGGGTCGCAAATATGGAAGCTCGCCCGACTTACGAACAGTCGACAGTTTGTGTGTGAGTTTGTGTGCAAGACTGATGGGAAGTGGCATGAGCTCTGGTGTTTCGTCGCACGCAAAACCAAACATCAACCCTTGATCCCCCGCTCCTTGTTCTTTGGTTGCAGTCTTCTCTGCCTCCACTCCTTGGTTGATATCGGGGCTTTGCTCTCCTACACACACCATCACCGCACATGCCTTGTGATCGAAGCCAAAAATGCCATCGTTGTAGCCAATTTCTTCAATGGTTTTTCGAGCCACTTCTGCCATGGGGATGTACGTATTGGTGGTAATTTCTCCTGCAATGACGACGAGTCCTGTGGTCGCAAGACACTCACACGCAACGTGTGCCTTTGGGTCATTTGCAAGGGCATAGTCGAGCACTGCATCGCTAATTTGATCGCAGAGCTTATCGGGGTGACCCTCGGTAACGGATTCGGAAGTGAAGAAAGAGGACATGGGGATGAGTGGGTAGTGGGGAGTAATTAGTTGTTAGTGGGTAGTGGCAGTTAGCTATTAGCTATTAGCTTGTAGCGATCAGTAAGTAATAAATCTGAACGCAGGGGGAAGAGGACACACTAGGGTAACAAAAGAGAAATCTTACAAGAAAAACCTTTCGACATCTGAGAGAGGAAAGAAATGCTTATTCACTATCTCTCCCAAATGATTGGGCTGGAGGAACCACCATTTCACGCGGGAAGGGTTGGTAGATGCGTTGTGACGAGCCAGATCTCGATTCCGCATCATTCTGGATAGACGATGATGTGCACTCACTATACTCCGTTTTTCCGTGATGCAAATATTGACTTTTAGAAGAAAATATGAATAATGATAGTATGTCACAAAATAGAAGAGTATCCCTCACAATATTAAGTGATGGAGAAAGTCAACTTGTCATGACCACCCAGTCAGCTAATCATACTGGAACAGTAGCAATTACAATGGGTGACAAAAGAATGTTTTCGATAGCAAGAGTCGATAATATTTGCGAAGTAACAGAAGCATCATTACGACTTATACTTAACGAAATATTAACAAAAATTACAGACGATGATTCTATGGTCGATTTTATAGAAGCAATGAATGATAAGGAGGCACAAAGAAAATGGGGAGCATTCTTAAGACAAATAGCACAAAAATTTGAAAATAATGAACTAGGATTAGAATCAGAATAACAACGATTTTTTTAAAAACTCTGATGTCTATGCATTGAATACAGTTTGCGGTATTTCTCGAACACCATACCCATGTCCTGTGTATGCGAACCATTTCATCAAACCCTCACGATCGATCGTGAGTGTTGCTGTGTTCACCATGGGATGAAAACGAAATTGCCCAATAGTCCATGCATCTTCGTCGATGATCACTTCCAAGATATGATCGGTGTCGTGCATTAAGCCAAATGGAGTGACGGACCCTGGAGTCACGCCTAATAACTTCATCATCACCTCTTCTGAGGCAAAGCTAAAGCTCTGCACACCGTACTGTTTTGCGAGTGCTTTGGTATCCACCTTCTTATCGTGCATTACAATGAGAAGAAGATGCTTGTCGTGCTTCTTCGAACGAAGAAGAAGTTGCTTCGTATGTGCGCCTGGAATGTCGATGTCGAGCCCTTCTGATTCATGGCAATGAAACACGGCTTTGTGAGTGTACTCTGTAAAAGGAATGCCAAGAGTGGTGAGAAGGGAGTGGAGAATGGTTGAAGTATAGCAAATACTCAAAATCCTAGAAGCAAATCACTTGCAATTGCAAGTGATTGGTAAAAACAAAAATCATTGTTCATTCCACTCTGTTCATTCTATGATAAGAGTATGCAAAGCGCATCACTTCCGTTCTCGTTCATCCTCTTCGGCGCATCGGGACACCTCGCACGCATTAAGATTTTCCCTGCGCTCTACTTTCTCGCACTCAAAAAACGCTTTCCAGAACACTACGCAATCGTTGGATACGCGAGAACATCGCTCTCTCATGAAGAATTCCGCGCAATCATTCGAGATTCCATTCAAAGCTATGTGCCTGAAGTGAATGAAGGCGTGCTCGCAGAACTCCTCAAGCACTGCCACTACCACAGTGGGCAGTACGATCGAACGGACGATTTCAAGGCGCTTGCAACCCTGCTCCAGTCACTCGAAAATGGACAACCAAATGTCGTGCGCTTAGCCTATCTTTCCATTCCTCCAAGTGCATTTTCAGCAACTATTGAAAATCTCTGCAAAGGAGGCGTACACACGCATGGCGCACCATTTCGCTTACTCCTCGAAAAGCCAGTCGGCACTGATGAGACGTCGTGCGAAGCCATCTTTCAAAAAATGAATGGCTGTTTTTCAGAGGATGACATCTACATTCTCGACCACTATCTTGGCAAGGAAGCAGTGCGCAACGTGTACTACTTGCGTCACGCCAACCCCATCATCGAACGACTCCTCAAGCACACACTCATTACAAACATCCAAATTAGCGCGATGGAAACCGATGGGCTCGAAGGACGCGCAGGCTACTTTGACTCAGTTGGAACACTACGCGACATGGTGCAGAGTCATCTGCTAGAAATTGCAGCACTGCTCACTATGCGACTGTGCGACACCATTGGTGGCATAAAATCAGCGCGCTTAAGTGCACTGAAAGATCTGTTTATTCCAGAAAAAAACAGTACACCAATTGTGCAAGGGCAGTATGAAAAAGGGATGGTTGGCAAGCAGAATGTACAAGGATATCGTGAGGAAGAAGGTGTGAGTGAGCACTCACGCACGCCAACATTTGTCGCACTTGAGGTGCAAACAAAGGCCGAACGCTTCATGGGTGTACCCATCTTCCTTCGTTCAGGAAAACGATTGAAGACAAAAGAAACGCGTATTTCCATTGAATTCCGAGAGTCCCCTACGCTCATTGGAAAGAATGAAAATCGCAATCGTCTTGACATTATTTTACAAGGTGAAGCTGGCATGAAGCTTCATCTACAAACAAAAATTGGAGGACGAGAACCACAATTTAGACCACTGATCATGGAAGATCCACTCGTGTGCATGGGCGACTGTCTCATTGAACACAGTCTTCTCCTCCTCGAAGCCATCAATGGCAATAAAGAATGGTTCTTAGATGAAGAAGAAGTGAGAACGTGCTGGAAGCTCATCGATCCACTCCAACGCTCTCTCGATGATCCTTCAGCACCTCTTGCAATGTACAATGCAGGAACAACTGGTCCACAAGAAGCAGATCAATACATCGAAGAAAGGGGCTATCAGTGGCTGTAAAAAACTACTTCTGCTCAAGAAGAACCTGTACTGCCTTTTCCATTTGAGGATCTTTCCCTTCTTTCATTTGCTCGAGAGTGCGGTCAAGAAGAATGTCAGGAGTCACGCCCTTCTTGCTCAAATCATGACCAGCGGGAGTGAGCCAACGCGCAACAGTCACACGCAAGCTCGATCCTCCTGAGAGTTCCAACACTTCCTGCACTGTTCCTTTGCCAAAAGTTTGTGTGCCGATGATGGTTGCGCGCTTCTGGTCTTGCAGTGCTCCTGCTGTAATTTCCGAGGCACTCGCAGAGCCACCATTGACGAGAACGACAAGAGGACGAGTTGGTTCAAGCGGATGCCCAGACACAAGATGTGACTCAGGTGGCACATTGCGACGCTCAACCGTCACCACCTTTCCGCTCTGAAGAAACATCGACACAATATCAACAGCACCCTCGAGGTATCCACCACCATTGAAACGCAAATCGAGAATAATTCCCTTTGTTTTTGGAGTGATGTTTTCAAGGGCAGTACGAACACCATCAACGGTATCATCACCAAATTGATTCACAATCACAACTAATACATCACCTCTCGAATCGGACACTGTTTTTGTTTCAACGCTCGGAATGTGAATGCTCTCACGAGACACTGTTTTTTGTACAAGTGGACCAGAACCAAGATGGAGAATGCCAAGAGTCACGGACGTATTCTTCGGACCACGAATTTTGCTCACAACCTCTTCAAGCGAGAGGCCTGCAACCGATGTACCGTTGACTTCAGCAATCACATCCTTTGGTGTAAGACCTGCACGCTCCGCAGGAGAACCCTTCAGAGGAGCGACGACCACAACTTTCCCATTGGAAAAATCGAGCTGAGCACCAATGCCCTCAAGCGTTCCACTCAAGGAATCTTGAAACATTTTTGAATCAGTTGGAGTCATGAAGAGTGTGTACGGATCGCCAAGAGATGCCACCAAACCAGTAATAGCACCATAGGTCATTTTCTGAATAGTCATTGCCTCAGGATGCACATAGCGCTTCTGTAAGAGCTTCCACACTTGCCAAAAAAGCGTCATGTTTACCTCTTGTTCTGGATCTTGTACAACCAGCTTTCCACTTCCCGATTGCTTAAGCGACTCCTCAAGAACAGTAGAGTTGTTCCGAAGGAGAAGATCTTGATAGCGCGTGCCAAGGTGAAAGCCAATGGCAAGCGTAAGAAGAAGTAAAACGATGTACGATGCAATACGAAATGGTTTCATAGGAGATGTGTAGCGTATACTATATTGCAAGTGAAAAGACGACAAACTCCCCCTTCTGCCAAGTCAAAGAAAGCACCTTCACAAAAGGTGACATCGAAGCAGATCATGCCAACAGTGCATCGTTGGATGAGCATTGCTGATCTTGTAGATGTGCACCCAGATGTTGGTGACATCCTTGCACTCTACGGACTCCACTGTATTGGATGTGCTTTTAGTGGATCGGACACACTGGAAGATGGCGCACTTCTCCATGGTCTCACCGATGATGACATCGACAACATCCTCATCGATATCAATGATCTATTAGAAAATAAAAAAGCAGATGGAACGTCATCTTTTCTTACAATCACTCTTACAGAAGCTGGCGCAAAAGCACTGGAGGCATTGGTAGAAAAAACACTGGAACCACCTTTTCTTCTGGCTATTCACATTGATGATGAACAGAAGTTTTTCTTAGAACCAATAACAGAGTGTCCTTCGAACTACCAAACCTTCTCTCATGCTCTTGTGCCACATCTTTCAGTTGCAATCGAAGACGCTCTGCTACGACGCATTCACGGTGGAACCATTGACTTCCGTGACGGAAGACTGAAATTGGATCTTCCAAAAAAAGAAAACTGTTGTAAGAAAAAGAAGGAAGACGTACTCTAACAATCAATCTATGCATCTGCCACTCTCTCTCCAAAAAAAACTAAGCATCCTCTTCCCAGAGCAAAAAGAACGCGATGCATTCATCATCGAAACAATCGAAAAAGCCATAGAACACAACACGTCATCAAACGCTGAAACGAACATCGTAGTAGGGGGAACTCTTCATCTTTTTTCTGATGGAGGCTCGCGCGGAAACCCCGGTCGTGCTGCCATTGGCTGTGTGCTGATCGATCCGCACACAGGAACCATTCTCAAAGAACATGGCGTAACCATTGGCATTGAAACAAACAACATCGCAGAGTACAAAGCACTCATTGAGGGGTTACGCATAGCGCAGAACTATCACCCTAATGCGCTCATCTGCCACCTCGACTCTGAGCTTGTCGTGAAGCAACTCAAAGGAGAATACAAAGTAAAGATGCCGTCCTTTCAACCACTCATTGCCGAAATTGTGACACTCTGCAAGCACTTTCCTTCAGTGTCATTTGTGGCAATCCCCCGCGCTCGCAACAGCCACGCCGATCGCCTCGTGAACGAAGCATTGGATGGGAGGAGGTAGGAAAGAAAAAAATCCATGCTATTGTTGTTGTATTAATCTTTCAGAAAATCCTCTTGCGTAAACCTAGCACTGCAACCTAACAAATCTTGACCTAAATGCCAAATAGCGTACGATTTATTTATGTTAAAAAAAGATGAGTATTTAAAGGCTTTTAATCTAGAGGGTTACAGAAAAATTTCAAATATGGACGATCCTTATGTTGGAGTTTCTCTTATTATTGATCATGACAAAAGGCTTATTCAAAAGCTTAAATTACGAGATGAGAAATGGATTGCTTTAATCAATGTGTATCTAGAAAAGAATTGGACAAAAACCCAAGATAATATGAAATCTATCCATGGAAGAGTTGTGTTAACAATTGATAGTAATGATAATCAATATTTAATGATAGATAAAAGAAAATTTGGGGCAAACATTCCAATCGATATATATTCAAAAGATGAATATTTCTTTGATATAAACACAAATAAATTTTATAAATGTTCAAGTGAAATCACATTCAAAAACATCGTAGACGAACTCTTTAACCTCCATCTAAAGACAACTAAGCCTATTTCTGGCTTTATTCTAAGGTTAAAAATAATGCTATTTAATTTTTTAGAACAATCTACATTATTCCTAGCCAAATTCATTGCTTTT
The DNA here is from genome assembly GCA_964554435.1 of uncultured Candidatus Peribacteria bacterium. Taxonomy (GTDB): domain Bacteria; phylum Patescibacteriota; class Gracilibacteria; order Peribacterales; family Peribacteraceae; genus CAZKOO01. The sequence goes on from CAZKOO010000003.1 coordinate 31,737, forward strand.
ATATGCTACATACTTTTTGGAGAAAAAGTTCCATATGATTTTTTCTCTGAATACATGCAAAAAAAAGATATAACAGAACCAACTCCAATCAAGAAAAGTAAAAAAATAAGTATTTTCGGTTATGAAGCTTCTGTGCATTTGATATCGTTTTTTTGCCTATGCCACTTGATCATATTTGTTTCTGCTCAATTTTATCAATGGAATAATCCAATAATCATATCTATTTTTAATAACAACTTTTTAACTCTAGCATATTCAATATTGGTTTTATATATACTCGAAGAATACATGCACCCATCCCTAAAAGGGGTATTAAAATGGCTTATTTCAATTGCAAGAAATCTACATGAGAAATTGGAAGGAAAAGAAATAAAAATTTCCTAAAACAATCTTCTTCATCATTCCCCTCTTTTCCTGCTACACTCTCTCATGTGAAGCGCTCTTGGCAATTCATCGGCATTGCACTCCTCAGCACCGTGCCTCACTTAGCATATGCCATGCCAGCAAGCATCACCTACCAAAGCGGGCATTTTGCATGGACCATTTCCACACAAAAAATTCAGGCACAGAGCCTGAGCGAGGAAGAAGTGTGGCTTTTTCGAGGGGTGGAGGCAATTCCAAAAACACCAGTGACGGAAGGGGTGGACGAAGGGTGGACGAAGGTAAAAAGACAGCGAAAAGATCGGAAGAACATTGTTGCGCTTCTTGAGAAAGAAATTGCAAGCTCGTTCAACCGTACACCAGGACGAGTGACCATTGGACGAACGGCATCGGGAGGCATTGCCTTCTCAGGCGCAGGCTTACTCGGACGCACAGTCAACACCAATCTCCTTGCGCAAATGACAGAAAGAGCGATGGAACAAAATGTTGAGTTTATTGAACTTCCTGTCGAGTTTCATCAACCTTCTATTACAATCGAAGATGCGTCATTACGGGAAAAAGGGATTCAAGAAGTACTCGCAGTAGGAGAGTCATCCTTCACAGGATCGCCAAAAAATCGACGACATAACATCCGTGTTGGCATCGATCATTTCAATGGACACATCATCCCTCAAGGCGAAACATTTTCGTTCGTGAAAATACTCGGACCCGTCAATGCAACAACAGGCTACAAAAAAGAACTTGTCATTCAAGGTGACAAGACCATCCCTGACTTTGGCGGAGGGCTGTGCCAAGTGAGTTCCACAGCCTACCGTGGAGCGTGGGAATATGGCCTGCCCATCATCAAACGAAAAAACCATAGCTACGCTGTAGGGTACTACAGCCCACAAGGAACCGACGCAACCATCTACCCTCCCAATGTTGACTTGCAATTCAAGAACGACACAGCAGGAGACATTCTCATTCAGAGTTTTATCGATGAAAAAGATCGTGCATATTTCATCTACTACGGCACACGAGATCATCGTCGTGTATCGCTCTTTGGCCCGTTCGTTTCACGCGTGACACCTGCGCCAAAAGAGGAAAAAATTGTCTATTCCACAGACCTTGCGCCAGGCGAAAGAAGGAAGAATGGAGAACGACACGACGGAAAAGATGTAACGTGGTATCGCGAAGTGCAGGGCAGTCCAACACTGCCAGTAAAAATTGAAACAGTCTTCTCGTCGTACGAAGCACGACCACTCTTCTACGAAATTGGCGTCACGCCAGAAGAAATGTCGGCACTCACGGAGGAGCACGTCAAGGTACAGCCTAATTGATGATGGAGAAAGAAGGAACTCAACTCTTCAAGCTCTTTCTGCGCACGCACACTCATATGTAAAAACTCTCGCGCAGATTGCTTTGCAATCCCTCGAACAATGGACACTGTTTCAGGAGAAAGTGATGGATGAGAGTGATGATCTTCTCGAATGCAAAAACCTCCCTGCTCTCGATGAAAAGAGATGGGCATGTGTGGCTCAAGAACGCTATTGGAAATGCAACACCGATCAACGGATGGAGCAAGACCAAGTGCGGTAATGTACTGCAATGCAAAGATGGTCGGCACAGAGAGGGTTGATGAATCATTGTAGAGTGATAGTGCTTCTTCGAGTAACACATACACCTCAGGCAATGGAGATCGCTCTTCTGTGGTTTTCAAGATCATCTCAATCATTTGATAGCTACGACTAAATTTTTCAGGAGAAAGCCACACATTCGTCCACGGAGTAGTATCGACTGCTTCACATACACGCATGCCAGAACCATGCTCTTCAAGCGTGACAGAGACGCGATGAAGCGCAAGAAGCCCACGACAATGACGACTCTTTGTAGTCCGTGCACCATGCACACGAGCGGACACTCGCCCCATTGTTTTTGTAAGAAGAAGGCAGAAGCGATCTGTTTCTCCGACATTGAATGTACGAAGCACAATGGCGTCATCACTATATTTTCTTGCCATACGGACGGTGGGAAGAAAAAGGGCGAGTGAGGAAAAACACAGCAAAAAGCGAGAGAAGTAATCCGATGACACACATCAACGCACACGATTGCACAAAAAGAGTAAAAGAGAGAAGAGGTGTTGTAAGGAAGAATGAACACACAAAAAGAAATGTAAGGACAAGGAAAGTGGCACACGCACCAGAACACACAACATGCACAAGAAGAGAGCCAAAACACACACTCTGAAGCGAGCGAAGAGAAGCTCCTAAACGATGGCAATCACGAAGATCTTCCATGCACAACATCTTCCAGCAAGAAAGGATGACAAACGCAAGAAGAACCAGAAGAACAACAGCGCAAAAAGCAGCAACGCGAAGAGCTTCAAGAACGTTCGAACGATAAGAAAGAAGCGTGCGAAAAGAATCCTCAAAGGCAAGAGTGGAGCGTAGTGCCTGTTCATCAAATAAACCTGCATGCACCTGATTGCGCAGAGTCACAAGAAGTGATCGGTAGAGCGACGGAGATGAAAGTGGAATGCGCAGAGCATCTTGACTAACAGTCGATTGATGGAGAACTGAAGCAAGGTGTGACTTGTCCTTCGCTGTCATTTCTATCAAGCGTTCTTTGGTTTCATACTGCACGCCTCGGAGCGCAGGAACAGATTGCATCGAGAGAAAAAATTGTTCCATCTCCTCAGGGGTGGCGCGAGCAGAAAAAGGAAGGCTGATCGTTTGTACACGAAACAGATCGGAGAGAGTGCTAAGAGCATACTCCGACCCAAGAATGGCACCGTAGACAAGGAGAAAAAAGCAAAGAAGAAGCGGAAACACCATCGATGTCCACAGTGTGCTCCAACCATGTCGCACGCCAAAAAGGAAAAGCTGACGATACGATGGATGTCCACATGCTGGAGGCATGGAAAAGAGTGTAGCAAGAGAACGCACAATCTTCTAGCATCCTCCACCATTTTTCTGCTGAGTTGCAAGATGATCGTGAAATCATTCCAATGTAGACTGTTCGCTACTATCCAATTCTTTCGCCATTTCAAGGCACTCAAGAGTGCGCACATTGAGTGGATCGATTGTCAATGCGTGTTCAAAGAGAGACAGTGCTTTTTGAGTCGATCGAAGATGCAGATGAATCATGCCAAGATCACAGAGGATGTACACGCTATCTGTATCCAAATTCAATGCACGCTCAAGTGTCACAAGCCCTGAAACCTGATCACCATTCATGAAAAGAGACCACCCTAAGCACCGCAGAATTTCACTATCATTCGGCTCAAGGTGATTCGCTTTTTGCAGAAAAGAAATAGACTCTTTCCACTTCTTCTGATGAGAAAAAATGAACCCAAGAATGTAGAGCGCAGGGCAACTATCGGGGTTGAGTGTCAGTGCTTGTTGCGCTGCTTTCTGCGCACGATGATGTTCTCCAAGGCTCAATTCATTGTCCGCAATTTCCTCAAAAATTTCAGGGCACTGAGGAAATTCAAGAAGGAGCGACTCAAGAAGCGCAAGTGCCTCAGTGTGTTGTCCTGCAATTTTCAATTCTTCTGCCATGTGCAATTGTTCAAAAACATCAGGAGGGAGTGTCATAGGAAATTAGAATCCAGCAATAAAGAACACAACTGTACTAAGAATCATCCACGATGCCAAGACAATTGCAAGACCAATAGCTGCAGACTTCATCATTGTCTTGCCCATCGAAAGATAGTCATCGTTTCCAGCGGAAGCAACCATGGTAAAGGCACCAAGAAGAAAAACTGATGTTGAAATGGTCCCTCCCCAGTACAGCAGTAAATCGACAATGCCTGTCAGCACTGAAATCACTGTGACATTCGTTCCAATACCCGTATTAATAGTGACAATGCGCGGAGCAGCAACAGCAAACAGAGGGAACAGAAAGCTGCAAATGCCGACAAACAGTGACGCTATCCGACGCATAGAAACATCATAGCACACGAGAGAACGCAGAGAAAGAATTACAGAAACGGAAGAAGTGTGCGTACCGCAGCCACAAACTGATGAACAAATGCAACAGCACGATCGAGAATCTGAAGCACTGCTTTTGTCTTCTCTTCTTTCTGCTGCTGCTCAAGAAGTGCATCGCGAGAGACAGAAAGCCCAAGATGTGTGAGAGAGCGTACCGCTCGTTGTGCATCGAGACGCTGTGCTTCCGTCATTTGAAGAGAGAGTGATTCACGTGCACGACTGAGAGTCTGTTCTCGCTCAAGAAGCAGGCGATCGAGCGATGCCAATTGACGCTGTGTCTGATGGAGAGATGTAGGAGGCTGAGTGATGACCGCAAACGCCAAAACGCTTGCAACAATGACGTTCGAAAGCACCGCAAAAACAGTACCAATCATCACCCATTGCATGGTACGAACATGGAGTTGCTGTGCTTTCAGTGTGAGCGCATCTTCCAGTGACACCACAGTCGATGTATGCATACTTGGAAGAAATGCAAGATCAGAAAGATGGAGAGAAACACTCTGAGAAGGAGACCATCGCTCCAAAAAATGCGAACGAGCCTGTTCAATGCGCGTCAAAATCGATTGCTTCGACAGTCGAAGTGCATCGGCACTATCATCAGCAGAAAGTCCCACAAGAAGGGTAAATGTGAGAAGTGCCTGCTCCTGAGCAGGAAGAGACCACAGTGCTTCATGAAGCGACGACACAGAAGATCGATCTTCTTCCTCTCCGCCCCATGGAACCGATGGCACATAGACCGTTTCAATATCAACAGAAAGCGAGGAAGACGCATGAATGTGTGACTCCGCAAGGCGAACAAGAGTCGATAGATCAGTCGATTGAAACCACCAGAATGAGAGTGTTTTGGAAAGAAGATCGATGTACACACTGGAGAGAATTTCTTCAGCACGCTGAAGAGACCCTGTTCGATGGTACACATACGCAAAGAACACATCGTGTGTGTGACGGAAAAAATCGAGATACACATCAATACTTCCTGTGAAACGCAGGAGAGCAGAAGGGCCAAGAAGCGAAAGAATTTGATTCATTATTGAGGAGAAATGTAATCTTGCACGCGACCCACAAGACGTGTGAAGAAGCTCGTCTGACGAACTGCATCTTGTAAGCGAAGAGTGTACGAATGAATGCACGTAATGAGCGCAGAAGTATTATCATCACAAGGACGATTGGTATTCTGAGAATGACTGAGTGCATCGATGTCGCCCTGCAATGCCTCATACTCTGTAAGAAGATCGGTGAGATGATGCTCTTTCGCGCGAACGAGGAGAGATTGCAACACATCATCCTGCAGAAGAAGTGTATGAAGAACAGTTGCTTGCTCAGTAGAAGTGCCAAGACGAAATGCCTCTACAGTCGCAGGTGCAAGAGATGCAGAAGAAGATGAAAGAAGCGCAGGACGAGAAGAAGAAGTGTGCGAGGTTGGCACTGGAAGTGCGCGCATCAGAGTTGTTTCAATCGGTTGTAATGCCGATGCAGACAATTGATCGGACGCAAGAAGCGAAGAAGCACGAGACAGAAGGGCAGAAAATTCTTCCGAAGAAAGGCCCGATTCACGCTCAAGGAGTGTTGCGTTGTCACGCAAGAATGCAATCTGCTCTTTAAGAAGTTGCTTCGATGCAGAAACATCAGTGGAGGCAAGAGGGGCAAGGCGTTGCTTCAGCGCAACAATCTGCGAGAGAAGCGAGAGTGCAGTGCCATGATCATCCGATCGCAAAGCACGTAACGTCTGTTCATCAAGGGAAAGAGAGGTAAGAGACGCAAGGAGCTCCTCACGATCAACAGAAGAAAATGGGCGGTACTTCTCCTCGAGCGAGCGAAGAATATCGGCAAGGGAACCTGAGCGAAGCAGTGCAGGGTCGAGGAATTGTGAGAGAGTAACCTCTTCGCTGAGCACACCATCGATGAGTGAAGCAAGTAAGGAACTATACTTCTCACGATCACGATCGAGCGCAGAAGAGAGATGTTCACGAAGAGCAGGAATGGCATCTTTCTGCTCTTGATTGATCTTTTTTCCTTGTCCGAGAGAGCGCAGAAGATTCAAAAGAAATGCCTGATCATCGGAAGAAAGAAGGGAAAGAATGTCTTCTCCTTGCGGTGAAGTAAAAAATGTTTGAGAAGCAAGAGCAGTGCGCTGAGACAGAGGAATAGATGGAGAAGAAGCACGTGAAGACGCAGCAGAATGAAGCGACTCTGAAAGAGAAGAGGAAACACTCGACGCAAGTGATGATGAAACAACGGAAGACAGAGAAGAGGACGATTGCTCTTCTGGATCAGAAATTTCCTTTGTACATCTCGCAGAACAGCCATCATCATCAAGAGCATTGCCATCATCGCACTGTTCAGAGAGAAGAATCTGCTGAATACCATCACCACAGTATTCAATCTGACACAGTGCATCACACCCATCACTCCGACGCGTGTTTCCATCGTCACACTGTTCACCTGTTTCGAGAACGCCATTCCCACACATCTCTATCTCACACACAGGAGAGCACCCATCTCCAAATGATAAATTACCATCGTCACACTGCTCTGTGTCCGTCACCTCGCCATCACCACACACCGCATCTTCCGCAAGAGCAAATTGCGCAAAGAGCACAATGAATGCAAGAGTGAAACCACTCAAGAGAACAGCGCCAAGATGGATGCGAGAAAGCTTCAAGGGAAAGGAAATGTGTATGAAAATATCGAAATAGTATACCACAAAAAGAAGGAAAAGCTGATCAAATAAAGCTGACAAAAACAGAAAGTATGATGTAATAACTAGAATAGAAAAGACAAGCTCTTGTCCGACGAGACCTCTTCTGTCACCATACCGTCATGATCGACCTTGAACACCTCCGCAGTCATCCTGATGCCTATGCAATGGCATGCTCACTCAAGAACATCTCTCTCAACATCCATGCATTTTTGAAGTTGGATGAACGCAGGCGCGAAGCATTGAAAAAATTAGAAACCATGCGTGCAGAACGCAACAGCGTGAGTAAAGCCATCCCTACAATGCAAGGCGACGAGAAGCAACAAGCGATCGACGCGATGAAAATTCTCGGTGACACACTCAAAAAAGAAGAAGATCTCTTTGAGGAAATAGAGAAAGAGTGGCAACACGATCAACTCCTCATTCCTGCCATTCCACTCGAAAAAGTGCCAGTCGGAAAAGATGACACGGAAAACGTAGAAATTCGCACAGTGGGAGAAAAGCCAACATTTGACTTCGAACCAAAGGATCACGTTTCTCTTGGCGAAACCCTCGACATCATCGATATTCCACGTGGTGTCAAGATCGCAGGATCTCGCACCTACTTTCTCAAAGGAGATGGTATGCGCCTTGAAATGGCAGTGCTGATGTTCACACTCGACCTTCTGGTGAAGCGTGGCTACACCCCATTCCTTCCGCCACTCCTCGTGCAATACAACGCCATGATGGGGACAAGCTACTTCCCTGGAGGGGAAGAGCAAGCCTACAGCGTTGGTGTACAGAAAAAGAAAGGGGAGATGATTGAATCGGATGAAGCGTATCTCATTGGAACATCGGAAGTGTCAGTCACAAGCTACCATGCCGATGAAACACTGCATGTTACAGAACTTCCAAAGCGATATTGTGGCATGTCTCCGTGCTTCCGCCGTGAAGCAGGAACCTATGGAAAAGACACACGTGGTCTCTATCGCATCCATCAATTTCAGAAAGTAGAACAAGTCATTCTCTGTGAGAATGATCCAGCAATAAGCGCAACAATGCACGCGGAGATTCTCGGAAATGCTGAGGCAGTCCTTCAGGCTCTGAAGCTCCCCTACCGCGTTGTAGATGTCTGTACAGGCGACATGGGTCGTGGACAGGTCTATAAAAATGATATCGAAACATGGATGCCAAGCCGAAATGGTTATGGCGAAACACACAGTTGTTCCACGTTTTATGATTTCCAATCACGTCGACTGAACATTAAATACACCGACGCAGAAGGCAACCGAAAATTTGTACACACACTCAATAACACCTGCATTGCCTCACCGCGTGTGCTCATCCCTATTCTGGAAATCTACCAGAATGCTGATGGTTCTGTGACCATTCCAGAAGTACTACGCCCCTACATGGGAGGACAGGAGAAAATTACTGCTCCAAAGAAATAGAGGAATGTGCGAATGTGCGACGCTGAAACCATGCATATGCCGCATACCCAAGAGCAAGAGCTGTAATGAGCGATGTGCCAAAACCAGACTCCGGAAGTGTGAGCGATCGCGTCACAGGAGGCGACACTGTTTGACCTGTAATACTGAGGAGTTGTACCGAAAGATCGGTGCCAGAGCGAACGTGAGTGAGAAGTGCCTGTCGATCGGATGGTCGTAAGCGCATTTGTTCAGTAAAACGAGATCCATTGAGACTCGTGAGTAAACGATACCCATCCACAGGAGCATCGTTTGTCCATGTCACAAGCACATCGAAGTAACCATTCTTCTCGTTCTGAAGAGAGAGTGAAAGCTCAGGAAGAACAGAGGGAACAAGTGTGGCTTGCAGAGATGGTGATGGCTGCTCCTGATGATCAGGAGTGGAAGATGACGAAGAGGAAAGAGAAGAAGAATCAGCCAAAGAAGATGACAATGAAGAGGAGGAAGAAGCCGCCTCTGAAAGGGCTTGCATCACACGAAGAACATCATCGGAAAAACCAAGGAATTTCGCTGGTGCAGAATAGGCAGGGAACACAGAACCATCGGAAGAAGGGATGTTTTCAAGGAAAGAAAGAACGTAGGCTGTTTGAGGCTTTTGCGGAGCAGTATGAAGCAACAACGTATTGGTTCCACGCTCAATGCGTGTGAGAGGAAGTGTGGCTCCACTGGCATCAGCAATTGGAAAATTGCTCACAACCGTGCGGTAAGAAGGGCTGATCTCTTTCGTGAATGTGATGAGCACACCCGTACTCGATACAGGACGAAGAGCCGAAATGGTCATGAGAGAAGGCATGGAAACCGAAGAAGAGCTCGATGATGGCACAGAAGGAAGAGTAGGAACCGCATTGGCAACTACCGGCACAACCGTGACACTTGCCTCTGTCTCAAACCCATCACTCTCTTGTCCTTGACTGTCGAGCGCAAGAACCGACACATACAACACACCACTCTCAAAAGGAGGGCGAGGGAACGTATAGCGTGTGCTTCCACCCATAACTCGCACAGAATCATCGTAGTCTCCACCAGAGTTGAGAATGGACTGATGACTGTAATACACAACGTACGACTCTGCGTTCGCGACAGGTGACCACGTGACTGTAATAGCATTGTTTTGATACGATGCAGAGATGTTCGAAACCGAGTCTGGTGCTGCAAAAACAAGCACTGGCACAAGGAGCGAAAGAAGACCGAAGAGTGAGATGTATTTGAATGTCATCAAGACATTGTACCAGATTTCTTCTCTTTTCTCAAGAGACTCGATTTATACTGCTCAGGAAAATACGCCCCAACACGGAGAATGGTGATTCCAGAAAGATCCTCATCTGTCATGGGAGGAGGAAGTTTCTGATCGTATCCAAGCACAAGGAGATCGGGGTTGATGGTTGTGATGGATGATCGAACATCGTGCTCATCTCCAGCAACCACTGTGACCATGGGGAATCGCTCAGCAATAGCCCTCATACGCTCTTCGAGGGACTCATCAGGCATAAACCCCTTGATGCGCTCCACTGTCGCATCACGCGCAACAAGAACGGTCACAGCACCATGGGTAAGTGCCTCAGAGAGAAGAAACACATGTCCTTCATGGAGATGATCGAACGTGCCGCAGACTAAGACGGAGGGAGACATAGAAAAGAAGTCAAAGACATCTTTATACTCCTACTTCTCCTGCAGATCAATCACGTAGATCTTCTTCTCATCAAGGACGTAGAGACGAGAGCCGTCAGGGTCAACTGAGAGATCTTGAAGAGTGCCTACTTGCTCTGCGTCGAACACGTACTGCTTTAAGTAGAGAGAGTCACCAATGTCACCATCATTGGTTGTCACAACAATGCGCTTTCCTTTCGGGTCGAGGAAGTAGAAATTGCCATTCTGCCCCTTCACAATCTTCGTTGTGTTGAGGAGTGCTTGTGGAGGCATGTTGCGGATGGAGAACGTTTGCTTCTCACCACGAAGGAGCTTCACAACATCACGATCTCCTGCTTTGCCACTCACGGAAGAGGTGTCTTTCAAAACATACACAGGGCCTGCAATGGTCATATCAAGTGCGCCAGTGAGGTCGCCACTCACGTTGTATTCCGATGCAGGGCCATAGCGACCAGAAAGATGTTCATACTTATAAATTTGCTTCTTCTCAGGGGAGAGGATGTACAAATAGCGCAAGTATGACTCCATATCGCTACCGTTCACCCATCCTGCAGGATCATCTGTTTTAAGTGACTCGATGGAAGGAGATGCAGAATTGGCATTGCTCACCTCAAGAACGCTGCTTGCATTGGTGAGGAACACCTTGCTCTGCGTGCGCGCAAAATCGGTCGCATGAAGGATGGTCTCTTCCTTTGTAACACGCTTCGGATCGGACACAGTATTAAGAGACACTCCGTACAAATCTTTCTCGCTAAAAACATAGAACGAACCATTGCCCCCACCAACAAAACCGCGCGCAGAAACATTTGCATCTTTTCCGCTCAAGCTTGCCATAACACGAGGAGCACTCAAACGAATGATGCGATTCATGTCCTCACGCTTTGAGTGAATGCGATCGAGAATATCGAGTGCTTCTGTGCGGAAAAGACCACTCTCATTGCTCATCACTTGTTTTGCGCGCTCTTCAGCACGCTCTAAAATGGCATTGGCGCTATCGGTATCCCCTGCAAGTTCACGGCTTTCTGCAGTGGAAATATCGCTGTTAATTTGCTCCACCAATTGCTTCAATTGTTCGCGTGTTTGCGTGCGCTGACTGAAGAGAGAAAGTTGCACCACCATCCACAGAAGCACAAACACACCGACGCTTCCCGCAAGGAGAAGTAAATGTGCTCGACGTTTGCGCTCAGGATGATAGAGGTCACTGAAAAATTGCGTGCATTTCTCTCGTGCAAAACCGAAGGAGTCAAGGAAAGAACGCGTGCGTCCTCCAAAAGAAAAAGATGGAAGAGACAACGAGGGGCGAAGGCGAGCAGTTTTTTGCTGAACACTACTGAGAACGCTAGCAGAGAGCGACGTGCGAGGAGCACGACGAGAAGGAGTAATAACCTGTGGAGCATCTTTCGCGCCAGAAAGACGCAAATGAAGCAGTGAAGCGCTTTCACCTTCATCATTCAATTGCGAGACAATAGCGCTCAATGCTGTTGTGCCATTTTGCTGAACAACCTGTGTTAATTGCGCTGGTGTAAAAATTCGCAGTAAGCGCTGCGTCGACAAAATGCAATCATCGTGTGGCTCAAGATCGCCTGTGACAATGTGCATGAATGCTGTTGGTGGCTTTCCTCGATAGTACTCTGTAATTTGAACAGTAGAACCAGCGCGTACCATGTACGCTTCTGCACGACCTGTGTGAGAAAGATGAAGTGTTCCACTTGCCTCAAGAACAGCAACAATGGCATGCACATCGTGAATGCCACTCGACAGGAAAAATCCTTTCAGTAAACCATTGAGTTCTTTCAATGCACTTTCCAAGCGAGAATACCCATCTCCTTCTCCTTCAAGAATGGCATGCGTTAAAATATTGACACACTCCTCCCTGAAGGCATCTTCTTTGCTTCCTCCATCGCTTTGAAGAAGGAAAAAAACGCGATCAGCACCTTCTTCACCAAGAGTAATGGCTGGAAGAAGGCTATCGCCCCCGGCTTTTGTGTGGCTGGTACGAACATCAAGCTTCATACAGAGGAAAACCCTACTCCTCTCGAATGCAAATCGCAAGAGCTGGAGAAAGAGGAGAGATTGACAGAGTCGCAGAGCATGTGAGAAGTACACTCAGAGGAACTGTTCCATGCACTCTATTCTTCTGCTACACTCTACTCCCCTATGCACTCTCTACCCCATCGTCGCGCACTTCTGTCTGTGTCTGATAAAACAGGAATCATCCCGCTTGCAAAGGCATTACACCATGCTGGCTTTGAACTCGTGTCAACAGGAGGAACGCAGAAAGCACTCGAAGAAGCAGGGCTCTTTGTTACACATATTGAAAAAATTACACAATTTCCAGAGTGCTTTGGCGGGAGAGTAAAAACCATGCATCCACTTGTGATGGGAGGCGTGCTCTTTAAAAGAGAAGATGCTGATCATGTGTACGAAGCAGGTACATTTGGCATTACGCCAATTGATATTGTCGTCGTCAATTTATATCCATTTCAAGAAACAGTCGCAACACTCACGGCAGAAGAGAAGTCACAAGAAGGTTTGTCCGCTCGAGTAATTGAGCAAATTGATATTGGAGGACCAACGCTTCTCCGAAGTGCAGCAAAAAATCACTCTTCTGTCACAGTGCTCTGCGATCCAAAAGACTACCAAGAAGCCATCGAACTACTCACTGAGCACAAAAACACCACACCAGAATTTCGAAAGCGTTGTGCGCAGAAAGTCTTTGAACACACAGCAACATACGATGCATGCATCGCGCACTATTTCTCAAAAGGGGAAACTGATTGCATTCCTCTCACAAAAGGCACAACTCTTCGCTATGGAGAAAATCCACATCAATGGGGCACATTCTTTTCATGCGCCGACCAAAAAAATTGGATGCAACTCCAAGGAAAAGAATTGAGTTACTTAAACCTCTTCGATGGCGATAGTGCGTGGCGTGCAGTGAGTGAATTTACTACTCCTGCTGCCGTGTTTGTCAAACATGCAAACCCCTGCGGCGTGGCAACACGTCCTACCATTGAAGATGCATTTCAGGTCGCCTACGACTGCGACAAGCTCTCTGCATTTGGCGTCATCATTGCCATCAACCGAGAATGTAACGAAGAAATTGCACAAAAAATCATCGATCAAAAAATGTTCGTCGAAGTACTCCTTGCTCCATCGTTCACACAAAAAGCGCTCGATCTCCTCAAGGAAAAAACAAATCTCCGCCTACTACAGATGAATGCTCTCTACGATGGAAAGAGCACACTCTACCGATCGGTACCATCATTCTCTGGAATGATTGTACAAAATGATGATGATCGCGTGATTACAGAAGCGGACCTCACCGTCGTAACATCTTGCGCCCCAACGACAGAGCAACTCAAAGATCTTCTGTTTGCGTGGAACGTCGTGAAACACACAAAATCGAACGCTATTGTTCTTGCAAAAAATGAACGAACACTCGGTATTGGCGCAGGACAAACAAGTCGAGTAGATGCTGTCTGGATTGCTGCAAAGCGTGCGGGGCAAATGATGGAAGGATCGGTCCTCGCGAGTGATGCGTTCTTCCCCTTCCCTGACTCTATCGAAGAAGCGGCAAAGCAAGGCATTAGTGCCATCATTCAGCCAGGAGGATCGGTGCGAGATAGCGAAGTATTCAAGCGAGCAGAAGAGCTTGGCATTGCAATGGTAACAACAGGGGTACGAGCATTCCGACATTAAATGTCACTCTTTTCTTTCTTCCTGTTCCTCGCTATTCTGTACTCCCATGAACGATCGCATCATCCAAACAACCGGCTCACTCCTCCAATTCCTTGGCATTGAATACAGTGATATCACCGTCCATCAAGATGGTGAAATTGTACGTGTCGATATTGTGGCAAAAGAACCAAGCCGATTAATCGGCTTCCACGGAGAAACACTCAATGCTGTACAACATCTTGTAAAATCGATTCTTCGCAGTGAATTAAAAACAGAAAAAGCGCCATTTATTGTGATGGATGTAGATGGGTACCGCGCAATGCAAGAAGAGAAGGTTCGTAGTATTGCAGAGGCAAAGGCCGATTTTGTGCGTCGTACTGGTGCACGGGTCACACTCCCTCCAATGAGCCCGTACTTCCGACGCATTGTCCACACACACATCTCTCAAACACCAACACTCACAGATCTTACAACCGAAAGTGTGGGTGAAGGAGAGTATCGACAAGTTGTCATTCGCCTCAAAAATGCACGCAAACAAGAAGAGGGTGGAGAAGAGCTCTCGCCTGTTCTCGATGAACATGATGATTTAAGTAATCTGGATATTTAATCCATCATCTCTTTGTGTTTTCACAAAAGGATGAGTATGCTGTACCTCCTTATGAGGAAGTGCCTCTTCCCTCTCAGCATCGCCGTCTTCATCATCAGTCTGATTGGATGGCACGAATATACGGTGTTCCCTGACGGAAACACTCATGTCCATTTTCTCGATGTTGGACAAGGAGATAGCACACTCATCACAACAAAGGAAGGGAAAGCAATTCTCATCGACGGAGGACCAAGTTGGGAAACAGCAAGCGCACTTGCGCGCTATCGATCGCTCTTCAATCGAACGATTGACGTCATGATTCTCTCTCATGCCAACCTCGATCATCTCGCAAGTTTTCCTACTCTCCTTCGTTACTACCACGTTCGAACACTCCTCATCAGTGGCATTGGAGACAAGAGTGAGTGGTATCAGGCAATTCAACGAGAAGCGACGCAATCGGGAACAGCCATTCAACTTCTCAGCGCAGGACAAGCTGTGAAGATTGACGAACTCACGCTCGATGTTCTCTGGCCTCCCAAAACAATTGGTCGTGAATTTTTAGCTGATCTGAATAACGTTTCGTTGATCTTGAGGATTGGTGATGGAACACATTCTGCACTCTTCACTGGCGATAGTGAAGAACGCGTGGAGAAGATTCTTGTGCAGAGTGGAGTCGATCTTTCAGCTGATATTCTCAAGGTTCCACATCACGGAAGCAAGACATCCTCATCACTCAATTTTTTGAAAAAAATACACGCAAAAGATGCGGTCATCTCTGTAGGAAAAAACTCCTACGGACATCCAAATAAAGATGTCTTAAGTCGCTATGCATCGCTTGGAATACGCGTACGACGCACCGATCGTGAAGGAGATATTTCGTACACATGGTCACCGCAAAAAGAATGATCTATACTAGAGATCCTTTTCCTTTTCTTTTATGTCTATTTGCTACTCCATTGATGGCGGAACATCACTCCATGGCACAGTACACGTGA
Organism: uncultured Candidatus Peribacteria bacterium; assembly: GCA_964554435.1. Taxonomy (GTDB): domain Bacteria; phylum Patescibacteriota; class Gracilibacteria; order Peribacterales; family Peribacteraceae; genus CAZKOO01. The sequence goes on from CAZKOO010000003.1 coordinate 47,162, forward strand.
GCGGATCGAAGAACGCAGCACTCCCACTGCTTGCGGGAGCAGCCATCATCAATGGTGTGACTACATTTCACAATGTTCCTGACCTTCGGGATATCACCAATTTACTCACAATTTTTGAGTACCTTGAGGCAACAGTGACAAGAGACGGAAGCACTGTCACCATCGATGCAAGTACGCTTCAAAATAAGTCGATCCCCCATGAGCTTGTCTCAAAACTGCGCGGATCGATCGTGCTTCTTGGCCCACTCCTTGCGCGTTTCGGCACAGTGGAGATGGCGTATCCTGGAGGATGCGTTCTTGGAAAACGACCAGTGGGTTCACACATCGATGTTCTCACACAGCTCGGCGCAGAAAATAAGGGAGATCACCAAACGCTCAAGCTCACCGGAACACTTGCAAATGGTCGTGTGCTCTTTCCTGAATTTTCGGTGACAGCAACGGAGAATGCACTTCTTGCAGCAGCACTTGTCCCTGGTAAAACAACCCTCGAACTCGCAGCACTCGAACCACATGTACTCGACGTTGTTCGTTTTATTGAGCAAGCAGGATGCACCGTGATCATGAACGAACCACATCAAATAATTGTGGAAAGCCCTGAGCATCTTCATACTTCCATGACACACACAATTATTGGAGACTACCTTGAAGCAGGAGCATTCCTCATTGCAGGACTCATTACGAAAGGATGTGTCACTGTCACTGGAGTCGAGAACGCCGATTTACGATCGTTCCTCCTTGCGCTCAAGCGCACAGGAGCTGTCATCTCCGAAGGAGAAAAGACAATCACTGCCGATGGAACAAAGAGCACTCTCTCTGCAACAAAAATTCAGACGAATATTTTCCCTGGTTTCCCGACCGATCTTCAAGCGCCATTTGGAGTGCTCATGACACAAGCGAGTGGTGTAGGACGCATTTTTGAAATTCTCTTTGAGGGTCGCATGGCGTATCTCTATGAACTCGAGAAGATGGGTGCACATATTGAAATCTTGAATGCGCATCAAGCACTCGTCATTGGCCCTACTCCGCTTCGCGGACGCACAGTGCAAAGCAACGACATTCGCGCAGGAGTTGCCATGGTTCTTGCGGGGCTGATTGCAGAAGGAACAACCACTGTCACTGATATTCAGTACATCGAACGTGGGTACGATCGCCTCGAAGAAAAGCTACGCTCTCTCGGTGCAAAGATTGTGAAGAAGGAGGGGGTGTGATTGTACACAAGAAAATTGTGCGTATACTGTAGAAAGTATGACTCAAAGAAAGGAAGCGCAGGCAAGAATTAAAATAAACAAACTGCTAGAAGAAGCAGGATGGCGTTTTGAAAAAGATAAAAATGGACCAGCCAACATTCAGCTTGAGCCCAACATAAAGATCACAGATCTTGGTGATGATTTCGAGTATGAATCAAAGGGATATATTGATTTTCTTTTGCTTGATAAAGATGGACGTCCTCTTGTCGTGGTGGAAGCTAAGAGAGAGTCTATCGAACCACTATCCGCCAAGGAACAAGCGCGTGCCTATGCTCGTACTGTGAATGCCCGATTTATTATTCTTTCCAATGGCAACATTCACTATCTCTGGGATACAAAACATGGAAATCCAGAGACTATTTCGCGTTTTCCCACACAAGAATCAATTACCCAATATGAGACATATACTCCTGATCCAACGGAACTTGCAAATACTCCTGTAGATGAGAACTACATTCTTGCATCGCAGATGCCGACCTTTACCAAAGATCCTGCTTTCATAGATGAATCAACAAGATCAGAATTTCTTCGAGATAATAAACTCAAACAAATGCGACCATATCAGGTACAGGCAATCAAAAATTTGCAGTCTGCAGCCAAAGAAGGTAAAAGTCGTTTTTTATTTGAGATGGCTACTGGAGCTGGAAAAACACTGATTTCTGCTGCCGTTATCAAACTCTTTCTATCCTCAGGTAATGCTCGTCGTGTCCTCTTCCTTGTTGACCGATTGGAATTGGAAGATCAGGCGCAAAAAGCATTTCGCAATTATCTTGGAAAGGATTACACGTCCATGATTTACAAGGAAAACAAGGATTCTTGGAGAAATGCACAGATCGTTGTCTCTACCATCCAAACATTTCTTGCAGGTGATCGGTATAGAAAGGAATTTTCACCAACAGATTTTGAACTTGTCATCTCCGATGAAGCACACCGTTCCATTGGAGGAAACAGTCGTGCAGTCTTCGAGTACTTCGTCGGTTACAAGCTTGGACTGACAGCAACACCCAAGAATTACCTAAAGGGATTTGATCAAGATGATGGAAACACCCAGCGTGAGTTTGAACGACGATTATTTCTTACCACCTACACTACATTCGGCTGTAAGCCTGGAGAGCCTACTTTTAGCTATGGTCTCACGAATGGTGTGGCTGATGGTTATCTTATCAACCCTATTGTTGTCGATGCTCGTACAGAGATAACGGCGCAACTCCTTTCGGATGAAGGGTACGCGGTGCACACAGTTTCTGATGATGGCGAGGCTGTTGATGAAATATTTAATGAACGCCACTACGAGCGCAAAATTTTTAACGAAGAAACAAATGTCGCAATGTGCAAAGCATTTCTTGATAAAGGACTCTACGATCCAATGGCAAGGAAATGCGGAAAGGAATTATTCGGAAAGTCTATCATCTTCTGTGTATCACAACGACATGCTTCACGGGTCACCAACATCCTCAACAGGCTTGCTATGGAGAAATGGCCACAGGACTACGGCGGTTCATCTGATTTTGCTATGCAAGTAACGTCCGATGCTAGAGATGCTCAAAAGATGACAGTGAATTTTTCCAATAGGATGCTTGGAGGAAAAACAAAGAGCCCCGAGGGTTATGACTCCGATAAAACTCGTGTTTGCGTGACAGTTGGAATGATGACAACCGGTTACGACTGTGAAGATCTTCTGAACATCGCTCTTATGCGTCCAGTATTTAGCCCTTCTGACTTTGTGCAAATCAAGGGACGAGGAACGCGAAAATACATCTTTGAATGGTTTGACCATGAAGCAAAAGAATCGCATAAAAATCCAAAGGAACACTTCAAGTTTTTCGACTACTTTGCAACATGTGAATATTTCGACAAAGAATTTAAATACGACGAAAAAATCAAGCTACCACATATCAAGAAAATGCCTAAGGGAGGAAAAGAGGCAGTCGGAGAACATGTGCAGAGCGAGTTTGTGGATGAAGAGGGTAAGAAAATCTTCAAAGGTCCGATGGATCTCGCTACGTCAGATTCTATCCAAACTATTGCAGAAACACCTGTAGGCGCTGAAGGAATGCGCATTGACCGCGAAGGCTTTAAGCGCGCAGTCGCTGAAGATGTGCTCGCCAATGTCGAACTCAATGCACTATGGGGAAATGGGGATATTGTGGGGGCTGAGGAATACACGAAAAAGCATATCTTTGACAAGCCCCATCATTTTCTCAATCTTGAAAAAATTCGCAAGGCATTCAATGTTGATCGTCGTATTTCCATACGCGAGTTTCTGCAAGTTGCCTTCGGTCTAAAAGATGGATTTGAGATGAAGGATGATCTTCTGGAATCTGAGTGGAGCAAGTTCCAAGAAGTAAATGATGTCGATCAGGAACACTATGCACCTACAAAAAGCTTCTTCAAAGCATATATTATTGATCCAGAAGTTCGCACTATCATCGAGAAAAACACTCCTGCGCAATTTAATTTTTGTCACACCTTCGGGTTCGATGAATATGAAAAACTGAACGGATTTAAGAGTATTGTTCCGCAGTACGTAAAAGACTTTGTACCTCTTAATACCTTCATGAGTTAATATGGAAAAAGCTTTTGATCAATGGAATATCGTGAAAAAACGACTGGAAGCAAGACCTATTGATCCATCGCTCTTCTTTTATGAGCGTGAAGTCTGGTGGTCATCTATTGGCATCAATATCGGGGTTGAAACAGACGGCAAAAACGAGCACTTTGAACGTCCTGTACTCATTCTAAAAAAGTTTAATGGACACATGCTTTGGGTCATCCCACTTACATCAAAGCAGCGTGACGGAATTCATTATTTGAAAATTACACATGACCGAGGTGTATCCTATGCCTGCCTTTCACAAATGAAAACAATAAGCAGCAAACGACTATTGCGTAAAATTGGAATGATTACCGAGGATGAATTTGATGCAATTAGCAATCGTATGATTGGCTACATTAAAAAATCGGACCCCGCTTTGGGCGGAGTCCTCGGAGGCCGAAGCCACTAGTACATATATACTACCTCATTACACCCTTCCCTGTCAATATCTCATGCTTACATCTGACACAAAACGTCACATCGATGCGGCTCGCCAAGTTTTGGTAGGTGTTGTGCCAAATCCTGCCGAACAAATCAATCAAATCACCAATGCGCTGATCTACAAGTTCATGGATGATATGGATCAGGGTGCCATCAAGGCCGGAGGTCGGCCATCATTTTTTACTGGTGAATTAGAACGTTATGCATGGACACGTCTTATGGACAGTAGAATCGGCAATCAGGAACGAATGAATCTGTATTCAGAAGCACTTCTAAAGTTTTCAGAGGCAAAACAACTACCAGAACTATTCCGTGGAATTTTTAAATCTGCCTTTCTGCCCTACCGATCACCAGAAGTATTGGGGCTTTTTCTTCAAGAAATTTCCTACTTCGACTACTCACACTCAGAGGAGCTAGGTAACGCCTACGAGTACTTGCTCTCCATCATGAGTAGTCAAGGCGATGCAGGACAGTTCCGAACGCCACGACACATCATCGACTTCATTGTTGCCGTCGTAAACCCAACAAAGGACGACAAAGTACTTGACCCCGCATGTGGAACGGCAGGGTTCCTCATCAGCGCCTACAAACACATTATCGAGCAACACGACGGCAAGAACACCGATGGATCGAAGAACGAGGAGAAGCCGCTCACGCCAGATCAACGCCGAGCACTTTTCAGCAACTTTGAAGGCTACGATATAGACCCCAGTATGGTGCGCATTGCGCAGGTGAATATGTACCTGCATCAATTTAAAAATCCAAAAATCTTTCAATACGATTCGCTTTCAAGCGACGAGCGGTGGAACGAAAAATTTGATGTCATTCTTGCAAATCCGCCCTTCATGTCGCCAAAGGGTGGCATCAAACCGCATAGTAAATTCAGCATTCCTTCCAGTCGTAGTGAGGTACTTTTCGTGGATTACATCATGAACCATCTGCGACCAAAAGGACGTGCCGGCATCATCGTGCCGGAAGGCATTATTTTTCAATCAGGAGCGGGGCATAAACAACTTCGTAAAAATCTCGTGAATGATGGTCTTTATGCAGTCGTTAGTTTGCCATCGGGCGTATTTGCACCATACAGCGGAGTGAAAACGAGTATTTTACTGTTCAATAATGAGCTAGCAAAAAAAAGCCAAGAGATTTTGTTTGTAAAAATAGAGAGTGATGGATTCGATCTTGGGGCACAAAGAAGAATCAGCACAAAAAATGATTTACCGATGGCTTTAGATATTTTAAACAAATGGAACACAGGTGAAAAAGTGGAAAATAAACTGGCAGTGTACATCGAAAAATCAAAAATTGCCGAAAACGGCGACTACAATCTTTCTGGCGATCGCTATCGTGAAGCTACCGATTACACCAATGCTAAGTGGCCGATGGTTGGATTGGGGGAAATTGCAAAGTTTATTGATGATGGCGATTGGATAGAATCAAAAGATCAATCCGATGATGGAATTAGACTAATTCAAACTGGGAATGTTGGCATTGGTGAATATTTAGATAAGGATGGGAAAGAGCGATATATTTCCAATGAAACATTTAAAAAGTTAAAGTGCACGGAAATATTTGAAGGAGATGTTTTGCTTTCACGATTGCCTGATCCAGTCGGACGTTCTTGTGTGCTTCCCAAGCTAGGCGAAAGAGCAATAACCTCGGTTGATTGCACTATTTTTAGATTTAATAGCCGGATAGAAGCCAAGTATTTTGTTTATTTAACGCTGTCTGAAGAATACCAAACTAAAATTGATTCGATGCTATCAGGAGCTACAAGGCAAAGAATCAGCAAGGGAAACCTTCTTGAAATTAAAATTCCTCTTCCTCCTCTCGAAGTTCAGCAACAGATTGTAGAGGAGTTAGATGGCTACCAAAAAATCATTTCCGGTGCGCGGCAGGTGGTGGAGAATTGGAAGCCGAGGATTGAGATTGATCCTGAGTGGGAGAGGGTGAAGTTGGGGGAGGTTTGCAAAATCGAGAGAGGCGCATCACCACGACCGATTGATCAGTTTATAACTGAAGACCTAAACGGATTTAATTGGGTAAAAATTGGAGATACAAAAAACGCTGATAAATACATTACTCAAACGGCAGAAAAAATAACAAGCGAAGGAGCTGAAAAATCTCGCAAAGTTTTCATTGGCGATTTTGTACTTTCAAACTCAATGAGTTTTGGACGTCCATACATAATGAAAATTGAGGGATACATACATGACGGTTGGCTGCGTTTAATGGAAGATACAAAGAGGATCAGCAAGGATTATCTATATTACATTTTAGGTTCAGATATTGTGATGGAGCAATTTGAAAATGCTGCCACTGGCGGGGTTGTTAGAAATCTTAATTCTAAATTAGTTAGGAATGTAGTAATCCCTCTCCCGCCGCTTGAAACCCAGAAAATGATAGTGGAAAAAATCGAAGCAGAAAGGGTATTGGTTGACGCGGCAAAAAAGATGATTGGGATTTACGATCAAAAAACCAAAGAGGCGATTGCTAAACTTTGGGCAGAATAATATGGCTACAATTCCTCTTCATTATCCGGCTGGGTGTACAGACGAACAAATTCAATCTTTTATCACTGAAAGCTCGAAGGAAATGGTCTCTGCTTACGAAGATCCTACTATGATAGTACGGTCTAATCCAATAATCTCTCTCGGAGAATTTGAATTACAAAAAAGGATTATTCAGGGATTACATTCAGAAATACAAAAACAATCAGAATCTTCAAAAAGAACTGAAAGATCTTCATGGAGAATATCTGTAGCAGCTTTAATCCTGTCTATTGTATCAATTGGAATTACAATTTATTTTTCTCATCAATCAGATACACAAAATGAGGCATGGCAAAAAACTCAAATTGATCTGCTTCAGAAACTAATTGATAAACCTCAGTTCCCACGATGAACAAGGAAATCATGATTGCAACAACTCATTTTCTCTTGCATCTCTGATTGAAGAAGGTGTACATTAGTTCACCTATGAAACCCAACCTCATTCACCACTATCAGCAATCCTTTGAAGATCATGCTCGTACATATCAGGGCATCGAATGTTGGTCTGCGCGAGAGTTGCAATTGCTACTCGGATACGATGAATGGCGAAACTTTTTATTGGTCATTTCTAAGGCGATAGAATCCTGCAAAAATAGCAAAGAGGAGCCAAAATATCATTTTGTTGAGGTCAACAAATTGATCGAAACGGGCAAGGGTGCAAATCGTCAAATTGAGGACTACTTCCTCACTCGCTACGCCTGTTACCTCATTGCCCAAAACGGCGACCCGCGCAAAGAAGTCATTGCGTTTGCGCAGAGCTATTTCGCGCTTCAGACGCGGAAGCAGGAAATACTTGAAGAAAGAATCTTACTACAGGAACGCTTGCAAGCACGCGCAAAATTAACGGAAACAGAAAAGAAACTGAGTGAAAATTTGTATCAACGCGGAGTGAACGAGAAAGGATTTGCAACCATTCGTAGTAAAGGAGATACGGCGCTCTTTGGTGGATATTCGACGGGAGCAATGAAACAAAAATTGGGCATCAAGAGCGGTGCGCTCGCTGATCATTTACCGACGATTACCATGAAGGCAAAGGATTTTGCTGCAGAGCTTACGAATTTCAATGTAGAAAAAGAAGATATGCATGGAGAGCCGAGCATTACGACGGAACATGTGAAAAATAATACGGAAGTGCGTGCGCTACTACACAAGCGTGGTATTCAGCCGGAAGAATTACCCGCAGAAGAAGATGTCAAGAAACTGAAGCGAAGGGTCGAGAGACAACAAAAAAATCTTCCATCTGATCTTCCAAAATTTCCCTAGGTTACCAAAATTGTATGCCTACGTTTGCCGATCAATACACACGGCAAAAAACAAATGATTTACTTCACTCATGATTGTAGAGGAAAGAATTTTTTGCATGTGCTCTTGTTCATTTTTTTCTTCTTTCATCATTCCTCTTGTCAAAGTGAATTCACACTCGCTAGAATGATCTCCGTTCCCTCCTTCCTATGTCAGCAACTCTTCTCAACACAATTCGTCGTCTTCGCTTCGAAAACGGAATGACGCAAGAAGAATTGGCGTTACGCGTTGGGGTGAGTCGTCAAACAATTATGTCGATTGAACGCGGAACAACCAATCCATCTGCGCTTCTTGCATTTAAAATTGCGGTTGCACTCGACGCACAATTCACACAAGTCTTTCAAATTGAAGGAGAACTTCTTCCTGTATAAAAAATCACAAAGCAATACGCAGATCTTTCAAGAGATACTGTGGTTCTTTTTGGTTATTCCATTCATTGATACTCAGTGTCACGAGTGCATCAATGGTTGATTGTTTTTGCAAGAGAGGAAGAAGATGTCCAAGTCCAAAACCAATTGTTTTGATACCTTGTAAGCGACACTGCAAATGAGATGCATCTGCCCCAACAGTGCGAAGATCTGTCAGAGAAAAACGCGGACAGTAGAACACTGGTTCTTCATTCTGCGCTCCAAATGGATGTAAAACGCTGACAGAATCAATGAACGAAATGGAGGGAAGAATGTTTTTCGACAACGATGCATGTGCAGTGATGCTTGGACACAGCGTTTCCGTATCGACAGATGATGCAATGATCTCTGTAAGAATTCGATGCACATCTTCTTTATTCGATGCATGGAAAGAACATCCTGCTGCCTGTGCATGCCCTCCAAAACTGATGAGAAGCGGTGCGAGGCGAGGGTCGCTCAAACAATCGGCAATGTGCACCGAGGAAGGGCTACGAAGAGATGCAATGCAGATGTCTCCCTGTGGCGCACTCACCATGCTTGGCTTTCCTGTTTTTTCTGTGAGCTTTCCTGCAAGAAGTCCAACCGTTCCTGCGGTGGCACTCGACGCAAAATGCGCGAGTAAAGGAAGTGGTGACGAGAGAAGATGATCAACCTCATTCCACAATTCTTTCACCGTCTCTTGCCTCTCTTCATTGAGCGTGTGAAGGATGGAAAGTGCCTCTCCTCCATCTCGAAGTGCATCAAAGGCGAGACGAGGGTGTGCCATGCGTCCTGCAGCATTGAGGCGTGGCACAATGCGAAACGCAATATCGCTACTTGTGATGGGGCGATGACTACACACAAGATCAAGAAGTTCACTCAAAGGGGACATCTTCAGTGCTTCCATTTTTTTAAGACCATAGCGCACAAGTGTGCGATTTTCTCCGGTGAGTGGCACAATGTCACCAATCGTTCCAATGGCAGCAAGAGCTAAATCTTCATCCACTCCTTCCCATGGTTTTTCATCTTCGAGGGCACGAATGAGCATGAAGGCAACCCCAGCGCCACAGAAATGCTCGTAGCCGCACGAACTTGGCACGGTAGGGTGGATGACTGCAGAAGCAGGCGGACGCCCTCTACGTGCATGGTGGTGATCGGTGACGATGACATCAATGTTCTGGAGGAGCGCATAAAGAATTTCATCGTGCGCTGTGATGCCTGTATCCACGGTGATGATGAGATCAACACCCTCTTGTTTACACCAATCGATGATCGATTTCTTGAGACCATACCCTTCCTTCATGCGATCGGGCAAATAGACGAGTGGCTCGACACCGTGACGTTTGAAAAATCGGAAAAGTTGCAAGGAAGCTGTAATGCCATCCGCGTCATAGTCTCCCACAATGCAAATTGTCTTCTTCTCATTCATCGCAGAACGAATGATCTCGAGCACTTGTTTCATCTCAGGAAATGCGAAAGGAGAGCACAATTTTTTCTGCGCATCGGACGTGAGATCAATCCCTCGTTTCTGCGCAAGAGAGGAGATCGCTCCAGAGGAAAGATCGATCGGGTCGAGCGATTCGATGATCCAATGCTTGTTGGTGAGGGAGGGGGAGGACATGAGAGTTGGTAGTTGTTAGTAGGTAGTTGTTAGTCTTTATTTGAGTGAGCCCTGAAACGCTCTCATCATTTTACCTACCTCTTCAAGTAACTGAATTATTACATCGAATTGAGGCTGGGAAATATACCCTATCTCATATGCAAGAATATACTGTGTTTGCAATTCTGCCAAAGATCCACGCGCAATAGAAAGAAAGTGTGAAAATTCTTTTGAAGAATTTCTCTGGCTACCCTCTGCAATATTGGATGGTATTGAGACAGATGCTCGTCTCATTTGAGAAGATAGTCCATAAAGTTCTTCTTTTGGGAAAAGTCGTAATAATCGATATGTTTCTTTGGCTAGAGACATTGACTTTGTCCAAATATGTAGTTTTTGAAAAGGGAGCATAGAGTGGATTGTATGGCAAGAAAATCTACAATCAACTACCTACTAACAACTAACCACTACCGACTCATTGATTTTCCGCTACCACTTCACCTCTTCGTATGTTCTCAAGTGCAAAAGAACGGTGTCCTTCACTTCCGCTAATTTCTCTGCTGATCTCGCTTCAATGCAGATACTCAAGCACGGACTGGTATTGCTATAACGAATGCCTGCCCATGCACTGTCGCCAAAATCGATGCGTGCGCCGTCGAGTGTGAGCACAGGGTAGTCAGTTTGAAAATGCGCAATCACACGATCAATCACACTGCGCTTCTGATCATCGCTACAGTATGGACGGAGTTCTTCCATTTGATAGACCTGCGGATATTCTGCAATCTTTGCGCTCAGGGTTTTTTGCTGTCGCACGCTCTGAAAAAAGGAGAGAATGCGCAAGCTCGCGACAATGGCATCATCAAAAGAAAAATAGTTTTCAGCACAGAAGAAATGCCCCGATTGCTCTCCACCGAGAAGCGCAGAATGTTCATGCATGGCATGCTCCACAAACGAGTGTCCCACCTTGCACAACACAGATGTTCCTCCCCACTTCAGAACCTCTGTTTCGATGATGCTCGAGTTACTCACAGTGGAGATCACTGTTCCGCCTTTGGTGCGAGAAAGATGATCTTCTGCGAGGAGTAACAACACTTGATCGGCTGTCACAATCTCTCCTCGCTCATCGATGAGCCCAACTCTGTCTCCATCCCCATCAAACGCAAGGCCAAAATCTGCTTTGTGCTCTTTCACGGATGCTTGTACATCTTTGAGTGTTGCGTACTTACTTGGGTCCGCTGCGTGATTGGGGAATGTGCCATCTGGCTCGGTAAAAAGTTCAACGACAGTTGCACCCACTGCTTTGAGAATCTGACTATACACAGGTCCTGCAATGCCATTGCCTGCATCGATCGATACTGTCACATCTTTTCCTGCATTTGGAAATAGACGAGAAAGATGCTGAACGTAGGGCGTCACGGCATCGAACGCTTCTTCACTTCCGCCATCACAGCGACGAAGTCCGCCTGCAAGAATGCGCTGAAACAGCATCTGTAAATCTTCTCCTGCAAACGCATTCGCACCCTCTGTACAAAGCTTGATACCATTATCTTCTTTGGGGTTATGGCTGGCCGTAATCTGCATGCCTCCATCGGCATCAGTCGTGCAAATGGTGAAGTAATTGATGGGGCTTGGAGTCGCACCAATCGTCTGCACTGCACAACCCGCGTGCTTGAGGCCTTCGATCACTTCTCGTTCAAGTTCAGGACCATGCGTGCGTGCATCGCGCCCTACAATGACAACTGGATGCTCTTTCTGTGTTCGTTCAAAAAGGATGGTTCCAAATGCTTGACCAATGAGAAAACATGCATCGGTGGTGAGGTCAATGTGTGCCTTTCCACGAATGTCATAGGCACGGAAGATGTGAGGGTTGAGGGTCATGAGGGAAGTATAGCAAAGAAAATCGAAAGAGACGATCTTGCATAGGTGATACACTTATGATACACTCTATCTATTCACTCATTCTATGCCTACACTCAAAAAACGCATCAACATCAGCTTGCCACACGAGATCGATCAAGTTCTTTCCTTCGTTGCAAAGAGAGATGATCTGCCACAAGCAACAAAAGCATTACATCTTCTGACTCTTGCACTGGAGATTGAAGAAGATAGTGCGCTCAATGCGATTGCAAAGAAGAGAAATACAAAACATGCAACATTTATTTCTCATGAAGACGCATGGAAGTAGCCTATATCGTTACCTATCATGAAGATGTGTTACGGGATGACATTCCAGCTCTTCCAAAAACAATGAAAATACGCATCAAAAAAGCAATTGAAGAAAAACTGATGACCGCTCCTGATCTTTTTGGAAAGCCACTCTGGAGAGATTTAATTGGTATGAAAAAGCTTCGCGTCGGTGATTATCGTATTGTGTTCTGCATTCAGAAAAAAACCGTACGCATTCTTTCTATTAATCATCGATCGATTGTGTATGACAGAAAAATCGAGAAACGATTGGAAAAGTAAGGTCTAAAATCCCCCCCCCGTGTACACGGGGGGGATACACATCGAAAGAAACAATATTAAAACGGAAGATCTTCTGGTTTGATGTCCGACTCGTACTTAATATCTGGGAGTGGAGCAGAAGAGACAGGCGCAACGTGAGGAGCATCTGAAAGATGTTCTGGAGTAGAAGGCGCAGGAGCGGAGGCAAAGCCAGAGTCGGACTTGATGTTCGATAGAGCATCAGCATTGCGGACGCCAACAACGGTCACTGTATCGGCAATGATTTCTGTAGTGGTACGCTTTTGACCTGTTTGTGTTTCCCATGCGCGAGTTTGCACTCGTCCAGAAACATACACCTTTTGGCCTTTTTTGAGTCCCATACTAATTTCTTTTGCAAGGTCACCCCATGCAACAACGTTATGAAACTCCACGCGTTCTTTTTGCTCATTCGTTGCCTTTTCGCGCCAACGCTCATTCGTGGCAATGCCAAAACTCACAACGTTCTGGCCACTTGTTGTGGTGCGCATCTCAGGATCTTTTGTCAGATTTCCAAGAACCTGTGCAGTATTGAGTGATGTGCCAATTTTTTGGAGAGAGGTAGCAGGAGTTGTTTGACCTTCTTTTGGATCGAGAAGAATCATATCGAGTCCAACAATTTTTGTCTTCGAACGCTTTTCATTGGTCTGAGGATCGTCCCAAGAATCGGTCTGTAAACGTCCGGAAATGAACAGGTGAGAACCAGGCTTCACATACTGACCGGCAATATCTGCCATGGCACCCCAGAGGGTAACGGTGTGAAAACTCTTACTTGTCACCACATCCCCTTTTTCTGTCGTAATAGAGAGTGGAACAACAATATTGAGATCGGTAACATTCGTACCACCTGGTGTGGCGCGAAGTGTGACTGGCTCTGTTTGATAGCCGATGATGTCGATGCGATTGAGGGAGAACATAAAAATGTGGGGTATGGAAGTAAAGGAGGTCTCGAGAGAAATCTTCCAATCGCAGAAGGAAGACGCTCTTTGTTGACGTGAACGATCGTACACCAAAAGAAAAGAAAGGGTCAAGAAAACAGACTTGCATTTTTGGAAAAAAAGTATAAAAAACCTTATAGACAGCCAGAAGGAGACAGTGGATACTACACGCATGTCACTTCTATCACTTCACGATCTTCATGTTGCAATTGATGAGAAAGAAATTCTCAAAGGTCTCTCGCTGACTGTCGAAAAAGGAGAAATTCATGCCATCATGGGGCCCAACGGATCGGGGAAATCGACGCTTGCATCCACACTGCTAGCTCATCCAGCATACACTGTCAGAAGCGGAGAAATGCTTCTCGAGGGCGAGAACATCCTTCCTTTATCGACTGATGAACGCGCGCGAAAAGGCATCTTTCTTGCACTGCAGTATCCAAAAGAAATTGCCGGTGTATCACTGCGGAGCTTCCTTCTTGCAGCAACCGAAGCACAGCGTCAAGCACGGAATCCTGATCATAAAAAACTCTCACCTGTGCGATTTGCAAAAGAAGTGGAAGAAGTGATGACGTCCCTCTCTATGGACCCATCATTCATGAATCGATCAGTGAATCAAGGGTTTTCTGGAGGCGAGAAAAAGAAAGCAGAAATTTTACAAATGATGCTCTTAAAGCCACGTCTTGCCGTTCTCGATGAAACCGACTCAGGGCTCGATGTCGATGCACTAAAAATTGTTGCAGAAGGCGTTAATCGTCTTCGTGGGCCCGATTTCTCAGCAATCATTGTCACGCACTATGCGAGGCTTCTTGAGTACATCGTCCCCGATTATGTCCATGTGATGATCAAGGGAAAGATTGTTGACAGTGGCACCGCCGATCTTGCCTACAAATTAGAAAAAGAAGGATATGCACAATATGGCGTACAGGAAAACATTACACTCGACACAGATACGATGATCTAATGCCAAACAGAAAACGTCTTTCATACTCCTCTATGTCCCTCCTTCCTCCACAAATTCAAAAGACCATCGATGAGCTGAGTAAGCTTCCTGGCATTGGCCCAAAGAGCGCAGAACGCCTGACATTTCATCTTCTTCGTAGTACAAAAGCAACGCCAGAAGCGCTAGGAAATGCCCTTCTCAGCCTCAAGCGAGAGCTCCACTATTGCAGAATCTGCCAAATGATTACACTCGAGGAACACTGTGCAATTTGCCAAAAAACTGATCGTGATCGCACAACCATTTTGGTCGTCGAGGAGCCTCTCGAAGTTGTTGCTTTTGAGAAATCGGGGTACAAAGGTGTGTACCATGTGCTCCATGGTGTCCTCTCCCCTATTGATGGCATGGGACCTGAACAACTGAAACTTCGCGAGCTCATCGATCGTGCACAAAAGGGAGACATCACAGAAATCATCATTGCAACAAATTTGGATGTGGAAGGCGAAGCAACTGCAGCCTTCATTCGTCAAAAACTCTCATCACTTCCACTCACCATCACACGCCTCGCACACGGACTCCCCATGGGCGCGGACATCGAATTTGCCGATCACATCACACTGAAAGAAGCTCTGGCAGGAAGAAGGAAGGCGTAGGATGAGCACTTATAACAGTAATACCCATCATTCTCGTTCGATAGGAGAACACTGCTGCACAAATGCCCTCCTCCTCGCCAAGAGTAACGTAGATTTGAGAAAGAATTTCCCGACAGCTTGGTTTTGACCAATCATCATTCTCCCAGTCTTTCCAACTGCCTTGACTTTTTCGTTGTGATCTTGCTTCTTCTCTCTGACGATATTCTGTTTCTGTATGATCATGAATCTCTTGAAGAAAAGGACGAAGTAATTCCCGTTGTTCTTCACGAAGAATCATCTGCAGACCAACCAAGCGTACCTCAACGCCGATATCACCACCTTTGGGACCAGTCGTAAGATAGGAAATCCAGTACTCTGCAAGAGGGTCGGAAGAAGAAAGGGAAAGCATACAATATGGAAAAAACCCCGCATGGAATGTGCGAGGGAAGGTAGAAGTGAAAAACAT
Source organism: uncultured Candidatus Peribacteria bacterium (assembly GCA_964554435.1). Taxonomy (GTDB): domain Bacteria; phylum Patescibacteriota; class Gracilibacteria; order Peribacterales; family Peribacteraceae; genus CAZKOO01. The sequence continues at coordinate 62,737 of CAZKOO010000003.1, forward strand.
CACAACACACACTCTCGCACAGCGTGCATCATCATGTGTTGCATCAACAATGAGAGAAGTAGTTGCATTAGGAATCAGTATTCTCCTTTCTTTTTTATCGTCAAGTATTTCATCAAAGAATAGAAAAAGATGGCTTTCGAACAATAAAAAATGGTCACCCTGAGAATTCTCATGGTAACCATTTTCAAGACAACACTCTGTTTATTGCAATTCGTACACAAGAGTAACAGACGATGTAATTTCCTGATCGCCAGTAGGGAGCTGAATTTTCTCCATCGCATAATCCATTGCCCCTCCGCCAACGCCACGCGCCATCATCGGCATTGGAACCATGCCACCATCTTCACTGAAACCAACCATCTTTCCAACAGACATCCCTAAGTTTTTTGCAAGAATATCTGCTTTCTCTTTCGCTTTTGTAATTGCCTCAGTACGTGCAAGTGCCTTTGCAGCATCAGGATTTTCTACCTCAAAGCTGATGCCTCCTGCTTGATTTGCGCCTGCAGAAATAGCAGCAGTAAGAACATCTCCTGCCTTATCTAAATCGCGCACTTTTACAAAGAGAGATTGACTTGCCTGAAACCCACGAGGAAGTTGACCATTTTGTGTGTAATCAAATTCTGGATTGAGTGAAAAATTCTGAGTGGTGATGTCTTTTTTGAGAGCACCAGCTTTTGTGATGGCATCAATAATCTTCTCCATTTGCTTCGCAACAACATCACTCGCCTGCTTTGCAGTTGTCTGACGTCCACTCGTGACACCAAATGTCATACTTGCAATATCTGGGCTGATGGATGTCTTTGCATTCGCGCTCACAGAAATGGTGAGTGGCCCACTATAGGGCATGCGCTCCATCTTTTTTCCAACAAGATAGAAAGACCCTCCAATGGCAACAGCAAGAAGAAAAGCCCACACAGGAGGACGAAGGGTAAGAGTAGAATCGGACATAGGAGAAAAAGAAAAGAAATAGAGAATGAAAAAAGTATACAGAACAGAAGACGAGGGAGAGAGTTATTTCTTACAAAAAATGTCTTTACAATTCTCGAACTCTTCGAGCAATGTCACGTTCTTTGATCACCTGACGTTTATCAAACTTCTTGCGCCCGCGCGCAATGCCAATGGTGAGTTTAATGTATCGATCTGCAGTCATCTGCAGTGGAATAATGGTGAGTCCTTTGGATGTTTCCGCGGAAAGCAGTTGTTCCATCTCGCGTTTTTGTAGCAGAAGCTCCCGTTCACGCTTCATATCATAGTGTGGATCTGGGCCTGCAAAAGAATAGCGAGAAATGCTCATGCCTTTCAGTACTGGCCTACCCGATCGAAGAGAGATGAATGCTCCTGCAAGATTGATGTGCCCAAGGCGACAAGACTTTACTTCTTGCCCTGTCAGAATGATGCCCGCAGTCAGTGTATCGACAATCTCATAATCGAACTTTGCCCGACGATTGATGGCAACAATTTTCATAGCAAGATGATACAAGACTCCGCACAACATCAACAAAAGATCAGAACAGAAGCTATTGACAAAATAAAAAGAAGGCATAGAATAATGTATGCCAAGATGTGAATTTCCCCCGTAATCACGGGGGGGCAACCCTCATGTAGGGACCTGCAGCAATTCCTTTGGTACTCTTGAGACCTTGTTGCCGTGTAGGCAAGCCTGTCTGTAGGGCAACAAGGTCTCTTTTTTTACAACGATGTCCACTCCTCCTTTCTATCAGCACGAATCAGAAAGAACGCTCCAAAGAGAGAAAGGACAAGAGCAATATTGAGGCCCATCCCCGAATCAGTCAGATGCTCGATGGGCTCAGAAGAAGGAACTGGCACTTCTTTGATGATTACCTTTGGAGGAGTAGAAACAGGAACTTTAACCTCTCGAATGATGGTCTTTTGTGGAGTGGGTACTTTTATTTCACGAGTGACAACCCTTGGTGGAGTATCAACTGGTACGCGAACCTCTCGTACAACAGTGCGCTCAGGAGTAGGGATGATGGGCGCAGGAATAGGCTGAGGAATGCCCTTTCCTTTTCCCTTTCCCTTCCATTGTTCTTCTGGGCTAATTGGATCAGAAAGTGGCTTATATCCTGGTGCACCAGAGTGTTCTTGAATGGACTGTAAACGCTCTGTACGAAGTGCAAGTCGATTGTATGGCGCAGAAGAAGTTGAGGAAGACAGTGGCGCAGCTGCATGCAATGCATCGTCAGGTGATGACGAAGACTGATGAATATCATCGGAAGAAACCGATGAAGAACTCGACTGCAGGAATGATGCAACCTTTTGCGCGTTTCGCTGAAGCGTACGCTCTGTACTCGGATCAACATCCACTCTATTGGTACGCACATCCAGAGCATTGTCAGTGGCTGGAAGATCGGATGCAAGGTACCCACGAACAGTATTGAGGGAGAAGGAAACATTGAATGCTGTGTAACTAAGAACAGCAATACTCATTCCAAGGAGCGCTCCAAGAAATTGTTTTTTTGCAGATGGATGAAGAGACGGTGACATGGGTATGTGTTTGGTAAATCTAAATAGTATACCAGAAAACAAAGAAAAAGCCAAAAGAAAATCTGTGCTATACTGTGAGCATCTCAACGATACGTCATCGGTCAGCTGTGTGCTTTTTCTCTAATCTATCGTTACGGGAGGCTTCTATCGGAGGAGTTCGTGGACTTCTCCTGCGGTCACCCACCTGCAATTGCGGGGACGAGCGCACAGAGGACGGACGGTCGTTTGGATGTGGATCAAAGAAAACAAGGATGATCGTAAGAAAAAAGAGGTGATTGTAGAGACGCGATTCATCGCGTCTCATTATCAAGCAGAGCAGGTCTCCGACCTGCGGATGATGAAGAAATCGAAGAAGGCAAGGATGATCTTAAAGGAAAAGAAGTCTCATGCTTTAGAATACAATGATTCCATGGGAGCAGGATTCTTCCTGCGGATATCAATCGGAACCTCATCCCTCAGTAGTAGGTCTCCGACCCGCGGATGATAAAAAAAGAAATGTATTCTAAAAATTCCCACCCCGCATTCGCGGGGTGAGATAGTGCCTGCTTCACAAATACGAGTTGAAAAAAGAAAATTTACTCCGTAAGCCATGCACAAGATCCGCATGGCTCTTGCCAAAGAACAGAATCATTTTCCGATCGAATAGCATGATCGGAGGAGATATGAACACATCGACTATCAATGTGTAACAGCTGAGCAATTCGTTTTGGAAGATGAACACACGTGTTCATCATTCCTTTTCGAAGGATTCGAATCATCCATCGTTGGATTTTGAGGTCGCGATCTGATAGGCTCATTGGAGCCCTCCTTTTCTGGGAAGTTAAGGGGTGGTGTGAAGTAGGGCGATCAAAAGACTCTGTCTCCTCATCGCCCTACTTTCTGTGTTGTGAATGAACAAAAAAACCGCCAACCGTGGCGGGGAAAGAAATCATAAGGAAGAAAAAATATTATGACCGCTTGCCTGCCACAGGAATGGAGTAGGTACGAACCCAGACACAGCGAGTGATGTATGTCACTATGCCCCGATTGTATTCTTCCTCTCTCGTCTTTGCAAGATATTTCTGTTACACTTCCTTTCTCCATGCTTCATCCCGCTGCAACTCCCCTCACCGGCACACGTGGACGAATGCATGCTGAAGAACAAGACGAAACGAGGTCTCCTTTTCAACGCGATCGAGATCGCATTCTTCATGCGCAAGCGTTTCGCAGGCTGGCAGGGAAAACACAAGTGTTCACACCCGGTTCTGGAGATCACTACCGAACACGCATCACCCACACACTGGAAGTCGCACAAATGAGTAGGGACAGTGCGCGATTTTTAGGGCTCAATGAAGATCTCGCAGAATGCATCGCACTTGCACACGATCTTGGCCACACACCCTTCGGACACTCGGGCGAAGAAGCGTTACATGAATGTGTGAAGCAATATGATCTTTCCTTTGAACACAATGATGAGTCAGTGTTCATTGTCACGACACTCGAAGAATATTCATCGCACTATGCTGGACTCAATCTCAATCTCGAAGTCATCGAAGGCTTACAGAAGCACCACACTGTCTATGACCATCCATCAGAAAATAGTGAAAAACGCGCGCCAAGCCTTGAGGCACAGGTTGTGAATATCGCCGATGAAATTGCCTACACCGCACATGACATTGATGACGGACTACGTTCTGGAATTCTAAAAAAAGAAGATATAATAGCCCTAAAACTAGGGTCTCGTGCAATAGAGCGAGCACAAAAAAGAGGAACAGACATCCGCGGAAACATCATCCATCTTCTCCTCACTGATCTCTATAAGGAGACACAAAAGTGTATCACCGAAAAAGGCATTCATTCACTTGCGGATGTCTATAGCAGTGATGAAGAAATTGTGCGTTTTTCAGAAGAGATGAAAGAACAAATCCGTGAATTGCGATCTCTTCTCTGGCATCAATTCTATATGAGTGCAGTGGTGCAAGAAGAGATGAAAAAGGGGCAAGAGATCATTCGATCATTATGGAGTAAATACAGAGAACATCCACCAGAAAAAGTGTTGAAATTAAAAGAAAAACATCTTTTCTCAGTAGAAGAAGCAGTCATGCACTATGTCGCCGGAATGACGGATGAGTTTGCACGAAAAGCGAGTTGCTAATTGCCAAAAGCTACAAGCTACTTACTAATAAACCGAAACGCCCCCGCAGGTGGGACACCTGCTGCTGATGTGTGATAGGTGACAAAGAAAAGCTATACTCAATTGCTTTAATAATTTCGAATATATCGGCGTAGCCGAAACATCATAATTGCTTCTCATAGCAATGCTCTATGAGAGAAGAATCAAAAATTATTGAGGCAAAGCCGTATAACTGCTACAAGCCAAAAGCTAACTGCTAATGGCTCATTGCTCCAACCTAAAAAACTACCCACTAACAACTATCAACTCAGCGATCAACCCTCCTACAACTCCCTCTTGAGTAGCTCAATCTCATCACGAAGATCGGCAGCTTTTTCAAACTCCATATTCTCTGCTGCGATCTCCATTTGAGCATTCAATTCTTCAATGAGGCGCTTCTTCTCATCTTTTGGAATCTTCTGATGATCGTACTTCTTGCGACCAAGTTTGAGCTTGCTGTGTTCTTCTGCAATATCTTGAATGGCTTTCAGAATGGTCTGTGGAGTGATGCCATGCTGAATGTTATACGCCTCTTGAATCGCACGACGACGATTGGTTTCGCCAATAGCAGCATCCATCGCAGGAGTCATTTTGTCGGCATACAGCGTCACATGTCCATTGATGTTACGAGCAGCACGACCAATGGTTTGAATAAGTGCATCACGAGAGCGCAAGAAGCCTTGTTGATCGGCGTCTAAAATAGCGATGAAACTCACCTCAGGAAGATCAAGTCCCTCACGAAGAAGGTTGATACCAATGAGGATGTCGATGTCACCGGAACGAAGTTGACGCAAAATTTCGATGCGTTCCATTGTTTCGATGTCACTATGCAAATAGCGCACTTTGTAATCCAAGTCTTGAAAATACTTTGCAAGATCTTCTGCACTTTTTTTCGTAAGAGCAGTAATGAGCACACGCTCTCCTCGAGCAATAGCTGAGGCAATCTCACTCTGAATATCATCAATTTGATGTTTTTTTGGATGAATTTTCACGATAGGGTCAAGAAGACCAGTTGGGCGAATAATCTGTTCAACGATGAGATCCTTCTTCTGTGATGTCTCTTCACGAGTGTGCTTGTACTCATACGGGCCAGGAGTCGCTGATACATACACTGCCTGATTGATGCGCTCTTCAAATTCATGGAACTGGAGCGGTCTATTATCGAGCGCACTTGGCAAACGGAAGCCAAAATCGATGAGCGTTCTCTTGCGTTGTAAGTTTCCTTCGTACATTCCTCCAATCTGCGGAATGGAAATGTGTGACTCGTCGATGAAGAGAAGAAAGTCATCAGGGAAATAATCGATGAGTGTTTCTGGGGGCATGCCCGATTCTCGGTTACTCAAATACCGCACATAGTTCTCGATGCCTGTGCAGTACCCTGTCTCACGAAGCATCTCAAGGTCGTACTCCGTACGAGCACGAATGCGCTCTGCTTTTGCAATTTCACCAAGAGCAAGGAGTTCTGCCTCACGCGCTTTCATATCCTCCTCAATACGAACCACTGCGCCATCAATTTTTTCTTTCGTTGTCACGTTGTGCGCTGCAGGAAACACGGTAATTTCTTGCAAATCAGTGATCACCTCACCCGTGAAACTATCCACTTCTTGAATGCTGTCAATTTCATCAAACGGCATCTCAATGCGAAGAACGGTGTCTCCATTTGGAGGGAAAATTTCCACGGTATCACCAAGCACGTGGAACATCCCTTGCTTGAATGTCATGCTACTACGCTTGTATTGAATGTCTGTGAGAAGGCGCAGAAGTCGTTGACGTTGAAATGGCATGCCACGTGACAACTTGATGGCGAGCGATTCATAGTCAGCAACATCTCCAAGACCATAAATACATGACACAGACGAGACAATGAGCGTGTCACGACGTGTGAGTAAATTGTGTGTTGCAGCATGACGAAACTTTGCAATTTCTTCATTGATGGATGCATCTTTTTCAATGTAGGTATCGGTTGTCGGTAAATACGCTTCTGGTTGATAGTAATCGTAGTACGACACAAAGTAACTCACGGCATTGTCTGGAAAAAACTGCTGAAACTCGCTACAGAGCTGGGCTGCAAGTGTTTTATTGTGCGCAAGAACAAGGGTAGGGCGTTGAACATTCTGAATGATGTTCGCCATGGTAAATGTCTTTCCGGTTCCCGTTGCACCAAGAAGTGTCTGATGACGTTCGCCATTGGTAAGTCCAGCAGTTAACTGCTCTATTGCACGCGGCTGATCTCCCGTTGGCTTGTACCCTGAAACAAGCCGAAATGATTGAGACGAAGACATAAGACAAGCATTGTACTCGGCTTAAAAGAGAACGGCAATGAGATTTACGAAAAAATAGAAGATATTTTGTCGCCTTGACGAACTTTGCTATCACTTCTCACGAACGAAGCGTCCGCAAATGCGCCTGTTTGAGAAGCGAACGATAGTGAGCGACGAGTTTTCTCTTGTCCACCGAAGTCCTGAGCAAAGCGAAGGCGTAGGTGGATTGTTTCCTTTCTTTTTCGGAAAAAGAAAGAATGATGAAGAGAAAATCCTCAATGCAAATCACTGCCAATTGCAAGTCACTTGCAAAATTACATTCACTTCTTTACCTCAAATACATGAGCGGATTTTTCTTGACACCGCTTTGAATGACCTCAAAGTGCAAGTGAATACCAGTCGGTCCATGCACACGCCCTGTATTGCCCATAAAAGAAATTGCCTGACCACGTTCAACGCGATCGCCTACTTTTACATAGAGTTTCTTATTGTGTGCATACAAAGTCTGTAAGCCATTTCCATGGTCAATCACGACAACGTTTCCATACCCTCCATTCCATCCATAATCCGCACGTATCACGCGACCATCTTCTGCCGCATAAATCGGCGACCCTCCACGATGTTGTAAGTCAACACCGAAGTGAGATTTTCCAAAATATTGTGTATAGAAACAATCGCATGGCATTTGGAAGATCCCATGATTAACTGGTTTAGAAAAGCCAGTCAGATCTTTCACAACATCGCTTGGAAGAGGCTTTGAGGATGGTACTGGCTTTTTATTGTCTGGCTTCTTCGCAACAACAGGTTTTGGTTTTACTGCCTCCACAATTGGTTTTCCGCCAGGAATAATGAGCTGCTGACCTGCGAATAAATATCCTTTTGTTACCTTGTTTTGACGAGCAATAAGGCCTGCATCAACAGAATAAAGGTCGGCAATAGCCTCCAAATTCTGCCCTCTCTTCACTGTATGAAGAATGCCATCAACAGGAAGGAGGAGGAGTTTTTGCCCTGGTTTGATGCTCTCTTTCGGGCCAAGGTTATTGGCATAACGAATAGTATCCGGGGAAAGGAATGCCTGTTTTGCAATCGAAGAAAGGCTTTCGCCTGGTTCAACGGTATGCACAATCCCAGCAGTAAAAGCACTACGTGTTCCTTGTTCTGTTAAGGATGATGTCTTCATGAGAAATCCATCTTCTGCAAGAAGGAAGCTCTGCGCATCAATTTCCTCTTCAGCATCGGAAGGAGGGAGAATATCTTCATCCCTCGGTTCGTACGGAGTAAGAAACAACGACATCACAAATACGCCAAATGCAAGAAAGTGAATTCTACGATTGAGCCATTGATGATCAGAATGAGAAAGAAAACGCATGAGAACAAAGGGTGGCTGCTACACATCACGAAGAGCAGAAAGCACCTTGAGAGCATCAGTATAGCGGTTTTTTGACCCCAAGAGAACGAGAAGAAAACGATGCCCCTTTTCTTCAAAGAGAAGCACTAAACACTCACCAGCGCCTGTAGTAGTACCTGTTTTCACGCCAAGCACACGCGAGTCAGTATGAAGTAATTCATTGGTATTTCTGAGGGAGTACTCAAGTGGCTTTTCACCATCAGGAGGAAGAGAGCTAATACGATAGGTTTTTGTTTCTACGATAGCGCGAAAATATGGGTTTCGAAGGGCTGCAAGCGCAAGCCATGCAACATCACGCGGGGTAGAAAATTGCTCAGGATGATCGAGCCCTGCGGGGTTTTGAAAATGCGTTGAACGAAGGCCAAGAGTATGCGCTCTTGCATTCATACGACGAACAAAGGCAGGGAGAGATGGACTTGCAAGAGTAAAAGCCGCATCATTCGCAGAAGGAAGAAGAAGAGCAAAAAGAAGCGATTCAACGGTCATACGTTCATCTGGAACTAATCCAATAGTACTGCCGCCAATATCATCAATAAATGTTGGTGTGCGAAAAACATCATTCAGAGCATGTGTCTCAAGTGCCAGAAGTGCTGTCATCATTTTTGTCAAACTCGCAATGGGTCGCACAACATCTGCATTACGCGAAAACACCTCTTCTCCGCTCTCAGCATCGAGAAGAAGAACGCCTGACGCAGAAAGAGGAGGAATGTGAAGGCGAGAAGAAAGGGAAAGAGGTGGCGTCATGGTCATCACCTCAATGCCAGGAATGGTTTTTGGAAGAACACGAGGAGGCAAGCGCACTTCTGCCTTTTCTGCAAATCCAAAGCCGATGGAAAAAAGTGAGAGAAAAGAAAGAAGCATAGAAAGACATTACTTATAGACGACAGCACCCTCAACACGCAAGTCCACATACTCTTTGACTTTCGAAAAAGAAACGCTGCGCAAAAACTGACGCAAACGATCGAATGATACAGAAAGTGGGCTTTTCTGATCGAACCACAATGTTCCTTTTGGTGTCACAATGTGAAACTCCTGCGCACGAATATACACGACAATTTTCTTTGGCTCGAGGTTAAAGTCTCTTTTCAAAATGGTACGTGCCGATTCAATCGTATCGAGAAATTCTTTTGGTAAGAGTTTTGTATGATTTTTTGGACGCACAGCCCAGTCCACAATTGTCAGAGTAGGAATTGGCAATCCTTCTTTTAATTGAAGAGGAGACTCAAGGAAATATCCATTGCGCGTGATGTATGTATACGATGTAGGAAGAATGGCCCCTGTGCCATTTTCAACATCATCTTGGACGATTAAATGTGCGACAGGCTCCTCTAGTTGAATGCGAACAATGAGGGTAGATGGATACTCTTTGCGAATATCAATCCACACACTATCAGGATACAGCGGACGAATAAATTCCTGCACCTGCGATCGCGTCACAAGAAGTAACTTTTGATCAAATAATGAAGAAAGCGTACGTTGAATTTCCTCTGCATCAATGCTTGCATTCTCCCTCTCAATACGAATAGATCGCACATTAAAAAACGGTGCAAATAAAAGCGTTGACAGTGTTGTCATCGATAAAATAACAACACTAAAGAAGAGCCAAAATTTTGACTCGCCCAGAAAAAATGCCCAAAATTTTGCACCTCTTTTTTTGAAACGAATCCACGCCTCAGCACGCTTTTGCTGACGACGCTCACGAAGAAAGCAACTTCGTTCAGCAAGACGACGTGTTGCAGGAGAGAATTTTCGAGCAAATCTCTTTGGAAGCGGACGTGGGCGCTGCAAGGCCATAGCCGAGAGAGGATAGCATTTTTTTACGGAGAAGACACTGTCCTTTCTCTTGTTTTTCTGTCATAGTACAACTACATGCGTCTTGCAATCGTCGCAGATTGGCTCACAACATTTGGTGGTGCAGAACATGTGCTTGCAGCTCTTCACGAACTCTATCCAGAGGCACCATTCTCTACAACCGTCACACGACAAGAATCTCTTGGACCGCTCAAAAAAGCAACTATCATTCCTGACTCATTCCTCCAAGCGCTCTACAAGTGGACAAAAAACCATCAGATTCTTCTTCCGCTCATGCCCTACGCCATAGAGCGCATCAATCTTGATGGGTACGACGTCATCCTTAGCTCTTCTCATGCAGTCGCAAAAGGGATTATTCCGCCACAGAATGCCATTCACATTTGCTACTGTCATACACCCATGCGCTATGCATGGGAAATGGAAGATGAATACCTGCGCGATTTTCGCATTCCAAGAATGCTACAAAAAACTGTACGCTCAATGCTCAAAAAACTCCGCAAATGGGACTTAAGTACCGCACAACGCGTGGATTACTTCATCGCAAATTCAAGCGAAACACAGAGGAGGATCAAAAAGATCTACGGCCGCGACGCAATCGTCATTCCCCCTCCTGTCGATGCCCGATTTTTTGAAAAGCCAATTGCCAAAAGCCAATTGCCAAAAGCCAAAAGTTACTTCCTCGCCGTTGGCCGCTTCGTCCCTTATAAACGCTTCGACCTCCTCATCGAAGCCTGCAATCGCCTCGCTCTTCCGTTAAAAATCGTTGGTCGAGGAGCAGATGAAAAACGCCTCAAAGCACTCGCAGGACCAACCATCGAATTTCTCGGCTTTGTACCTGATGAAGAACTGCCATCACTCTACGCACATGCACGCGCCCTTCTTTTTCCGCAAATTGAAGACGCAGGCATTGTCCCAATGGAAGCGCAAGCCTGTGGCACCCCCGTCATTGCCTACGCACGAGGAGGAATTCTTGATGTCATTGCAGATGGATGTACTGGCGTACTAGTGGCAGAGCAAACAGTCGATGCATTCATGACTGCACTCCAATCTTTCGATGAAAAAAAATATGATCGGAAAGCCATAAGAGAGCATGCACAACAATTTCATACCGATCATTTTCAGAGGAAGATGAAGGAGGTGATTGAAGCAAAAAAGAGCACAGTAAAATAATAGAGCTTAACCATCATCATTTGGCAGAAGAAGAGTATGAATGAGAATGTATGTACATTTATAGTAGTGTAGCTATAGATTTATTACCATCCACTGTGTTCGCTCATCAAAAAGTGCGTGTGCAGGATAGCGCGACACAT
>CAZKOO010000004.1:0-68003 GCA_964554435.1 uncultured Candidatus Peribacteria bacterium
CGTTCGATGCAAAAGAAGATGCAACTGATTTGATGGACCCCATTTCAGGAAAACCAAGTGCCTTTGCAAAGAAGATCTACGTTGCGAAAGCGTATTAAAAAGAGTTATTAATGTCCCCTCTCCCTTTGGGGAGAGGGCTAGGGTGAGGGCTGATGCTCTCTTGGGTCGTACTTAAAGAATTTATAATTTTTTAAATCTTCCTTTGCCCATGCAAGGTATCGATCATAATCTTCTGGTCTACCTCCTTTTAGTCTGTATGACTCTTCCATAGTAATTTCTTTCATTCCCATTCTCTTTGAAAGATGAATCACTTCTGGTGTTTCAGTTTCGTTGAGAATAATTGCATCTGGTGATTCTTCACGAATACGAGCAAAAATTCTTTCTCGTAGAGCGGTTCCTATTCGCTGTCCTCGATAGTCTTTATCAACCACCATTCGACGCATTTGCACAACATCTCTTCCGTTATATTGTGGCATATATTGACGAGCTACTATTCCTACCGTATCTTCCCCATCTTTTGCCACGATTCCATGACCTGCGTCAAAGAGTGACTGCATGTGTCTCTGAAGTGGAAAAGTAGGATCAGTTTGAGACCAATTGTCATCTCCAATGATTTGATGGTATCGTTCTTTATATTCTGCTGTTAAGTGATCTGGGGCATTATTTAACTGCACACCAACAAGTTTGTATAAATCCAGTGGACTTACTCGTACTCTCGCCTCATCGCCTTCATAGAAAGAAATATTTGGATTATTCATAGATACAGAAAAATACTATAGTATAATATAATGAAATAATAAAAATGTCAATATAAAGCAAAATTTTTTAGTTCAAATTTTCATGACAACCACATGTAGAAACCTGCTCTGATATACTCTTTTTTTAAGAATGGTTAAGAATAATCGGAGCGGGTATCTTGCCCACTATTCTGATTAACACCCGCAGGTGGGACACCTGCTCTGATGAAAGATATTTTCTATTGCCAACTATACTCATGCTAGAATCTTTTTCCGTCACCTATTTTTCATTTTTAATTTTTAATTTTTGATTTCCATGTCTTCCTTCGCCTCTCTCCTCGAACAATACAACTACTCTTTTCCTGAGGAATTGATTGCAAAATTTCCAGCAAATCCACGAGAAAGTGCTCGCATCCTCATCTATAATCGAACAAAAAATGTGATCAACTTTGATACTTTTGAGAATATTACGGATTACTTGCCACGGAATGCTGTGCTTGTTTTCAATCAAACAAAAGTCATCCCTGCAAAATTTGAACTTCTGAAGAAAAGTGGAGGAAAAATTGGCGCGCTCTTTCTTGGCAACACAGGCGATGCCATTCGTGTTCTCGCATCTGGATCACTCAAAACAGGAGACATTCTCACATGGAAAGATGGACATCAATTTGAAGTCCTCACGCGCGAAGAGAAGGAGGCAACACTGAAACCTCTTTTTGATCTTTCTCTCCTCCCCACTCTCCTTGAGCGTTTTGGCACCACTCCCCTCCCGCCCTACATGAAAGATTCCCCCTTAAGCGAGGAAGATCGCAGGCGTGAGTATCAGACAGTCTTTGCAGAAGAAAAGGGATCTGTTGCAGCGCCCACTGCTGGCTTGCATTTCAGTGAAAGTTTGATCAAAAAAATTGTTCAATATGGATGTTCCATTGAATATGTCACCCTCCACGTCAATCTTGGCACATTCGCACCTCTTACAGAAGAGCAGTGGGAACAGAAAAGGCTCCATACCGAGTACTACTCCATCAATCATGATGTTGCCGATCGATTGAATGCTGCAAAAGAAGAAGGTCGACCCATCATCGCCGTTGGCACGACGAGTGTACGCACGCTTGAAAGTGCGTCAATGAATACAAAAATTGTTCATCTTTCAGGTCAAACAAATCTCTTTCTCACCGAAGAAAGCACGCTCCATTTTGTGGATGCTCTCATCACCAATTTCCATGTGCCAAAAAGCTCACTTCTTATGCTTGTCTCGGCACTGACAGGACGTGAGAAACTACTGGAACTCTACAGAAAAGCTATTGAAGAAAAGATGCGTCTCTTCTCGTTTGGAGATGGAATGATGATCCTTTAAACTTGCCAAGATTCTCATCTGTACGCTATACTGTACATATGACTACAATCTTAACAGCAACTGAGGCAAGAAAAAATTTTTTTACAATGCTGAAAGACATTGAAACCCCTGGTTTTACCATCACAATTACCCATGAAGGAAAGCCAAAAGGAGTATTTCTTTCCGTTGAGGAATTTGATGGGCTAATGGAAACGCTTGATATTTTATCGGACCCTGAAGAGGTACGCGCTATTAAGGAAGGGATAGAAGATGCTCGTCATGGTCGAGTCATGAGTTTTGAAGAATTACAATCTCGTCTTGGTGTATGAAGCGTGAGTATCAATTGATCATCACAGAAAAAATCTATAAAGAAATCGATCGTTTGCCAAAAAGAGATCAACAGAAAATACTCGCATCCCTTGCAAGGCTTATTCATGATCCTTTTATCGGAAAAAAACTTGAAGGACAATTTTTAGGGTACTATTCCCTTCGCATTTGGTCCTATAGAGTGCTATATTCCATCAATAATGTTGCCGTGACTGTGACCGTTATTCGCATCGGTCATCGAAAAAATGTGTATCAGTAACCCCTTCCCTTTCTAAGTCTATGTCTCTCCAAATTGGTATCGTCGGGCTTCCAAACGTCGGTAAATCGACCCTGTTCAACGCACTCACGCGTAGCCATGGCGCGCAAGCCGCAAACTATCCATTCTGCACCATCGAACCAAACGTGGGCATTGTGGAAGTGCCAGATGCACGTCTCAAACAACTTTCAGAGATCGTCCATCCTGAAAAAGTTGTCCCAACGATTGTGGAATTTGTGGATATTGCAGGGCTTGTGAAGGGTGCCAGTAAAGGCGAGGGTCTTGGAAACGCATTTCTCTCGCATATTCGTGAAGTGAATGCCATTTGTCATGTTGTCCGCATTTTTGAAAATGATGATATCATTCACGTCGAAGGCTCCATCAATCCTGTTCGCGATCGTGAGATTATTGAAATGGAACTCGTGATGAGTGATCTTGAAAAGGTATCGAAGCGCATCGAAAAATTACAAGGTGGCGCGCGCAGTGGTAACAAAGAACAGCTCAAAGAACTTGCAGTGCTTGAAAAAATCAAACTCGTGCTCGATACAGGAAAGCTTGCATCGACAAGCATTCTCGAAAAAGATGAGTTGCCATTTCTTGAATCGGCACAATTGCTCACTGGTAAAAAGATGATCTATGCGCTCAACACCGACGAGAAGGGAATTGGAACCATCTCTCTTGCTGATGCAAAAAAGAAAGCTGGTCTTTCTGACGACGATACTGCCATCATTGTCTCTGCAAAACTTGAGGAAGAGCTCATCACTCTGTCTCCCGAAGAAGGACAAGAGATGCTCACTGCTCTCGGCATTTCCTCTTCTGGTCTCGATGGACTCATTCGCGCAGCATATAGCGCACTTGGACTCGAAACCTACTTCACCGCAGGAGTGAAAGAAGTGCGAGCATGGACCATTCACAAAGGCTCCACTGCACCGCAGGCTGCAGGGGTGATTCATACCGATTTTGAGAAGGGATTCATCCGCGCCGAAACCATCGCTTTTGATGATTTTGTGCGTTGTGGCGGAGAACAAAAAGCAAAGGAATCTGGAAAAATGCGTACCGAAGGCAAGGAATACATCGTGAAAGATGGTGATGTATTGCATTTTCGATTCAATGTGTGAGAGAAAGGAACAATAGGAACGATATGAGTAATAGAACAAAAAGATAAAAGTGATTATGATATACTTTTCCTATGCAAGAGCGACCCTATGAAAAACTCATTGCTTGGCAGGAATCATTTTCACTCTGTATTTGGATATACAAAATTACAAAAAATTTCCCAAATGAAGAAAAATTTGGACTCATTAGCCAGATGAGACGCTCTGCATCTAGTGTTCCAATGAATATTGCAGAAGGTAATTCACGGTATTCAAATAAGGATAAAATTCGATTTTTTGAAATAGCACTTGGATCAATTGAAGAATTACATTGTCAATTACGTATCGCTCTAGAACTTGAATTTATTGATATAAATGTTATGGAAAAAGCAAATAGCCGTATTAATAGAACTGCTTTTCTTATTACAAAGCTTAGTACATCATTTCGAGAATAATTCTTCTCTCCTTTAGTTCCTATCTTTCCTATTTTTCCTTTTGTTCCTCTACCATGTTTATCGCTCGCGAAGAACCCTTCATCTGCGAACACTGCGGAGAGCAGGTTCAGCCCTTGCTAAAGGGAACGTATCGTGACCACTGTCCAAAGTGCCTCACCTCCAAACATGTTGATCGTGATGGCCCTGGCGATCGCCTTTCAGAGTGCCTTGGTCTACTCAAACCAATTGCCATTGATAGTGATAGTAAAAAAGGCTTTGTGATTGTGTATGAATGCGAAAAGTGCCATAAAACCCATCGCAACAAAGCAAGTGAAGACGATGACCTTATTGGATTTCTGAAGACAATAGACAGTAGATTGTAGACACTAGACTTCCTTCTCTATGTAAACCACTATTTTCTAATTTTTTTCTATAATCTATTGTCTATAATCTATGATCTCGTTAAATGTAAGAATTTCCATTGATCACTAAAATTGTTCTTTTAAAAGATTATTGATTAGGGCTCAAGTCCATTTACTTGCTCTGTAATAATTTGAGAGTAGAGTTCCGTTCCATGCAGTGGTTCGTCTTCTTCGCCCTCTTCGGCTGTTTGTTCATTTCATTTTAGTTGACACATAGAAAATACACTTGACAAAAAGTAATATGTTAGTATAAAATTGTATTAAATTTTATTATAACAAAATTCCAAATGGATTTTCTTAATGAGCGGCCTAATCTTTTATTTACAGTTCATGGCAATAGTCCTGATTCTAACCAGGTGCGTTATATACATGCTTTTATATCAAACTTTAATAAAAGGGTTGGTGTCTGTTTTGTCTTGTCAGATGATTCAACACCTTATGGATCTAGTGTTCCTCATCAAACAGCTCTCAAGGGACCAATTTATGAAATAAATAGTGAAAATGCTCAATTAGAGAATTTAATTAATGAATCTATTCGAATGGCAAGGGGAATATTGATAAAAGCCGGTTATTGGGTACCAAAAGAATAAATCATATAAGGAGTCAGCCTGAAATTAAAAGAAGTTCATATAAGTATTATGATGATGTATTCTTTTCCTCATGCTGTTTGTTCATTTCATTTTAGTTGACAAATAGAAAATATACTTGACAAAAAGTAATATATATATATAATGGAATCATATTATTTCCCAATATAAAAATATGTCTCAACATTTAAAAGATACTCCTACTCTCCAGACTTCGAGTGCTGGTGAATCTATTGCAGTTATTCATGGAAAAGTACCAGGAAATCATGCTGAAAGTATCCATTACGAAGATGTATTTGCGCATATTATTGATATTTCAGATGGACAACGAGCTAAATTTGCATTGTTCTTTACTGATTCTCCAGATTTGAATGCTCAATCATCATTATCAACCGGTGATATGATATCGGCAGCACCATTAGAAGTGACTTTTTCAACGCTAGAAACAGGAACCCATGAACCTACTCTCGAACAGGCAATAAAAAATGCAAAAGATCAACTTCAAGCAATGAACTTAGAAGTCGTAGAAAATGAGTGACTTTGAAGCGTTAACCCCCGAATTAATTCGGGGGTTAACTTCGATAACTTTACGAACACCCACTCGTCCCTCCACAATCGAGGCACAACTCACACGAGCCGTTGCGCTTCATCTTGCTCGATCCACACGCAGAACAGGTGGTGCCTGTGTAGCCTTGTAGCTTCGCTTTCTCGAGAGGAGAAAGAGAGTCGTCATCTGTAGTGTGCGTGTCTGGAGAGTGTAATGCACTGAGAGGCATCTGCTCTTGCATGCCTTCATCGATCACTGGAAGGCGCATGGCAAACGCATCGCGGCTCTTGGTGCCTTCGCTGTAGGACTTCTCGACAAGCTCTTTGTTGTGGTACTTCATTGCCTTTTCCTTGGTAAGGAACTTGAGAGCAAGCCAACGGCCGAGGTAATCCATCAGGCTTTTTACCATCGGAATTTCACGGTTTGTGGTCATGCCCATTGGCTCGAAACGAGTGTGTGCAAGCTTTTCACAGAGCACTTCCAGTGGCACGCCGTACTGCAAGTTCATGGAAAGCGAGAGAGCGAGTGTATCCATCACTCCTGAAAGTGTTGAACCTTCTTTACTCATTTTGATGAAGATTTCGCCTGGTGTGCCATCTTCGTACATGCCAACGTGAAGGTAGCCATCGTGTCCTGCAACGGAGAACTTATGTGTCAGAGAAAGGCGCTCATCGGGCAGCTTCCTGCGACGTGGCACTTCTTTGATCACAATTTTTTCCACAATTTGCGTCTCTACTTTTTCTTCTTCCTCCTTCTTTTCGTCCGACGCAGTGCTTAAGGCTTGGCTCATCTTACTACCATCACGGTACAGAGCATTGGCTTTGATGCCGAGTTTCCAGGAAAGGAAGTACGCACTCTTGAAATCTTCGACTGTTGCTTCGTTTGGAAGGTTGATGGTTTTGCTGATGGCACCAGAGATGAACGATTGAGCAGCAGCCATCATGCGGATGTGACCTTCGGCAGAGATGGAACGCTTACCAATTTTTCCACAACGGTTTGCGCAGTCAAACACTGCAAGATGTTCTGGCTTGAGATGTGGCGCGCCTTCAACGGTCATGTTTCCACAGATGATGGTGTTTGCTTCATCAATCTCTTTGCGCAAAAAACCAAGTGCAGAGAGAAGATCAAATGTTGGGCTTTCGATTTGCTCTTTTGTACATCCAAAGCGAAGAAGTGCATCATCACCAAGGACCCATCTATTGAATGCAAAAGGAATTTCAAACACAGAAGGAAGTGTCTTCTCAATTTTTGCGATGTCTTCATCGGTAAAACCCTTTGCCTTCAGTGATGTTCGGTTGATGTGAGGAGCTCCTTCGAGTGTGAGCGTGCCAAGAACATACTTCATGATGTCGTTCATTTGATCATCAGTGTAGCCAAGTGTTTTGAGAGCTGGTTGAATGGATTGGTTTGCGATTTTCATGTATCCACCACCGGCAAGCTTCTTAAATTTGACGAGTGCAAAATCGGGTTCAATACCTGTTGTGTCGCAATCCATAAGAAGTCCGATGGTTCCTGTTGGCGCAACAACTGTTACTTGCGCATTACGATACCCATGACGCTCACCGAGTGCGAGAGCCTTGTCCCATGCCTCTTTTGCTGCTTCTTGCAAATCTTTTGAACAAATTTTTTGATCAATACCAACTGGCTTTACCGAAAGCGCTTCGTACTGCGATTCTGGCGCGTTGTAGGCCGCTCGACGGTGATTGCGAATGACACGAAGCATGTGTGCTTTGTTCTTTTCATACCCTGCAAATGTTCCAAGACTCTCTGCCATTTCTGCGGATGTGCTGTAGGCATCTCCTGTGAGGATGGCTGTGAGTGAGGCACAAATGGCACGACCTTCCTCGGAATCGTAGGGAATGCCCATCTGCATGAGCATTGCGCCAATGTTTGCGTACCCTAAACCTAGAGTACGGAAGCGGTAGCTGAGTTCTGCAATTTCCTTGCTTGGAAACTGTGCCATGAGCACAGACACTTCAAGAACGATGGTCCAGAGGCGAGTAGCGTGGCGATACGCGTCGATGTCGATCTGCTTCTTTCCAGATGCATCTTCTTTTACAAATTTGAGAAGATTCAGAGATGCTAAGTTACACGCTGTGTTGTCGAGGAACATATACTCGCTACATGGGTTGCTTGCGTTGATGCGACCATCAGCAGGACATGTGTGCCAATCGTTGATGGTTGTGTCGTACTGCACTCCTGGGTCAGCACAGGACCATGCAGCGTACGCAATTTGATCCCAGAGTGCTGATGCCTTCATGGTCTTGCACGCCTTTGCAGGACGCTGTTCTTTGACTGCCTTGCGAAGCTCTGTTCTCCAATACAAATTCCACTCACTGTCTGTTTCAAGAGCATGAAAAAATTGATACGGAATACGCACAGAGTTATTGGAGTTTTGGCCAGATACTGTGCTGTAGGCTTCTCCGTTGAAATCGCTATCGTAGCCTGCCTTTACGAGTGCTGCGACCTTCTTCTCTTCGTCTACTTTCCAGTTGATGAACTGCTCAATATCGGGGTGATCGAGGTCAAGACACACCATTTTTGCAGCTCTGCGAGTGGTTCCACCAGATTTAATGGCTCCTGCAGCACGATCTCCAATTTTGAGGAAACTCATGAGGCCAGAACTTTTTCCTCCTTGAGACAGTGGCTCTCCATCGCCGCGGAGATTGCTAAAGTTTGTTCCTGTTCCAGAACCATACTTAAAGAGACGCGCTTCACGAACCCAGAGATCCATGATGCCTCCTTCATTGACCATATCATCATCCACACTTTGAATGAAACACGCATGTGGTTGAGGGTGTGTATATGCATCTTCACTACGACGCATTTCGCCTGTTGTTGGATCGCAGTAGTAGTGTCCTTGTGCAGGACCTGTAATGCCATAGGCAAAGTGAATACCTGTGTTAAACCACTGCGGACTATTGGGTGCTGCCATCTGATGTACGAGCATGTACTTCATCTCATCCTCAAATGCTTGCGCATCTTGCTTGGTATGGAAATATCCATACGCCTCACCCCAATAGCGCCAACATCCTGCCAAACGACGAATCACCTGTTTTACTGATCGTTCTGGACCTGTGAGAATAGAACCATTTGCATCTTTCAGCACATTCCCCTTCTCATCAAATTGTGGAACACCTGCTTTACGGAAATATTTACTCACGACAATGTCGGTTGCCACCTGACTCCAACTTTCTGGAACTTCTGCATCTTTCATTTCAAAGACGATGGATCCATTGGTATTCACAATGCGACTTGTGCGCTTTGCATAGACCACCTCTTCGAGTGGGTCGATGCCTGGAGTTGTGAACAATCGTGAAATTTTCAAACCTTTCTGCTCTTCAGAACGGGTGACATCCTCCTTATCGTCATGTTTCGATGACGACAGATCACGTGGGGTTGGCACTTTCTCTTCTGTACGCTGTATATCATACTGAGTGGATTGAAAAGAAGCTTGAGGGTTCATGAAGAAGAGGGGAAAACACTAGATATAGTGTTGTGAAACTTTTTAGGACACAACATCTGTGTATTGTAGAGAAATATTTGGACACCTCAAGTTGATTATTTTTGTTTTTCTGCTGGAAAGATATATTCACACATTGAGTATTGTTTCTGCTATAGAAAGACATTCTTATGAGGAAAAAAGATTATTTTGTTCAAAAAAGAAACACACACTACGCTATATTTGTGAAAAACTTCCTAGACATTTTCCCTTCATCAATTTTTACTCTTCCACTTTCTATTGAAAACATGTGTATACTCATTTCATGAATCTCCTTAAAAATATCGCGATTGTTGTTGCAGGAACAAATGATGTGAGTAATACGTACTATCTTGCAGAGACAATGGCAGATGCCATGAAAGCAAAACATCCTCATCTTTCTGTACAAATCATTCGATTGAAAGATAAAAACATTCAGCAATTTACACTTGCATGCTACGGAAGTGAGTGTATATCCGATGATTGTTCTCTCATCCAAAAAATGATTGTGAGTGCAGATGGCGTCATTTTGGCGACACCAATTTGGAACTTCTCTGTTCCTGCACATCTCAAAAACTTCATCGACTGCATGGGTGTATTTGCTTTGGATGCAACTCATTCCATTGGTGTGCTCAATAAAAAGCCATTCTTCCTTCTTTTCTGCGGAGGGGCCCCAAAGAGTGCATGGCCACTCCTCAAGCGCACCACAAGTCACATAGGTGCTGCTGTGAATTATTTTGGAGGGATCATCCTTGGCACGCACTACGAAGGAAGTTGTACAAAAGGAAGAGGGCAATTTGGACTTGTGGTAAACGAGAGGCCTGCAACACTCAATGCTGTCCGTGAAAAAGCACTAGAATTTATTCGTACTATTGAGACTGTCAAGGAAACAGGATCTCTTCCTCTTCGCTATCAACTATCATTTTGGATCATTCAAAAAGCACAGAAAGTAAGGAGATGGTTAGGCTTATGAAGGATAATATCTCCAATATTGGCAAATTTACAAAAGACTTTACTGAATTTTTTAATAACGAAAACTATGAATATGCCTTAATTGCAATATGTCGAGCTATTGATGCAACTGCAAAAAAAATATTTCCAAAAGAAAAACCAGGAAAAAGAATAAAGAATATGATTAAAAAATACGAAAGATTTATTTATCAATTTTGGACTACAAACTCTTTACAAGTTTCACCTGGTGCAAAGATCTTTATTGCTAAAGAAAAACAGCTCGATGATTTTATTTATCTTATAATTAGAAACTCATTAATGCATGGTGATGATTTCGATGAAAAAATCAATATATCAAAAGAATTGGAAAATGGCATTGCATGGAACGGTGGGAAAGTTGTTATCAACAAAAAATTTGTACTATCATTATTCTTAATCGTGATCCTTGATCCTATTAATTCTCATGAAAGGACGGATGATAAAATATGTTTTTATTTTGAAAAAAAAGAATGGATGATCAATAATTTATGGGGTAAATTTGATATTTTTTTGAAAAATATTAATTGGCCTATTAATTGATCATCACCACCTCCTCATCTACCATCCCCGCACTCTGAAAACTCTCCCATGTCTTTGCTCCACCTTCGACGAGAATTGAGCTAATGCCAAAGAAATGATCTGTTGGAGTGGTAAGAGCTTTCCACAGAGATGGGTAATCGAAATGATTGTCGTGATATGGGATTTCGATAATTCTCACTCCTTTCTCTTGAAGAAATTTCTTTTTTTCTTTGACATCCGCAGGTAGAAACCTGCTCCCATGTTGCCTATTCTTCATCTCATTGATTTCTTTGTTTTCTTCGATTCCCTTGATTTCTTTTACACAAAGAATTGTCCTCTCCCTCCACTCATCACTCACCACCGTTGCATCGAGTGGGATGCGAAGGTGCGGATCGAGAATAATACGATACGGTTGAAATATTCCCTCTCCCCTCGGGAGAGGGTTAGGCCTGCCCGCCGGAGCCCGAATGGCGTAGGTGGGGTGAGGGTAACGTACTGTTAACTTCGGATCATCACTCATAATTGTGCCAACACCAACGAGAATGGCATCATGTGTTGCGCGGAGATTGAGATGTGCCCATTGGTCCTGCTCCTCTGATGTAATCTTGAGCGGAGATCCATCACTATTCGCAATACGCCCATCGCGTGTCATTGCTTTTTTGAGCGTAATCCACGGACGGCCCTTCGTTATGAACGACACAAAGCCACGATTGAGGTACTGACATTGAGGCAAAAGAATAGGGCCAATTACTGTTACTCCTGCATCTTTCAACATCTGAATCCCCTTTCCAGAAACTTGAGGATTTGGATCGTTCATGCCATAGATCACCGTTTTCACTCCCCTTTCGATAACCATCTGTGCACACGGCGGAGTCTTTTTGTTCGTGTGACAACACGGTTCTAGGTTGACGTACAGAATATCATCTGAACAAATTTTTTGATCAAATTTTTCCAATAGATGACGCTCTGCATGCGCACATCCAAAGCCTGCATGCCACCCCTGCGCAATCACTTTCTCATCTCGCACTAATACAGCGCCCACAAGAGGATTGATGCCCGTCTTTCCTCTCCCGCGCTTAGCAAGAGAAAGGCAGTGGTGGATAAAATCTTGATGGGACATTGATAAAAGTATGGCAGAAAACAGAGAATTACAAAATCCCTCAATCAAATACATTACTGCATTCAATTGAGGGATGATTGTTGTTGCTACACAGGAATAATAACTACGTTAATACAAAATGATAGCCCTGATCGTATCCACTCGCCTTGAGCGAGCCGATAAGATCATCAATGTGACATTGAAATAGATAGATCTTTCTGCCGTCTTTCAGGTCTACCATCCGAAATGGCATCAGATTCGTAGTCCAATCTTGATGCATACCAAGCGTCGATTCATCGATTGTGTTGCGTGGATGAATCAGCAATTCTGAATTCTTCTCGATCCAAGACTCAAGCGATGTACCGAGGAGTTCGCACGCATACTCCAATACATTTACGAGCGTTTCATTCGTCAATTCCTTGTACCACAGAGGTAGCCATCCGGCCATTCCAATTTGTTTCATTCTTTTTCTCCGTTGATGAAAATGATCAATGTCTTGTTGTGTAGCAACAACAAAATTCCCCCTCACTACGAGGAGGAACTGACATCGATCTTCTCTTCTACTTCTTGCCTTTTTCGAGATATTTTTGGAGCATCGATACCGGTTTCTCCCCGCGCGGGGAAGTGTGATGTGGCTCTCCATGCTGATTTTCACTCGATTTCGATCGATATTCCTGATCATCACCAACATGCAGAGCCATGCGATGATGCCGATGGGTATTGAGTACTGCTCGGTACCCACCTTCTCCATTCTCTAAGAATTTGGCAACACGCGAGACAGTCGTTGTACTTGCGCCAGTGTTTTCTGCAATATCACGATAGAAACGACCTTTGCTTAATTGCTTTGCCACTTCAAATCGCTCACTCCATGCTTGTAATTCGGAGAGAGTGCCAATATCACGCAGAAAATTTGCGAGCTCTTCTTCTGTCTCACACGATTTCATGGCAGACACCAAGGACTTAAACCACGGTTCTTTACGCCAGCCATCTTCTGTAAAACGTCGTTTAGACATATGTTTAATAGAGTGTAGGACTCATTGTATTAGCGTATTAATACGCTGTCAAGAGGAAACGTAAAGAAAAAGGTCAGTTTCCTGACCTTTTTCCTCTTGTGTCTATTATCTACTGTCTACTATCTATTTCTCTGCATACTACTTTCCTCCCTGACGTGCTTCGATGATGCCATCGGCAACGTTCTTTGGAACTTTTGCGTAGTGGCTTGGCTCCATGGAGTAGCTCGCACGACCTTGTGTCATGGAACGAAGCTCTGTTGCGTATCCGAACATGGATGAGAGTGG
The DNA here is from genome assembly GCA_964554435.1 of uncultured Candidatus Peribacteria bacterium. GTDB lineage: Bacteria > Patescibacteriota > Gracilibacteria > Peribacterales > Peribacteraceae > CAZKOO01. Next base: position 13,122 of record CAZKOO010000004.1, read on the forward strand.
GACTTCTGCGAGGATTGTCTTCGCCATACCACGGTTTCCTGTGTCTTTGATGAGGCCACGACGAGCGCTTAAGTCACCCATCACATCTCCGAAGTACTCTTCTGGGCTTACTACTTCTACCTTCATCACAGGCTCAAGGATGACAGGGTCTGCCTTGCGTGCTGCTTCCTGTGCACCAATAGATGCACAGATTTTGTACGCCATTTCAGAGGAGTCTACATCGTGGTAGCTACCATCAGTCAGTTCAACACGAACGTCAACAATCTGGAAGCCTGCAAGTGCACCACGAGAAAGACCTTCTTGGAAACCCTTGTTACATGGTTCAATGAATTCACGAGGAATGCGTCCTCCAACCACTTGGTTATCGAACTCATAACCCTTTCCTGGCTCTTGAGGAATGAGGCGGAACAAACAGTGACCGTACTGACCACGTCCACCTGTCTGCTTGATGTACTTCGACTCATGCTCTACCGCTTTTTGAATGGTCTCACGGTACGCTACCTGTGGCTTTCCTGAGTTGCTCTCTACTTTAAATTCACGCTTCATACGATCCATGATGATATCGAGGTGCAATTCACCCATTCCAGAAAGAATGGTTTGACCTGTTTCTTCATCGGTACGAACACGAAGTGTTGGATCTTCTTCTGAAAGTTTCTGCAGTGCAAGGCCCATCTTTTCCTGATCTGCCTTTGTCTTTGGCTCAACAGCAAGACTGATCACTGGCTCTGCAAAGGTAATGCTTTCAAGAAGAACAACGCTATTTTCTGCGCAGAGTGTGTCTCCTGTGCGTGTTTCCTTAAGTCCAATGACAGCACCGATGTCTCCTGCTTCAATTTGATCAATTTCTGTACGCTGGTTTGCGTGCAAGCGAACGAGACGACCAATGCGCTCCTTGTTTCCTGTGCGTGCATTAACAACGTACGAACCAGACTTGAGAACGCCAGAATACACGCGAACGAAACAGAGCTTACCCACGAATGGATCTGTTGCAATTTTGAATGCAAGTGCAGAGAGTGGCTCAGTATTTTCTGGCTTGCGTGTAATAGACTCTCCAGATGTTTGATCTACGCCCTTCACTGGGGGTGTGTCGAGTGGAGTTGGCAAGAAATTGACAACTGCATCGAGAACAAGCTGCACACCCATGTTCTTGAGAGATGAACCACACAGAACAAGGAACACCTTACCTGACACAACGCCTGCGCGAAGAGCCTCTTTGATCTCTTCTTTTGTAAGCATTTCTCCACCAAGGTACTTCTCCATGAGCGCATCGCCACCAAACTCCGCTGCCTTTTCAACTAAGATCGTGCGATACTTTGCAACTTGATCTTTCATATCCTCTGGCACAGGGTGATGAACGTGATTTTCACCATGTGCTCCTTCAAAAGTGATCATCTCCTCTTCAATAAGATCGATGATTCCACTGAAATCGCTTTCTGCGCCTACTGGGAGCTGAATAGCAACAGCGTCTTTACTTAAGCGATCGTGAATGCTTTGCAGTGACATGTAGAAATCGCCACCAATCTTGTCCATCTTATTGACGAATGCAAGACGTGGAACGCCGTACTTATCTGCCTGACGCCACACTGTTTCAGACTGTGGCTCTACACCCTGTGAACCATCGAACACTGCAACACCACCGTCGAGAACACGAAGAGAACGCTCTACTTCTGCAGTAAAGTCCACGTGTCCTGGAGTGTCGATCAAGTTGATAGTTGTTGTTGTGTCTACGCCACGGAACTTTGACTTCCATGTACACTGTGTTGCTGCAGATGTGATGGTAATACCACGCTCACGCTCTTGTTCCATCCAGTCCATTGTTGCCTCTCCTTCGTGTACTTCACCAATTTTGTAGTTCTTTCCTGTGTAGAAAAGAATGCGCTCTGATGTGGTTGTCTTTCCAGCATCAATATGCGCGATAATTCCGATATTACGAACATTTTTTAAATCCATACAAAGAGAGAAAAAGAGATAAGAAACGAAAAAAGTGCACATAGTGTAGGGAATATGCACGTGAAAAGAAAGAGATTTTATAGATGTTTTTGAGGGAAATATTGACTTATAAAAATATTTTTGTATGATATATTTATGGAATTTCGTGATACTACAGATGACTGGACAGGCTATCGCGCATTATTATCGCCAGAACAAATAAAAGAAGAAAGATCTCATTGTTTCCCTAGTTCTACAGCATTGCTTCATTGTGAAAGGATACTTACTGAATCTCAAATTGCTATTCAAGAGTATCAAAGAGCTCTTGGTCTCGTGATTTTTCAAAATACTGCACGCACAAACCCTCGCTCTCCTCGTTTTGAAAGAACCGCTAGATCTAGGGTTGTGGAAAGTTGTCAAGACGCTACTGGTAGCGTGTCATCATTTTCAAGAACAACACCAACCTATGCGTAACACTCATCTTCGTTCGTAGATGGCGTGTGTGCCAATGGATATCAACAGATAGGTATTGTCCTCTAATGGCTGTAGAATAATCCGATTTTTTCGATCAAGCGATATGCTCCAATACCCTGATAATTCTCCTGATAATTTATGAAGACGAAGAGATGGATGCAGTGGATTTTGTAAAAATAATTCGATTGATCGTGCTGCTTTCTTTTTCATGTCATATGCAATGTTTTTGTGCTGTTTTTTAAATCGCTCTGAATAGACTAATGTCATCATATACTATCAATTACGGCAACTCAGGCAATAAAAGATCTTGAGGATTCAATAATTTTTTTGTTTTTCCTGAAAGAAAATCTTTCCTTGCTTCTTTCGCATAGAACAACAATTCATCTTCATTAATAAGATGCTCCTCCTCATCCACTCTTTGTAGAATATAGGCACTAATGGTCATATTTGCTAACTGCGCCTTCTTTTTCAGAGCAGCAAGTTTTTCTGGAGGAATAGAGATACTAAGGACTGCACGCATAGAAGAAAAAGAAGTGTATTACAATTGTAATACAGATTTCTCATAAAATCAAGAAAAATCCTTCTTGGAAGGATCTTTCAAGTATTGTTGATAGAATAAGATGAATACTACGCCATCTTTGCAAAGTGGGCGTACGCCTTGTTTGCTTGAGCCATCTTGTACACATCTTCCTTCTTCTTCACTGCAGCACCTTGTTCTGCAGACGCATCGAGGAGTTCAAGAGCGAGTTTCTCTGCCATGCGAACACCTTTGCGAGCGCGAGCTGCAATGAGAATCCAGCGAATAGAAAGAGATTGTTGACGCTTTGGGTTGACTTCTGTTGGCACTTGGTACACCGCTCCAGCAACACGCTTTGGACGCACTTCGATGAGTGGCGTTGTGTTGATGAGAGCTTTGCTAAAGACTTCCATTGGCTCGTCTTTTGTGCGAGTTTTGATGACCGCAAGAGTATCTGCAAAGATCTGACGAGCAATAGACTTCTTTCCCTGCTTCATGAGACAGTTAATGAACTTCTCAATGAGAGTGTCGGAACCTTTTGGAATATATGCTTTAGGGAGTGTAGCCATAGGGAGATAGTAGATTGTAGACGGTTAGTTAGTGAGTAGTAGTTAGTGGGTAGTAGATAGCTTTCTTCATTTTTCTATTTCTTCGCAGCGCCTGCTTTTGGTCGCTTTGCTCCATAGAGAGAGCGTCCTTGCTTACGATCGCGGACACCTTCACAGTCGAGAACACCACGAATGATGTGGTAACGCACACCTGGCAAGTCTTTCACACGACCTCCACGCACGAGAACAACGGAGTGCTCTTGAAGATTGTGGCCCTCTCCTCCAATGTATGCTGTTACTTCTTCTCCATTGGTAAGACGCACACGAGCAATTTTACGAAGAGCGGAGTTTGGCTTCTTTGGAGTCATGGTTGTTACCTTGAGACATACACCACGTTTCTGAGGAGCTCCCTTTGGAAGAGGGATAGAAGAAAGCTTGAGAGCATTCCAGGTTGCTTGCAAGTTTGGAGCTTTTGTACGGCTCTTTTGAACCTTACGTGGATGACGGATGAGTTGATTAATAGTTGGCATGGGCTGATGGATTCTACTGAATCAGAAGGAAAGAGTAAAGAGAAAATGAAGAGTTTATGAGCCTAGGCATCTTCATCGGAAGATGTCTCTGCTTGTTTATCGGCTTTTGCGCCTTCAAGACGGCTGCGGAAGATTTCACCGGCAGGAATAAGGCGACCAATAATCACGTTTTCCTTGAGACCCTTCAAGTAATCGATGTTACCTGTTGTTGCAGCTTCGACAAGAACACGAATTGTTTCTTGGAAAGACGCACCAGCAAGCCAAGAGTCGGTAGCAAGAGAAACACGAGTAAGACCCAAGAGCATTTGTTCGTATGTTGCTTGCTTTGCATTCTTGTTTGTCTTTTTTGCAACTGCATCTGCACGGCGTACGTCGGAAATGTCGACAACTTCTCCAGCAAGGAGCATGGTGTCTCCACCATCGACAATACGCACTTTGCTAAACATCTTGCGTGCAATGATTTCCAAGTGTTTGTCGTTAATCGTTTGCCCTTGAGATGCATAGATGTGTTGTACTTCTTGAATGATGTAGCTCTGCACTGCGTGCGGACCTTGCTTCTCGAGTAATTCTTGCAAGTTATAGTGACCTGCATTGATGGCCTGTCCTGCCTTGATCATGTCACCATTCTTCACAATGAGCTGTTCACGAGCATGGAATTCGTAGGTACGATCTTGCATTTCGCTATGCTTCACGACAATTTTTCCACCTTCGATGCTGTCTACTGTTCCTCCAATCATGGTCTTAAGAGCAGACTTATCGGTCAGAGAGCGTGCAAGTACAGACTTCTCTTTCACTTGATCACCTTTTTTCACGATGACTTCGTATCCTGCAGGAATGAAGTAATGATCGAAATCGAGCTCTTCGCCTGAAATTTGCACAGTTGTTTGACCTCCTTTGTGTACAATTTTCACGCGACCTGAAATATCGGAAAGAGTTGCTGGCGTGCGTGGGGAACGTGCTTCAAAAATTTCTTCTACACGAGTCAAACCTTGTGTAATATCTGAGCCTTCTGCGACTCCTCCCATGTGGAAAGTACGCATTGTAAGCTGTGTACCCGGCTCACCAATGGACTGTGCGGCCATGATACCAACTGGAGTACCCAGTTTAACTGTCTTATTATCGGCAAGATCGCGTCCATAACACTTCTGACAAATACCTCCATCTGTTTGACAAGTAATGACTGCGCGTACATTGACACCATCGATCTTATTTTCGGTGAAGAGATCAATCATTGCTGCATCAATTTCATCGTTGCGCTTTGCAATGACTTTTTTACCAGAAACAACATCGGTATTGAGCACGCGTCCAAAAATGCGATGCTCAAACTTTTCTCCAATGCGCTCTGAGTCTTCACGAGTAATGTCATATCCAATATCGGTACCACAATCTTCTTCAATGATCACGATGTCTTGTACTGCATCGACCAAACGACGAGTGAGGTATCCGGCTTCTGCTGTTTTGAGAGCGGTGTCGGACTTACCCTTGCGTCCTCCGTGTGTCGCAATGAAGTACTCAAGAATGGTGAAACCTTCCTTCAGGTTACTCTGAATTGGAAGTTCAATGGTGCGACCAGATGGGTTGGCAACAAGTCCCTTCATACCAGCGAGCTGTGTAATTTGACCCCAGTTACCACGAGCGCCAGAGTCGATCATGTAGGTAATGCTATTACGATCGTGTGATGTAAATTGCTTAATCATCACTGCTGCAACCTCGTTCTTTGTTTTGCTCCAAATGCGAATTGCATGCTGATAGCGTTCATCTGCAGTAATCCATCCTTTCATGAAGAGTGTGTTGATGTCTTGAATTTTCTTGTTTGCCTCTGCAAGAATCTCCTTCTTCTCTGAAGGAATGAGCATATCGCTCATAGAAATGGAAAGACCAGACTTTGTTGCGTACTTGAAGCCAACGTTTTTAATGTCATCCGCAAGACGTGCTGTTCGCTCTGGTCCAATGAGATCAAGCGCACGAGCAATAATCTTACTGAGAACGCCTTTCTTGAGGGTCTCATTGATGATGCCAAGTTCTGGTGGAACAATCTGTTGGAAAATGAGCCTTCCTGCTGATGTTTCCATATATTCATACTCCCCTTCTTCGCCTCCTTGCTTTGGAAAGCGTACTTTAATTTTTGCTTTGAGATCGATGGCACCATGTTCATACGCCATCATTGCCTCATGTGCAGAGCCATAGACGCTACCATGTCCCTTGTATCCATCGTGTACTGCAGTGAGGAAGTAGCAACCAAGCACCATGTCTTGCACTGGAGTGATGATTGGCTCACCTGCAGATGGCTTCAAAACGCTTCGTGCTGCGCTCATGAGTTCACGAGCTTCTTTTTGTGCCTGATCGGAGAGTGGTACGTGAACGGCCATTTGGTCTCCATCGAAGTCGGCATTGAACGCTGTACAAACGAGTGGATGCAATTGAATAGCAAGACCTTCAACAAGACGTGGTCGGAATGCCTGAATACCAAGACGGTGAAGTGTTGGAGCACGGTTTAAGAGAACGTACTTTCCTTGAATAACTTCTTCAAGGATGTCCCACACACGCTTGCCTCCATCGAACACCATGCGCTCTGCTGTTTTCACGTTGTGTGCCAATTCTTCACGAATGAGTTGACCGATGACAAATGGCTTGAAGAGTTTCATTGCCATATCTTTTGGCAAGCCACATTCATCAATTTTGAGTGTTGGACCGACAACGATGACGGAGCGACCAGAGTAGTCCACGCGCTTACCAAGCAAGTTCTGACGGAAGCGACCTTGCTTTCCTTTTAACATATCGGAGAGAGATCGAAGTTTGCGGCGATCTCCTGCGGTAAAGAGTGCCTTTCCTGCACGAGCGGAGTTGTTGAGGAGTGTATCAACCGCTTCCTGCAACATGCGCTTTTCATTGCGGCAGATCACTTCAGGAGCACCGATGCTCATGAGTTTGCGAAGACGATTGTTACGGTTGATGACGCGACGGTAGAGATCGTTCAAATCGGATGCAGCAAAACGCCCACCATCGAGCTGCACCATTGGGCGAAGATCAGGTGGAAGAATAGGCAAACGAGTGAGAATCATCCATTCTGGCTGAATGTTTGCTTGCTTGAGTGACTGGATGAGCTTGAGACGTTTCATGATTTTCTTGAGCTTCTGTCCACTACTCTGCTGACGCTCGACCATGAGTGCTTCTACGAGTGTATCGTAGTCCATGCTTGCGATGATCTCACGGAGAGATTCTGCACCTGTTCCTGCACGGAAGAGATGCCCGAATTTCATGTTCATTTCGCGGAATTTCAGCTCAGATAGAACGGAGCCAATGTGCAAATTTTCAAGATCTTCAAGAGCATCTTTGTGGTTCACTTTGAGTTGATCGAGACGCTCTGCTGTGGATGCCTCAAGTGCATCGAGCTGATCGCGACTTGGGTTACCAGACTTGAGCGTTTTCATGGCATCATCATGCTCACGCTTAATTTGATTGCGGTGTGCATCGTACTCTTTGCTTAGCTCTTTCTTCACTTCTTCCTTGCCTTCCTCATCGACCGTCACAACGACGTATGCTGAGAAATAGACGATTTGTTCGAGTGTTTTGATGGAGAGATCGAGAAGGAGCCCAAGACGAGATGGTGAACTACGAAGGAACCAAATGTGCGTCACAGGTACTGCAAGGTTGATGTGACCCATGCGCTCACGACGAACGATGGAACGTGTGACTTCTACGCCACATTTCTCACATACAACGTTGTTGTAGCGAATGCCTTTGTACTTTCCACAGAAACACTGAAAGTTCTTTGTAGGACCGAAGATGCGCTCACAGAAGAGCCCATCTGGTTCTGCACGCTGGGTGCGGTAGTTTACTGTTTCTGGCTTCGTGACTTCACCACGAGACCAACCAAGAACATCTTCAGGACTTGCGACGCTGAGAGCAACAGCATCGAATGAATCGGACGTGCGAGGAACGTAGGACATAGGGTAGGGGGAGTGAATAGAGGATAGGTGTTAGGTGATAGGTGTTAGGTGATAGGTTATTGGAATGCTCGACGAGCATTTCTTTTTGTTCATATTGTTCATCTATTTCCTTTTTTTCTTTCCACATAGCAGAGCGAAGCGCATCTGTAAGCGGAATTCTTTTCCGCGAGGTGCACTCCGATGATAGGCATATCATAGCGAAAAGAACGCCCTTGTAAAGAGATTATTGAGTACAAAAGTTGATCAATTTGCTTTTTAATATAATATATGTTTTAATAATATATATGCCACATACTATTGAATCGCATCGAGAAGAATTTCTACGCACAGTGTCAGATAAAAATCATGATAAATGTAATCGAATTTTTGCAATGATGGATGAACATGCTCGATCGACAATGACAGAATGGATGCGTGATAATAGAACCATTGATCGCATCTCTCTAAGAGAAGCAATAGAAACTGGATATACAATGGGTAGCAATCGATCTCCATATACTAGAAAGAATCAATCTGATAGAACAATTATTGTTCATCCACATGAGATTGTAGATGCTAGAACACTCTGCACTCTACGCACTAATGTGAATATTTGTTTTGATAACAGCATAGGTCCCAAGCTTGTGGATAGTATTGTTGGAACGTCTATAGCAAGAATCGTTACACTCTTTTCTGCAAATCACACAATTGGATGTTTGAGTTCAAGAACAGATAAAAATGTGATTGATAAAGAATATCCTACTATTCATCAGGTAAAAAAAGTAGTGCAAACAAAGTCAGTACAGTCGGGAGAAATTAAGCAAGAAGACATTGGGAGATTCATCCAACATCTTGATGGACTCCATCCAGAAGACGAAATTAGTATAAATGGATGTTTTTTTGGTCTTTGTACTCTTGGAACGTTGACATATCTACGACATTTATTCTTAGGAGGAGAAGTATTCAATGATCAAGATTATCATACATTCGTAACATTACAAAATACTGCTCATCTGGATAGTACTCCTCATCTCCATTTAGGCGTAGGGTTAGATGCTAGTTTTACTGGAATGCCATTTAGAGGAGGTACTTCAATATTTGGTTTGCAAATATCACAAGAATCACCTTATGAAATGTCTCGCGATCTTATGGATAAAAGAGCTGAGTCTTGGCCTACAGATGCTATTATTTCTACATGCCGATTATTAATGGAAGGCAAAAAAGGTACGAACTTTGAGAATATTCTTCATTCTCTTCTCCACAGTAGAGACGTATTGGGACAATGTATTCAAAATAACTTCTGATCAATAGGCCACATTACTCGAAAATGATCTCATCAGAATTGCATACATGCACTCCACAATGGAGAAATGTGTTTAGGGCATCTATTTTACGATCTCGATACATATCTCCTGTTGTATCTCTTGGTATGATGAGTTGATATCCTAATTTTTTTGCATGCATAGCAGTTTCTTTGATACAGACAGCTGTTTGAACTCCAGTTAGAATTACTGTTTTGCAACCATCTCTGATAGAGGCTATAACATCTTGAAGACCTCCAGCATGAAAAATGGAATAGCTATTTTTCATCATCCAAAAATCACCTGCCTCAGGATAAGAATCCTTGTGCCAAGGAGATATATTATTAAAATTCGGAGAACAAATATCAATAGAAATTGGAAGGGTTGAAGAAATACGTAAACCATATGCAACATGTAATACTGCTAAATGTGCACTTCTTGCTTTTTTTAGTAATTCATTGATGGCTCTTTGTGGGAGAAAAAACTCATCTTCATCTTCACGTGAAATATATTCATATTCTATCTCTTGCATATCCACTACTACAATTGCCGTTTCTGCTGCATTGACATTGACACTCATCAAATATATATTGACAATTTTTATCTATTTTGTCAAATTGAGCACATTTTTAAATCAATATAACTTATGATAACCGCAGGTGGAAAACTTGCTGCTAAAGGAGAATTTTTTTAACAAACGCAGGTAGATACCTGCTCCAATTGTTTTTTACTCTTTTCTCCTCTTGTCTTCTATCTTTTATCTTTCTCTCCAAACATCTTCTCAAAACTTCCACCACTTTCTTTGAGGGACTCTTTGAGAGCAGTGAGATCTGCTTCCGCAACAGTCAGAGTAGACGACACATTGGTAAACGATGGAACATTGGTGACATCTGCAAGTGCGCCTGCTTTTGTATTAATTTGGAGCACCATAAACGCCGAGCACGATCCGCATTTAATTTCAAGAATCATAAAGTCATCACCTGTGACTTTTACTGACTGAAAGTTAATAGGAATGCGAGAGCCACACTGTGGACAACGCACTTGATCACGAACAGTTTCAAGGATGGTGTTGAGTGCGTGTGGGGTAAGATCCATGATGCTAGTATAGCACACTTCAATAAAAGAAGGAGGATATAAGACACTATTTTAATTGAATATCAAGCCCTTTCCTCTACGCAAGGAAGGAGAAATTGAGTACGATAACGACCATGTCTCCTCGCGCATCATCCACTCGCACTCCAACACGTCGTAGTGCGCCAAAAAGTCCATCTGTACAGAAAAAAAATGTGAAATCTCCTGAGAAGAAGATCTCGGTACAACGTCGCGCGAAGGCAAAGACATCAACAAAAAAGCTTTCTACGATCTTTGAAAAGAAAGCATCTCCATCAAAAAAAATGACACCAGTGAAGCATGTGACACCTACTACTCATGCACGACCATCTCGCATGAGTTCCATCCTCAAAACAATTGGCTTGCAATGCATTATTGCAGGGTCTGCAGCAGTCATTTTAATTATGATGGGGATGATTGAGCGTGATGTGTTTACCACTGGTTCTGGTCGAGCGATGAATGTTGTGAGTCCTGCAACCATTGGACTGGAATTTGAGGGACGCCTTGCGCTTTCTTGCGTCGTTGCAGAGAAAGATGAGAATGGATATATCAGCATCACCAATACATCGGCAAAGGACATTCATATTTCTCTTCCTTCCTCTTGGTCTCGACTGGAAGTGATGAATGCTTCACTCGAAGAAACAAAAGGCGAACTTCCTGTATTTGGCTTTACGCGCTATAAATTGCCAAAATTTGCATCCCTCCGATTTGCTGTTCCAGAACTTCCATCAGATTTCTTATTTGACGCTCGTGGCACAGGCGTTGCTGCTGTGACAGTAAAGACTGTTCATCTGGATGATTTGAAAACCACCTCTCAGACGGTTCTTGTTCAGAAGCAGACCTTGGTGAGGATTGGGGAATAGGTATGACCAAGGTGATAGGTTTTAGGTTCTAGGTTTTAGGAAACAAAACTCATGTCAAGTTCGTTTAGCGATTCTATACGGCTTTGCCTCAATAATTTTGATTCTTCTCTCATAGAGCATTCGTATGAGAAGCCATTATGATGTTTCGGCTACGCCGATATATTCGAAATTATTAAAGCAAATTAGTATAATACCTATGACCTATCACCTAAAACCTAAAACCTGATATTCTGACCTTATGCTTCTTCTTCCCCTCACCACTCCCCTTCTCCGTACTGGTGATGATCTCGCAAGCATCCTCTTTCAATGCGGATCTCTCCAAGATGGTGATATTCTCGTGCTTTCCTCAAAAGCGCTTGCAGCAGTTGAAGGAGCGCAGATTGATCTGTCTACAATGACTGTGACAGATGAAGCGAAGGAATATGCAAAAAAATGCAATCAGGACCCTCGTTTTACGCAGGCGATTCTTGAGGAAACAAAGCGCATGAATGGACGAGTGGTTGGCACATGCCCGTACGCACTATTTACCGCACTGAAGCCAAGCGGAATGCAGACTGGAACAATTCTGTGTCCGAATGCTGGACTTGATCAATCGAATATCGAGAGTGGTTTTGCCATTGGTTGGCCGAGGGATAGCGTAGGATCGGTAAAACGACTACGAGAGAAAATTATTGGAGCACTGGAAAAGGAAATCAATCCGTCTTCGCTCCTGAAGAGCTACGCCGAGATGAATGGAAAAGATACTCTCAACTCTCAACTATCAACTACCAACTTCGCACTCATTCTCTCCGACTCGTGTTGCAAGCCTGCGCGTCTTGGAGTGACTGCGTTTGCTCTTGCGTGCTGTGGAATTGACCCTCTCAAGAGTGAAGTGGGCTCGAAAGACATTTTTGGAAAGCCACTGCGCATGACGCACGAAGCCCTTGCCGATCAACTCGCGACTGCTGGAAACATGCTCATGGGCAACGCAGGGCAATGCACGCCTGCAGCGATTATCCGAGATCATGGCATTCCTTTTACGGAGTACAGCGGATGGGTGAATGGCATGGACCCACAGGATGATCTCTTTGCAGATATTCTTCGCTTCGAGTAAGCTAGCAAGGATGGCAACTCCTCGCTACGAAACAACGTGCATAGAGAAGAAACTTATTGCAACGGACGTGTATCAACTCCGCTTCATAAAGCCTGAAGGTTTTGCATACAGCGCTGGACAATTTGTGCTGTTCGACACTCCACACGTTGACGATCTGAGCACAACAGAACCACGCGCATACTCCATTGCATCAATGCAAGATGAAGAAGATCTTCTCTTTGTCATTAAACTCAAAGATGGTGGTCGGTTTAGTGAATTTCTGCGTCAAAAACTTGATGTTGGTACAGAGATGACATTTGTCGGTCCACTGGGGTTTTTTACTCCCACGCTCAACGATCACGCGAAAATGCTCATTGGCACTGGAACAGGTATTGCGCCACTCCGAGCTCACCTTCGCTTTTTTGCACAACATGAGTATTCTCACGTTGTTCACGTGCTCTTTGGCGTACGAGAAAGCACTGACCTCTTTTGGGTTGATGAACTGAAAGCTCTTGGAAGCACGCTCCCTTCTTTCTCTTTGCATCTCTGCTTGAGTGCAAAACACATCAATAATGATCATTATCACGGACGCGTGAGCGCACTCCTTCCTTCGCTGATAACCGATGCTCTGACGACTGATGTATCCCTCTGTGGAAACCCTGCCATGGTGAAAGAACTGAAAACTCAGTGTATTGATGCGTTGCAGATTCCAAAGAAGCAGGTACACGGGGAAGGGTATGTGTAGGGAGTGGCTTGTAGCTATTAGCAGTTAGCAATTGGCTTGGCTGGTAGCTTGTAGCTATTGGCAATGAAAGTAGTAGATAGTAATTAGTTAGTAGTTGATAGTGGTAAATATTATCTTTTACAAGAATATCATCACGCTGAAACTACTATAGTTTTAGCGTATTAATACGCTGTCATTTTGTTTTCCTTCCTGCAAAAAAGGACCCATTTTTTCATGGATCCTTTTTGACCACCCCGAATGAATTCGAGGATTAACACTGAAACGCCTAGTTTTGATACTGTGTTCCGTTCACTTGTGTTTCTGGATATTCCACCCAAAGGAATGATGTTTCGCTAGCATTATCTTTATCGAACCACTTAAGATGACTTTCCATAGCAGATGTTCCAAAGGCAGATGTCATACTATTCTCGAAATTATTCACGCTTACCTGAAGAATAGATGGAAGACTATTTAGTACTTTTGAATTCACAATCGTTGCTTCAAGAACAAACGTTGCATCGCTTCCTGATTCGATGAATGAATTGATAGAAGAATCCTTCAAGTTTGCACATGTTACTGTTGTTGCTGAACTGAGAGTGCATCCTGAAGTAACTGTGGGATCGGCTTTGTTGTAGAGCTTGAATGAAGAAGAATCGATAGAAACGTTCTGTGCATTGAGCGTAAAGATGATGCCATCGAGAACAAACTTGTTCGAGCCATTTTTTGTGTTGTTATGTGCTGCAGTTGCAAACTTAAATTGACCAATAGCCTTCTTCACGCCAGTTGGAATAGCAGTTCCATTTGCGTTTGGATCGACGCTTGTGATGGACACAATCTTCGAAAGAACAACTGTCTGTGTTCGACTTGTTATTGTGGATCCTGTAGGTGCAGAAAGAGTGTTAAATGATGTCATGCCACGAGCCTGAGTGAGTGCTGGGTTGAGTGACACTGCAAATTGATGACCAGACACTGCGCCATCCACATCGTAGCGCATGCGTGCACGAACAATCATTTGTACATCACTACCTTTTTCGATAGTGAATTCCTGATTATTCATCTTCGCACACATAGAATATGAAGGAACACTATCAGATCCGCAACCAACCAAAGTAGCAACTGCAAATGGAGTTGTTGCACCAACTTTGTAAAGCTCAAGGCGATCAACATCTGTTGTAAAGCTTGATGCATTTGTTCCTGTGGCAGAGAAGACGAGTGTTGTAACATCGATATCTTCAAATTCTGCATGCGTCGTCAAACGAAGAATGTCATCCGATAGAGTCCCTCCAAGGAGCTGGTGACTCTTCATTGGAGTTGTTGCCTTTGTCACGTAGAGGTCACCTTGTGAACGGAGTATGTAAAGAGTGGATGGCACGGTTAAGAGCTGAATTTGATTGCCAAAAAGAGAAGATCCGTCGGAAGCATTTTCGGCTGCAAGAACAAAAGATGAACTTGTCTTGAATGCAAGTTGCAATTGTGGCTGAGACACATTGAAAGATGCTGAGATGTCAGCATGGACTTCAAAAATGACAGCTTGATTTTTTGGAATGATATATCCCCCACCAATGATATTGTCAAAACTGACCTCGCCAGCTTGTGCTGATTTTCCACTTTGCAGAATGGTATCGACAGTTGTATCGTTATTAGTATCGACCCAAAGTGTATAATTTTGCGCATTGATGAGTGTATTTTGTGCACTTGTTGTAGGGCCATTATTGGTCAAATTTTCTGCGGTAAATGTTGTTCCTGTAAAGAGAAGATCAGCGACTTCATTGGCACGAGCTTCGAAGCGAAGAAGATTGACGTTTTTCTGATTTTTTACAACAGTATCAGTCGACGACATCGCTTTTTGTGTAACGGTCAGTTGAGATGGTGTAACTGGACAAGTAATGCCATAGAATGACTGCGCTTGGTTATTCATTGTTATTCCATCGGATATAAGACTACTCACCTGAGAAAGAAAAGTAACAGAATGTGGGGTGCAAGGAAGTGTTGTCTTATAGGCAATAGGAAACTGCATGGTCTGTCCTACGGTCATAGTCGTTCCATTGCATTGAATAGATCCATTCACTTCTGAACAAAATGGGTATGACCGCTCTGGAATAAGAGCTAATCCTGAAGGGATAGCCTGTGTCATTTTTACCCCTTGCGCAACGGCTGGACCGTTATTTTTGACAGTCACTGTTGCAATGGTTACATCTTCACCAAGAATAGAGATAATATTCTGTGTTACTTGCAGATCAGCATTTGTTTGTGATGCACATTGAATAGCTGTATCTGGACGAGCTTTGTTGATGTCATTTGTAGCATTGAGATCTGGAGTCAAACGAGAAGCAATTTGTACCTTTGGACTCACTGCAAATGGGCAAGATGTGAGTGTGTCTGGAACGCGGAAAGAAATATCTTGGAACTTTGCCTTCCCTGCATCAACACGGAAATACTCACACACAAATGTCTGAGATGGCATGCTGAGGATACAGTTAGAGCCTGCTGCTGGCGCAACTGGAATGAGTGGCGCAACAGATGATGCCTTCACTGTCGTGTAGACACTATAGGAAGACGCTGTACTTGTTGCTTCATTGAACGCACGAATGCGGTAGGTCACAATAGATCCTGGAGCGTATGGGCCAGATGTCTGTTCTTTGATAGACACTGAAAGATCTGCAGGCGTTGCAGCGGAAACAGTTGTTGTGAGCCCAAGACCAAAAACAACAGAAAACACTGCAATCGTACGAACAAAGCGATGCATCATATGAGGGGGGTAAAAGATAGTGTGTGCAGTATATATATTTTTAGATATTTGTCAAGTGTTGACACATCTCTTCATGAAGAAAATACTATGATTGTATGCGTTTTTATACTTCTGCTGAAAGAGGGCCTTGTCCACAACTCTCTCCATCTCTCTGTTGTGGTCCGAGCTTGAATGAAATTAAACGTTTAACAGCAGAAGGGAATGTAAAATATTTTCAATTCCTCATTGACTCCGCTTGGTCTCTTAATCAGGGCAATCCAAAACTAGATAGAAGAGATTAACCTGCTATCATCGCAAGAACCTTCGGGTACCACTCTTTTTCGAGTTCTTGCACCTTTTTCTGTAGTGTTTCCACTGTCTCATCTTCATCAATTGAACACTTTTTTTGTACAATAATTTCCCCTGTATCCACTCCTTCATCCATAAAATGGATGGTAACTCCAGATTCTTTTTCACCTGTCGCAAGCACTGCCTCATGCACATGGTGACCATACATCCCCTTTCCGCCAAATTTTGGAAGAAGTGCAGGGTGCACATTGATGATCTGTTTTGCCCATTTTTTGGTAAACCATGGAGAGAAGATCCACATCCAACCCATGCACGCGATAGAAAAGTTGATAGTTGATAGTTGATAGTTGATAGTTCCCCTCTCCTCGCGGGGAGAGGGGTTAGGGGTGAGGGCATGAATGGCACTATCAATTCTATGATCGTAGCTTTCACGATCTTCATCCTTCTGTTTTTCTACCACGATGTAGGGCACATTGTGTGCTTTTGCTTTTTCAATACATCCACGATCGGCGCGATCGGTCACGAGACCAAGGCATGGATTGTTGAGTGTGCCGTTTTGAATAGCATGTAGCGTTGCTTCGAATGTTGTACCGCGGGAAGAAGAGAGGACGATGAAGGACATTGTAAGAGGATTCAGAGGAAGCAGAAGAGTCAAAGGAATCAGAGGAAACTATGATAATGCAGCGCTTAATCGTGTCAAAAGAAAACTGATACGCTTGATTGCGTCATCATAATGCTCAAAATCAGAAATTTTTATATAGTCTAAATCGGTTGATAGTCGCAATTCACAATGTAATTCTTCAAGTGATGCATGCGCAATTTCTATAAACCGCATCTTTTCTTTTGCAGATTTTTTCGTATTTCCTTCTGCGATATTAATGGGGGCACTATATGCCGATCTGCGCATTTGACTTACTAATCCAAACTTTTCTTCAGATGGAAAAGTACATGTTAATTTATAAATACTTACACATAATTTGTATGCTTCCTGCCACACTATTAGTTTCTCATATGGTCGTTCATGCATAATACTATTATATCATAGGTTCAGGTTCCTCTGTTTCTTCTGACTCCTTTGACTCTTCTGCATCTTTATAATTGCATCAAGAATTCATCAAACAAATATGCTGCATCTTCTGGCCCTGGTGTTGCTTCGGGGTGAAATTGAACCGAGAAAAATTTACCAGATTCGTGACGAATGCCTTCCACTGTTCCATCGTTCGCGTTTGTAAACCACACACTCCAACCCTGAGGTAATGTGGATGCATCCACAGCAAAGCCATGATTTTGCGATGTAATGATGCAACGATCGGTTGCCTTTCCATCTTTCCATTCAATGCATGGCTGATTCAATCCACGATGACCATATTTGAGCTTGTACGTATCTCCACCAATCGCAAGCGAGAGAAGCTGATTGCCAAGACAGATGCCGAAGGTTGGAATGTTCTGTTCAATTGCCCATTTAATCTGAGTAATTGTTTCGGTGCACTTTTTTGGATCTCCTGGCCCATTGCTGATGAAGAGACCATCGTACTGTAATGATGAATTCTTGAGATCATAGTTCCATGGAACACGATGCACACGAACGCCTCGAGAAAGCCACGAACGAAGAATGCCACGCTTAATACCACAGTCGTAGACAACCAGTGTTTTTGGCTCGAGTCCTTCTTCCTTCTTCTCTGGCTCGTAGGTCACAACATCGGTACATGACACCTCCGCAACGAGATTGAGATTGTTCGGATCTAGAAAAGAGTTGGTAGTTGGTAGTTGGTAGTTGGTAGTTCCCTCTTCCTCTGGGGAGAGGGTCGGGGTGAGGGCACACATTCTCCCCAGCATCACTCCATGTTCACGGAGTTTTTGCGTGAGAGCTCGAGTGTCGATGCCGGAAATGCCTGGAATGTTGTGATGAACCATCCACTCATGTAGAGAGCTGACGGCCTTATGATGACTAAACTCACGCACTTCTGAACTCACGATAATACCACGGACTTGAACAGCCTCACTCTCAAAATTTTTACTAAACCCATACTCATTCTTCTCTTCGCTAGGAACGCCATAGTTCCCAACAAGAGGATAGGTAAACACGAGTATCTGTCCACGAAAACTTGGATCGGTCATGGAGTCGGGGTACCCAACCATGCCCGTTGAAAACACTACTTCGCCATCTGTATCAATAGGCGCACCAAAAGACTCACCTTCGAATACTGTTCCGTCGGAAAGAAGAAGAGAAGCTGACATTAGGTGCAGTGTAGCAAGGAGAAGGATGATTGGCTAGGGTGTTTTATAGAAGCAGGATTCTTTCCTGCGGTCCTTTTTATAAAAAAGATACTTCATATCTTCATTTCTAATGGAGTCACATCCCATTTTCATGATGCAGAAGACCAAGGATAATCAGATTGACAAAAAGCAATGCCAGCTTTCACAGGATTGGCATGAATGTATGAAAGCACATTGTGTGCATCATCTGGAAAAAGAAGGTGAAATCGTGATTGCCAAATTGGTCCTCGATCGATTGCAAATGCAGTTCCCCTTTTGAAGGTATACAATATTTTTGAGATTGATCCATTGTCTGGAACACTAACTAAAAGATGTACATGATCTGGCATTATTGCAAATCCATAGAGAAAAAATGGAAAAATTTGCTGAGTACGATAGAGTGCAAGGACTGCTTCATTTGCATAAGCTGGCACTGAAAAAATAGTCTCTCTGTTTTGGGTATTTGTTATAATAAACATGATGGCACTATGCTGGATAGGATGTCTTTGAAAAGCCATATGTGTCATTGTAGAACAACCGCGCGAAGGAATCGCGCTCCTGTTTGTGTAAAACTTTGATGATCTCTCAATTTTTTGCTATCTATAATCATTTTTTTAGTTCTGTGATGAAAAAGAACAGCTTAAAAAGAAGAAATAGTGTATAAAAGAAGATGCAAGACCACGCGAAAGAATCGCGCTCCTATTGTAATAAATTGAGATAAACGGTGGCAGGCTTATCATAAAAAACGGGAGCAGGATTCTTTCCTGCGGTCCTCTTGTAAAAAATCCCCCCCCCACCATCTCTTGACACTTTTGTCAAATTAGCGTATAGTATTAGTAGCTCCTTCACATAGAACAGATGTTGGCGTGTCGCCCTTCTGTTCAAAACGTTTCCGTTTTGTTTCTCGTTTCCCAGAAAGGAAACACACGATGTCTGCCGAATCAACACCCTCAAAGACAGAGCCAGCAGAGTCCGGAACCGCCCCAGTGGCGGTTACAAACCCAGGACGACTCATCGTCGTCCTCCTCCTCCTCGCCGCCCTCATCGGCGGCATCTGGTGGCTTGCCACTAGCCGCGGTAGTGGTGGCGACAAGGAAGTCGCCACAACTCCTGCTTCCAAACACGTCAAGCCCGCCTTCCTCGTCTCAGCCGAAGCGGCTGGGGCAAAGACTTCCTTCAACCAGGAAACTGGGGATTGGTCCATGGAATGGGACCCTGCAAAGGGTCCTGGATTCAAAGAAGAAAACGCTTGCTACACCGATGATGGATCATCGCTTCCAACTGTGATTACGAGTACATGGTGCTCGCTTTCACTTGTCGGCAATGGCCAAAACGCAAATTACTGGGTAGGGAAACCCAAAAAATGCGAGAAAGAGAAAGTCCTCGACCTCACAGACGATGAAGAGAAAGCGTGGGTCAATAAGATCTTGAAGGATGGCAAAGGGCGTGATGACGCCCTCGCGATCTTCAAAAAAGCGGCTTCACGCCGCTCACGTGAATTCTTTTTCCCATCGGCCGGTGGCCCAACAGGGCCACGAAGCGGAAACTAAGACTTTGCAACGAGACATGTTTTCGTTGCACAATACCCCCCAATCTACTTTTCATGAAGGAGTTGTAGAGCGGGGGGATTTTTTTTATTGTCTATATTCCTCTAAATTCATTTTCAACGTCGAAAGATTTTTCGTACCATTAATACTTGGTAAAGCATTAAATGCTTTTATGAATTCAGCGATTAAGAAATTGATGGAATTTTGCGCATCTTTTAGTGGTGTTTTTAGGAAAGAAATCACCTTCATTGTTGGTTTTAGTGGTGCCCACTCGTCTGCTTCAAAGCCAAATTCAATGAGATCTTTTTTACGAACTGGTTTTTTCAAACTTGGAGTGAATTGCAATGCGTTAAGAGCATCAACCATCTTCCTCTCACACATCTTCGTTAACACTTTCTCCAGCGCAACCTTGCCCGAGGAACAGGCGAGGAATTCTTTGAAGGAAAGATACATTGGCTCAACTCCTTCAAGTCTCATTTCCACACGATCACTCTTATCCTTATCAACTCTCTCAACCCTCATAGAAATAGCCTCTCCATGATAATTCGTCTCTGCTTCAAGCTCTCGCTTGAGTGTGAAGAATTTTGCATTCTCGGCATCGATGACATCTTGCGTTCGTTTTGGTGTTTTCAGTGCAAGCTTTTTCTGCACATAGGTCATGAGCTTATCGGAGCTTTCAGTAATGCCTTGTTTCGTAAGCAAGCGCTGACCCTCAAGCATCATTTCTACAAACATTGCATGTGCATTTGTCCATTCAAGAACACCATCACCATTCACATCATACTGCACAGGTGTATCTGGCAAATTGTTATAGGTACAATCATTCCGACGACGTTCTGCCTCGATAAACGGTACCATCTCTCTATACTTCGGGTCGTGATCGAATGCGAGGGAGTAGTAGATAAAACCAAGCCCTTCCCCTGCGCTGAGCATGTTCTCTGTCACAGGGCCCGCAAACCCCAATTTTTTTGCTTGTGCTTCAGGGATTGTTGTCTGGCTTTGGGTAAAGAATTGATCGATGGCACGAGGGTCATAGCCCATGCGCTCAAGCATCGGTCGTGCTTGCTCTTTAAACTCTTTTGTATAATGCAATACCACGCGTCCATCACTCAAAATAGTGGTATAGCGTGCAAGATCACCCAATTTCATTTCAGAGAGCAGAGAAAAAGCGATGGTCGTGCAATGACAACGGTTGCGTGCTTCTTCTGTTAAGAACTGCTCCATCAAGTCCATGCGCGCAGCTGTTTCTTCAGGTGTCAATTTCTTGTCTGCAAACTTGATGCCAAGAAGGCGCTCAGTTGGCCCTTGCACGACATCTGTTGCTTTTTGTACAACGCCCCGCGCAAGTGGTGCCCAAATTTCATTGAGTGGATCTTCCTGTTTCAGTAAAAACTTCTGGCCAAAATACATCACACCAAGCGTTGCAAACATCTTTGGCATTTTATGGAGCAAAAAACCTCCTATGGCAAGCAGTGCTATTTTCTCTGCGCCACCCAAATTGCTAAATGTCTCTCCCAGCGTTTCGCTGTCTCTTTCGCGTGACAACTTATCTACTTTTGTGAGCTTTCCAAGCTCCTGACGATCGGAAAGCAGAGCAAGTTCACGGTCCATCTTCTTCTGACTGAGGGTATATTCCACTTCTTTGTGCACAGTAGGGTCCACAATACCCATCAGTGGGTTGAGCACTCCATTGAGAAGTGATGGTTCAAGGGTAGAGCGAAGTGACTGAATAGAGGGCATCATGGCAAAGCCTTTCGTGTGATCGGCAAGATCTTCATAAAACCCTGCATTCATCTTCCTAGCACTTCTAAGATCTCTATTGCCATACTGTGCCCTCAGTGCCGCTTTTGCAAGAAGGAATGCAGGTTCAGGAGGAGTGTTTGTTGGGTCAGGATTTTTCTCACCAAGCATGTACTGCAGAGCGATCAGCACATCTTTTTTATTCTCTAGAATTTTTTCTTTTGTAGAGATCATGTCTGTTTCTGGTCCACTCGCAATAATCAATTGTTGTGGAATGATAGTTCGCACAAAATCCACAAAAATTTGTTTGCGGGCTTCTGGAGTCTGTCCTGCAAGTAAGCCTTCTGGACCATTTTCCAATGTAAAGCCAATTGATGGATCGGGATTTCTTGGAAAAGTTCCGCGCTCAAAGTATTGAATCCACTTTCCAAGATTGAACAGTTCTGCACTTTTTTCAAATGATGGTCTTGCTCCTTCTCTGTACCCTTTTTCGATCAACTGCTGAATGCTTGCGGGCATCACTTTTGTAAACTCTACGGCAGTGCGCAATTGCTTCTGCTTCAGTGCTTCCGAGCGTCCATCTGCCTCGTACGTTTCTATCCATCCTTTTACGAAAGAATCATTGAGTCCGCCAAGCACTCCCCGTCCGGCAACCAAGCCTGTGTGAATACCATTTTTTGCTAGCCACCCCGATGCGTACGATAGCCCATACGTGACGTTTTCTGTAATACCTTTATTCTCATATATCTCCCTCGCCTCACGCGTGCTATAAGCTTGCCGATGAAGGGAAGAATGAAAAAACATTAGGAATTGGAAGATTGAGTACTATGAAATGCAGTATACTCTTTTTCTGCAGATGCAAGAATTTCGTTTCGTGCGCTGGCGAGCGCACCTGCAACACACGTTGTAACCTCAGGGTTTTGAGTAGTATCCATGTACTTCTCGCACCAGAGAACAATCTGTTCGATGTCACTGCCGTACACTGCCTCGTGCCACTCGCTATAAGCACTGCCCCCTAGCCTCAGAGCAATTTCTTGACAACAAATCTGCATTGTCTTCGTTGCAAGATATTCCAAGAAATCCCCATCATTCTCGTGTGAAAAAATGGGAAGTTCAGCAGCTGCTTCACCAACAATTTTGCTGATTTCTGCAGTGAGCGCCTGTGGGGAGAAGAGAGAGTCCATGTGTTAGGTATTAGGTGTTAGGTATTAGGGGTTAGGTATTAGGGGTTAGGGGAGAGGGGTTAGGCCTGCCCGCCGAAGTCCGAAGGACGTAGGAGGGGGTGAGGGCGGAGGAAGAACTATGCATTCACAAGATAGTATGCTCCTACTCCGAGCGGTCCTGCGAGGGCAAAGCACGCCGCAAGAGCAAGGGCTGTTTTCTTATGCGTATTGGCAAATTCTGCTGTCTTTTTTGTTGCTTTCAATGCATTGCTACCAGACCAGAGTGTTGCCGTGCTTACTCCTGCCCACGTTGCTTTGAGCGCTCGCTTTCCTCGAGTAGTGACGGATTTTTTCTCTTTCATATCCAAATGATCGAGAATGCGGTTGATGCGTGGTTGGTACTTTTCAGGCGCAGAACCAAGGAGGAAGTCCTCCGTTGCACGTACAATTTTTTCGTGAGTGTTTCCAAGCTCCTTTCGTTCTTCATCAATCAGATTATAACTTAATTCCTTCGACATCTTTTCTGCGTGCTTCTGTGTCAGTACTTTCGCAATGATCTTCATTTCATCACGAATGCGCTTGGAGTCTTTCAAATTTTTTGTATACTCAGGACCCGTTCCTTCGTAAAGTTCTTTGAAGGTAAAGTACGCCGTCACAAGGTTAGGGTAACTCGCGCGTTGCCATTGAATGCGACGATCATCGATAGGATCATCTAAAACATTACCCTGCTGAAGACGAGTAAAGCCTGTTGGGACTTTTAACATACTTGCCACTCTATTCACTGCATTATGTTCTCTTTCTCTTTGTAAAATATTTGCCTTATCTATAAACCATTCTTCTACTGCCTCCAATCCTCCCTGTGGCGTACTATCCTCAAGATCATCTGAGAAGATGTTGCCTGACAAGGTGCCTAGAGTTCTATCGAGCTCAGCACTAATGTATCCTTGTGCAAGAAGTTGCTTCGCACACTTTTCCGATTCCTTTTGCGACAAACCTTGTAACTTAAAATGCTCTGTTGCAATGCGCAGTTGAAGTGCATCTCCAGAGTCTCCTCCTTTTTCAATCACTTGAAGCTCTGCCTCTTTCTTTTTGATCTTCTCCGTCAATTGATCATCACTTTCCAGCGCAAATTCTTTCTCAAGTTTTTCTGCTATCTGTATAGGTGTTTCTTCTGATGTTAATTTTGATGGATCAACTTTATTACCATCAATATAAGCGCTCATCTTCTCTTCCAATTTTGCTTTTTGTGATTCAATAAAAATTCGTATCAATATATCAGATGTCTTATCATATTTTGCAATTTCATCACTTACCAATTTTAATTGTCCTGTAATTTTATTTTGTGCATCACGTCTTTCGGAATCTTTATTCACTCCTGGAGTATTGGGGCCAGTTAAATCTACTGGCGAATTTGGCAAAACACTGCCTTGAATCGCAAAATTACTACTCCAACTTGTTGCTCTTGTTGTAAAGCCAATTGATTGCAAATCTGTGCGAAGCGCATCTCGTTCTTTTTGCAAGACATCTAGACCCTCTTTCATTGAAGGGCTAAACGTTAATTCTCGTAATTTTGAGAGTAATAGCGCAAGATTCTTCTTTGCTTTTAGTCCCACCACTTCTTCCTTTAACTTTTTCGCATCCCCTCCACCTTGCACCCTTGCCATGATGCTTGGGTTTTGGAGCGCCAAATGCGCTGCAATATTCGCACCAGTTGTGTTGACACTTCCTTCTTTAAGCTTTTCAACAAATGCCATACTCTCCTCATGCTCTCTTCGGACTTCTTTATGAAGGCCTAAAAGAGAAGTCGTATTTTGACCTATAATATCTCCAGATACTAAAGCGGTATTTCTAGCAACACCTCGTATCACTGCATTTAATTGTAAGGCTGCACGATTTGCAAAGTCATCGGTATTAGGGGGGTATGGAGATGTTGTTGTGGGTGCTGTTATTCCATGTGGTAAATCCATGGGATTTTTTGTTCCGGCGTCAACATACTTCTTCCAAAATGGGAAATCTCCAGTCACTCCACGGTGGCGCAATAAATCTCGCAATTCACTATATGTCAACCCCGCCACTGGTCTATTTTGCAACCCTACTGGTGCATCTGGCCCAGTATTTGCAGCAAGTAGTTCATCAGATTTAATCTTGAGTTCTACTTCGCCTGTGAGCGTGACAGTTTCTTTGGTATTTTTCCATTGATACCAATAAGCAGACAATCTTTGTATGACTATTTGTCCATATGGATTATCATTCCTATCTGTTTCATATGGAGAAGATGTGGTATTTACTAAAATTCTCCAATATGGAAAAGATTGATCAGGTCGAGATGGGCTTGGATTTTCTATTTGAATAACTCGATTTAAATCATTCATTGCTAATTCTGCTATTTTTTTACCACGTAAATCCTCTGGAATAAATGCATCATTTCCAATTTTTGTAGATAAAAATAATTTTGGATTGATTGAATATCTTACGCCATTTAAACTGCAACGATTTACTCTCCAAATTTGAGATTCTTTGATTACCTTTGCTGCTACAATTTCAGAAAGCCTTCTTGTGCCTGTAGAATCTAATTGATTTGGTCCTTGTCTTGGGTTTCCAGATTTTACAAAACTTTCCCAATATGTATGTCGACCATTTGCAGGGTCTACATATTGAAATAATCTTTCAAGTTCTGGTTCTGTTAATTGTGAAATAGGATAATTATTCGGATATGGTGTTAATCCAATATGAGCAAGTGCATTTGGCCCCATGGTTGCATTCATCATCGCCTCAATGTCCACCTCCAGCTCCACCTGCCGTGTATCTGCAGGCACTCGTTCAGTTAAGACTCCGCGCTTGGGGGGAATGGAAATAGTAGAAAAAGATGCATTAGCTATAATATCTGCAGTCGTTTGCTGTATTGGTCTATCTAATGATATAGATGGATGAATAAATACAATTCCAATATTACTAAGTGTAGTATTTCTTAATGCTGCAGATAAATCAGTGGGATCTCGATAATCTTGTCCTTTCCAAAATGGATGATCTAGATCAAAATGAATATTGTAAGCTGTCCCATTAATGTTTGGAAAATTTATCTGAACGATATTAATCATATTATTTCCTTCAATTATCCTTGGCTTTGTCGGAATTCTTAGGCGCAAATACTGATCCATAATATCCTCCGGAATTGCCTTAAATACCGCATCAACAAAAGCAGTAATTCTATTATTTCTATTTAAAGAAGGATTTCCAGTATTCAATGCATTTGCCCGATAATCTCCATCTGTTAATTGCTCCAATCTACTTTGTATTTCTTCATTCAGTACATTATGTAATTCCAGATTTTGCATTGATGCTCTTGTTTGATCAACTACTGAAAAAATTTTATCAACAATTACACCACTGTCTAATGTGTCAAAATTAAATGGTCCAAAACACTCTTGAAAAAATCGCTTTTTTGCATTCAGCGCTTGACTTTGCACGGCAGAACTCTCCTCCTGATCAGTCAGTTCAAAGTGGTTACTTCCAAGGCCGGAATTGGTATTTGGTGAGTACAAGATATTGGTATGAAATCTCCATATTGTACCACAAAAGACATCAGAAAAAAAGTGGAAATGGTGTAAATTTCTTGACACTCGCCTCCAGAAAGGAGTACGATCGTCCTCCTATGAGCAATGCATCTTCTCCATCTTCGCATGATTTTCAGTATCTCATCGAACTCATGCACCAAATGATGGAAAAGCAAGACATCATGCAAGAGCAACTCGATGATGTAAAAGATGAATTAGTGATCATCAATTCTCGTCTTGATTCCACAAATGCGCGTATTGATGGCGTTGAAATAAAAGCAGAGCTTCGTCATTGTGACCTGATGGATGCACTGAATGAGAAAGTGGAGTTACTGAAAGATACAACCATCAATCATGAGCATCGGATTGTACGCGTTGAGCATAAACTAGAGCTTGCAGTGTAATTCTCTTCATTTCTTTTTTTCACTCCTATGAGTACCCACATTACCTCCGACGACTCTCAATACATTATTTCACTACTACATCAAGTCATTGAAAAACAATCAGAGCATGATCAGAAATTTGAATCTATAGAAGATCAATTTGATACAGTGAATGCGCGTATTGATGGCGTTGAAATAAAAGCAGAGCTTCGTCATTGTGACCTGATGGATGCACTCAATGAGAAAGTGGAGTTACTGAAAGATAAGACTCAAAATCACGAGCATCGTATTACTCATATAGAGCATGCACTTGGTCTTGCTGTGTAACACTCTACTTCTTTTCCTCTTTCTTCGGCTCTTCTTTCTTTGCTTCTACTTTTGGTTCTTCTTTTGGCTTTTCTGCTGATGGCTCTGGCTTCTTTGGTTCTGACGCTGGAGGTGTAGAAGCTCCTGATAGTAAGTCCTTCATTTTTCCACTACAGTGTGAAAGTATATTTCGCAAAAATTGAGCCATCCCTCCACCTTTTGGAAGATTTGCTACACCTTCTGTAAGAGATCCTTTCTGTCGTAGATCTGTAAGTTGTGACATTGAACAGTGTCCCATACTTGACAGTATATCATTTTATTTTAAATTTATCAAATATTTCTGCATCAAAAGATTTTGAGCTCATTCTACAGCCATCTTTTTGAGATGAAGGAACCTGCAATTCCTGCAAGGAGAGATAGTGCAACAGATGATAGACCTCCTTTTCCTTCTCTCTGTTCTGGTTCTTGTGTCAGTTCAAGTGTTGGCGTGTGCTGCTCTGCAAGAAGATCTTTCCGATACATCTCCGTGTAATAGACTTGTTTTTTACTGGTTTTCTTTGCAACTTTCTTCTTTACCGCTTTTTTCGATGATACTTTTTTCTCTTTTTTCGATCCGTCATCATTCTTTTTCTGCATGGATGTGTCTTCTCCAATCTTTTCTTTAGTCTCATTTTGTACTATTTCTTCCTCATCACTTTCTTGCCATATTCCAAGGCTTTTTTCTTGAGAATCCTTCTCTGCTTGTGTATACTCTGACCTTCTTTTGTATTCTTTCTTCTTTTCAGCTTCTAACAGACCAATACTGATCAACTCTTTCGCACTATCTTTCATGGTAGAATTTGAAAGATATGCTTGTAATTTTCCTTCTTTTGACCACAATTCTGTATCAAATTGTAGTTCAACTTTTTGATCTTTTAAAAGGGCTCGAATAGTTTCTACTACTTCACTATTTTCCTCTGAAAATAATGCTCCAATCATCTGAAGAGGAATTTGCTCTTCGTTAAAGTATTTCTGAGCTGAAAGATCTGGTTGAAACAGGAGTGTTCCGTCGTCAAAGACTTCTACAAGTGTTCCGGTTATTTCTCCATCTCTACAGTCAGCGGAGTAATACCTTCTCCCCTCTTCTGCTTTCTCCCAATCAATCGTCGAGACAGAAGCATCGAGTGGTGACACCAGCGTGACATGGCCAATGCTATTTGGAAGACTGATCTTCATTTCGCTAGAAAACAATATCCGCTCTTCACTTGGTGCAAGATCTCCTGTGAGTGCATACGTCGATAGCGTCGTATTACCAATCTTGAGCTTCCAGCCACTCAAATGTACTGTGTCCTCTCCTCTATTTTTAATGATGACGGATTCTTTTCCACTATCGACTGAGTCGGGGTTTGGTAGTGCGGAAACGAGGAATAGATTTGCAAAGGGTGAAGGATACGTGATAGGCATGCCGTCCGAGAGTGAGGCCTGCTTTGATGAACTCAGGACAATCTCTTTTGTCAAAATAGATGTTCCACAGCTATTCTTCGCCTCGAGCGTCACCTGCGTTGTACCAATCTGGACAAACGCATGCGGTGGTGGATTACAACTCTCACTTGTGTATCCATCGGAAAACGTCCAATGACATGTACTGTCGGAAATGGACCCTGTGATGGCAACCGCCTGAAAGTTGACAGTGGTTTTATCGATACCAGTGAGTTCTCCGTCTTGGATGATGATGGAAAGATTGGGAAGGAAACATTCAGAGGTTATAGGTTCTAGGTGATAGGCACTAGAAGCAAATGATGATTCAGGGGAGACAGATGGAGAAGAATCAGAGGAAGCAGAGGAAGCAGAAGAGGCAAGGGATGAAGAGGAAGTAGAGGAAAGAGAGGATGTGATTGACGGAGAAGAGACAGATGATGCAGGCGATGATTGCATACTTGATGATAAGGAACTATCGACGAGCAGAGCGGCATTTCTTGCCGCGATGTCAGATGATACAACAGCAAATGATGACACCGAATTCTGCACACCAGGCGTTGCAAGAACATTTGCACCGCCATCCATGTTGATTATCTCAATTGCTGATGACCAGTTTGAGGCATCAATTCCTGAGCCAAGTGGATCGATGCGCTCCATGCTTGCCTTCACTCCACCACTAGGATTGAGCCCTGCAAACGGGTTCCCCACCGCATCATCCACAGTATCAATGAGCAAAGAAGATTGATCAAATAATTTGATCAATAATTTTGTATTCGGAAGAGAAATACTTGTAGTGACGAGAAAAGGATCGATGGCAAGACGCGAAGAATGTTGATCTTTATTCGAAAGAATAATGTACTCATTGGGCGCGATCACTGACCCACTGGGAAATGTCACCATCACGCTTTCTTGTCCTGTGCTTTTGAGTGAAGTGATGGTGTAGCCAGAAAGATCAATTTCAACGTGATCGGGATTATAGAGCTCTATCCATTCATCAGCAGTACTCAGGTCACTCCCCATCCACATCACTTCATTAATCACAACGTGCGCAGAGCAGAGAGATGGTATCAGAAAGAGAAATGCTGAAAGCATCATCCTTTTATTGAACACATTTTTTATACAATAAAGAGAGGAAAGATAGAGGTCTGAAAACATGCTTCCTAGCATGAGAGAAAAATCATCAATTGAAAGATCGGACAAGAAATTTCAAAACTGCATAGTCATTTTTTGCGCAGAAAAATCATCAATACTGCGTTCTTTTTCGAAAAAGAACGTTTTTTCTCGCCTTCTGTCGAAAAAAAGTATACAATCGCACTATCTTCTTTTGATTTCCCTCCCTCTGACACCCTGCTTTCTGGATATGAATCAATCCTTTGCTCTCCTCATGACGCGTCTTTTTTCTCTCTATTCTGAGCAATAGAATACTATTCTTGTTTTGTATATCCATCGCACTGGTGTGAGGGCTTCCCCTCATCCATATGATTCTCCCTCTTCTTCTTACGATTCTCGGTCTTGGTGCCGGTATTGTTATTGGTCGCTCTCTTTTCTCTGGAGCAAAAAACATCACTGCTTCTTTGCAGGAAAAAATTACTGCGAAAGAACACGAACTGCAGGATATTACCGTTAAGGCAGTAGAACTTCGTGGTCAACTCAAAGCGGAAGAAGCTGAAGCAAAAGCACAAGTAAAAGAGATGCTCTCTCAGGCTCGCATCGATGCACAAGCCATGACACAATCTATTGAAAAAGATCGTGCTCGACTTGAGGAAAAAGAGAAAAATCTTGATAAAAATGTCAAAGATGTTGAAACCCAACGCACTCAATTGCATGCAAAAGAAGAAGAGATGAAAGAGATGCATGAAGAACTGAAAAAAGCAGTCTCTGAACATCGTTCTTCTCTTGAAAAAGTCGCAAAAATGTCTACAGAAGAAGCAAAAAATGATCTTCTTGCACAAGTAGAAACTGAATTTGCAGAAGAAATTGCAAAGAAAGTAAAGTTCCTCAAAGACAAAGCAGAGGAAGAAGCGGAGAATTTCTCAAAAAATCTCATTGCAGAATCCATTCACCGCTATGCATCCGAAGTAGCAACAGAATCCACGACGACTATTGTTGAACTCCCTTCTGATGATATTAAAGGACGCATTATCGGAAAAGAAGGACGCAATATTGTGGCATTTGAGCAAGCCACTGGTGTTGACATCATTATTGATGACACTCCAGGTGCAGTGGTCATTTCGGGGTTTGATCTCGTTCGCCGCTATGTTGCGAAACTTGCTCTCGAGCGCCTCGTGCAAGATGGACGCATTCAACCTGCAAAGATTGAAGAAGCTGTCAATAAGGTAAAGGAGGATGTATCAAAGATGATGCTTGAATTTGGAAAGAGAGCGGTAGATGAACTTGGTATTGTTGGCTACCCAACCGATCTTCTCAAGATCATTGGTCGTTTACGCTTCCGTACCAGTTATGGACAGAACATCTTGAAGCACTCTGTCGAAATGGCTCATCTTGGTCGTATGATGGCAGAAGAAATGGGCGCAGATGTTTCGATTGTCGTAGAAGGATGTCTCCTTCACGATATTGGTAAAGCCCTTGACCATGAAGTAGTAGGAACGCATGTGCAAATTGGTACCGAAATTGCAAAGCGCTTCAAGGTACGACCAGAAGTTGTCCACTGCATTGCGGCACACCATGAAGATATTCCGATCGAAACAGCAGAAGCATTCATCGTTGCTGCCGCGGATGCTATTTCTGGTTCACGCCCTGGTGCACGCCGAGAATCCCTCGAAGCGTACATCAAGCGCCTCACTGAACTTGAAGCAGTGGCAAAGAGCTTTGATGGTGTGTCTCGTGCCTTCGCCATTTCTGCAGGTCGTGAAGTACGCGTATTTGTGGATACAGGAAAAGTCGATGACCTTCGTCAACTGGAACTTGCCAAGGATATTGCAAAGAAAATTGAAGCAGAACTCACCTACCCTGGCATGATCAAAGTGAATGTCATCCGCGAAAAGCGCGTGGAGGAGATGGCAAAATAGTTGATAGTGGGTAGTAAAGAGTGGGTAGTAAAGAGCGCTGAAAAAGTCTACTAACTACTACCAACTAACTACTACCAACTTTTCACTCAGCTCCCCTTGACTCCCCCTCTACTCTTCTCTAGAATCTCTTCATCTTTTTAAGACTCGATTCCTCTCCTTGAGAGGGTCCGTCATTACTCTCTCATTTCTTTTTCCCATCTCTCTTATGGCTGATGCAAAAAAATTTGATCGTTCCAAGCCACACATGAACATTGGTACGATCGGTCACGTTGACCACGGTAAGACTACTCTTACTGCAGCTCTCTCTATGAACTTCTCTCCAGCGGATGAGAAGAAGGGTTACGCTGATATCGATAACGCTCCAGAAGAAAAAGCACGCGGTATCACTATCAACACTGCTCACGTTGAGTACGAGTCTGAAAAGCGTCACTACGCTCACGTTGACTGTCCTGGTCACGCTGACTACGTGAAGAACATGATTACAGGTGCTGCTCAAATGGACGCAGCAATCCTCGTTGTGTCTGCATCCGATGGTCCAATGCCACAAACTCGTGAACACATTCTCCTTGCTCGCCAAGTGAACGTTCCATACATCGTTGTGTTCATGAACAAGGTTGATATGGTGAAGGATCCTGAGCTCATTGAACTCGTTGAAATGGAAATCCGTGATCTTTTGACAAAGTACGGCTTCCCAGGAGATGCTACTCCAATTATCAAGGGTTCTGCTCTCAAGGCTGTTGAAGGAGACGCTGAAAACGTTCAGAAACTCAAAGATCTTCTCAATGCTGTTGACACCTACGTTCCAGATCCTAAGCGTGAAACAGACAAGCCAATGCTTATGTCTGTAGAAGATGTCTTCTCCATCAAGGGACGTGGTACTGTTGCAACAGGTCGTATTGAGCAAGGTATCGTTAACGTTGGTGATGCAGTTGAAATCGTTGGTATTCGCGACACAAAGCAGTCTGTTGTTACTGGAGTTGAAATGTTCCACAAGCTTCTCGATCAGGGTATGGCTGGTGACAACGTTGGTCTCCTCCTCCGTGGTATTGAGCGCACAGACATTGAGCGCGGACAAGTCATTGCAAAGCCAGGTTCTATCAAGCCACACACAGACTTCGAGGCTGAAGTGTATATCCTTACAAAGGAAGAAGGTGGACGCCACACTCCTTTCTTCAAGGGTTACAAGCCACAGTTCTACATCCGCACAACTGACGTAACTGGTGCAGTAGAACTTCCAGCAGGTGTAGAAATGGTGATGCCTGGTGACAACGTAAAGTTCGTTGTTTCCCTTGGTGCTGCTGTTGCTCTCGACGAGGGTACACGCTTCGCTATCCGTGAAGGTGGTCGCACAGTTGGTGCTGGTGTTGTCACAAAGATTATTAAATAAATGGACTAGATGGCGGAGGGAGGCTTGTCCTCCCTCCCCTTCTCTCCTTTTCCTCTCTTATTCGCTCTTTTTTTTACCGCATCTTGTATGTCTCCTACTAAAAAAACTTCTGCAGATGAAGCAACTCCAAAGAAAGCTCCTGCTAAAAAAACTACTCCTTCAAAGAAGGTCACTTCTGAGAAGAAAGATGCGGCTCCAAAAACAAAATCTGCTGCAAGTTCTACTGAAACAGCAAAGATTGCAGGCATTCGCATCCGTCTTTCTGCTTTTGATCATAGTGTGTTAGATGAAGCAGCGATGAAGATTATCGATACTGCTATGCGTTCTGGTGCAGTTGTACATGGCCCAACTCCCCTTCCAACAAAGATTCGTAAGTTTACAGTCAACCGCTCCACCTTCGTCCACAAGGACGCTCGTGATCAGTTTGAAATGCGCACACACCGTCGTTTGATTGACCTCAGTGAAACAACTTTCAAGACTGTTGACTCTCTTCAGAACCTCAGCCTTCCAAGCGGAGTAGAGATCGAAATTCGCATGAAGTAAGCTTTAACCCGCGAATTAATTCAGAATTTACAAAAGCCCGGAAGGGCTTTTTTTATTGACCAAAGATAAGACGAAGGTTTCTTTCAATCGCTCGTAGATGCTTTGATACTGGTGATCTATATAATTCTGAATGTGGATTTGCTACTTCACGCACAACTTCCTCTCCTGTTGGAATGGGCTCAAGAGTAAAGAATGGGTTTGCACTTGGCTCATTGTTACCCCTTATATCATCTCCATTTTCATCAAAAAAGACTGTCATTCCTATTTTCTCATCAAATCCAGGGCCAACCTGCACCTTGACGTCGGGCCTTAGTCCATCTGAGATGACGTGGAATACATTGTCCACTCCTACGACCTTCACAACTTTTGCCCGTGCCGCTCCTGCAATGATTGTAAGTCTTAGAGCCTGTTGTCTATCATGTTCACTTTTGATAACTAAACCAATTGTAGATCCCGCCAATAATACTAATGCAAAACCTCCTATTATCGATTTTTCTAGACTGCGTGTGCGTTCTTTGGTTTCTGAAGAATTGTCCATAGGGAGAAAAAGAGTATTCAAGAATAAAGGGGCAATAGAATGACCGCCCCTTTATTTTGAAATTGTATATACTAAACTAAGCATCCATATCACTAAGACCTGGCTTCTGTCTTGGTATTTCTGGTAATTGCTTTATTGCTTGTTCAGGTGGGCTGTTGCGTCTTTTTTCATCCCCTAATTCAGCATCAAGTTGTTGTATTCTGGCGCCTGGATTGTTTAACGGTGATTTTGGATCAAGAAATTGGTCCTCAAATTCATGAAATTGATCATTGCTTAGATTCTTAATAAAGTCTGCAGCACTCTGTGTATCTGTAAATTTTGTTTCACCAGATGGTTCACCTGGATTGAATATCTGGTCTCCATTTACATCTCGAAATGGAGTGACTGTACCAAGAACCATATTACTTTTTGGTGTAATATGTAAGCTTGGATTCACACCAAGATCTCTAGGGACAGTTGTGCCATCGTTTAACATAGTATAATAATTTTTTTGATTTGGTATCGCAACTGTATTCTGATTCAAAAGTTGCAATGTTGATGCTCGAACCTGTTTACTTCCTTCTTGTACTTGAGTAACTGCAGCATCTCCATTATTCTTATTGTCTATAGTACTTATTAGTGCTGCCCCACTAAGAAGTAGCACTCCTGCTGCTGAATATCCTAATCCGTTCCTAAGTCCTGATTCTGTAGATTTTGGTGTATGAAAAGACATATGATTGGGGGAGGAAAAAGCAAGTATGTGGTTATAATAATCATTTTTATTTTTTTGTCAATTAATCTTTGATCTGTAATCTTCCATCTTTTATCTCATACTATATCACCACCCCTTCGCCTTCAGTCCTTGCTTTGCAGCGTCTTGTTCAGCTTTCTGCTTGGTGTTTCCTGTTCCTTCTGCAATTTTTTCTTCACCAATGTACACTGCGCAGGTGAAGACTTTCTTATGATCGGGGCCCGATTCATCGAGTGTTTGATAGGTGGGAGTGATGCCTGTTTTTTCCTGTGCAATTTCCTGAAATGTACTCTTCTCATCTCTGTGTCTGCCTTTTGCTAGTAGTTGCTTTAAGTGAGTAAGAATGAAGGTATGAATGAAGCGTTTTGCGCAGTCTAAGCCTTGATCGAGATACATCGCGCCAATAAGAGCTTCTACGGCATTCGCAAGGGTAGAGTCTTTCTCGCGTCCTCCGCTTGCTTCTTCGCCTCTACTTAAGAACAAATATTCTCCGATGTGTAGTTCACGCGCTACTTCGCAAAGATGATTGCCTTGCACAAGTGCAGAACGCCAACTGGTGAGTTCTCCCTCTGGTCGATCGGTGAGCTGATACAAATACTCTGTTGTAATGAGCTGCAAGACCGCATCTCCTAAAAACTCCAGACGCTCGTTATGCCCTCTTTTCACGCGATCGACCATGGAAGAGCGATGTGTGAGGGCTTGAAAAAGTAATTCTTTATTCCGAAATTTTATGCCAATTTTCTGCTCAAGTGGAGCCAAAGAAAGTGGATTTGTCATGCAGGGGAAGAGGAAGTTCGAACAGCTTTTGCAAGTGCATTGAGCACTCCATTTACAAATTTTTGACTCTCTTCTGGCCCAAATTCTTTTGCGATATCAATCGCCTCATTCATAATGACTGCAGATGGCGTATCGGAGCAATACAAAAGCTCATGCGCTGCAATCAGTAAGATAGATCGAGTCATGGTATCCATGCGACTGAGTGGCCATTCTGGTGCATATTTCTCTACTGCTGCACAAATTTCTTCTTTATGATCTACCACTCCACACACAAGTGTTTCTGTTAATTCTCTATCCACTTCACTCTCTTCATATTCCTCTCTATTTTTTTCCATCGCAACGAGTGGATCGATGGTCCTGCATTCCGATTCAAAGATGGTCTGCATTGCGATGATACGAGCAACTCTTCTGCGTGAAGCCATACAAAAAATAAGGGAAAAAACCTCTCCTATTATTCATGGAAGTATGTACGATAGCAAGGCTCTCTAGGCTTGAATCTTTGTAATCTTCTTCAGAGCCTTTGTTGCTTTGCTCTTCAACGCAACAGGACCAGCATAGGGAGATGCTGACAATTCTGTCAAACGCTTGACTTCTTCTTGAAGATACACAGAATGACGACGATTGCTTCTATCTTTACTGAGCCGCTTTTTGGGGGTGGGTTTCTTAGCCATACGATGGGGAGAGTGTAGAGAAGAGGAAAGGGAGAGTCAAGAGCAACTAGCGACGAGCGAGTAGCGTTTCGTTGGTAGTTGATAGTGGGTAGTTGTTCGTTATTACAGAGAGGCTTTTCTAGCCGCGATTGGTTTACCTTCTTCTGCCCGATGTCGCAAGCATAAAGCGCACGACGTAGAGGAAAAGATTGAATAAATCGAGGTAGACTGTGAGCGCAAGAAGGAATGGAGAATCGCCCGATCGGCGCAAGACTCTTTGGAAGTCGATGGCTGTATAGACTGAAAATATCACAATTCCAATGCCCGATGCCATCACCTCTACAACCCCTCCACGAAGAGATGGAATAAACATCTGTAGTACGCCAAAAATAATCAATCCTAAGAGTCCTTGAAAGGCAATCCAGCCGTAGGACTGACTCAAATCAGTCTTGGCTTGAGAAGCAATGACTCCAGATGCCAGTGACAGTAAGGCTGTTGCAATGCTCGCATTGAGGAGAATGGTGGCTCCATTCACGTATTGATAGGATACAGAGAGAAGGAATGGCGTAAGGGAAATGCCAGAAAAGAGAGGAAAGAGTGCAAATAAGATGATATTGAGCGGTGAGCGGTGCATCCATGCTGGAGCACTCAGAATAAGCGCAATTTCAGCAATCAGTAGAATCATCATCCATCCTGTCGTGAGGAGATAAGGAGCGAATAATGCGCCGAGAACAACACCAACGCCTGTCAGAAAAAACGCAAGCGCAAGCAAAAAATAGACTGTTGCCATGGCACCTTTCGTGCGTGGCGTTACGTCGATGATGGTAGAAGAAGTATTCATAGGAAAAATGATAGGACGTTTTGTGGAAAATACAAGTTGTTTCATCATCATTTTTCTGCTATAATAATGAGATTTATGCGCATTCTTCGCGTTTGCCAGTGGCTTCTAATTCTTTCTCTGTTCATTCTCATGCCAGACAGCGTTCTGGCAGGGCCAGGTGCTATTGCCTTTCGCGACTTCGTGCAAAATCGCATCATTAGTCAAGCTTTAACAGCATTTTATGGCATTACCGCTGTGGGAGTGTTCTATCTTGGGCTCAAAACTATCGTTGAGTCAGATAAAGAAGACTCCTATTCAACGCTCAATAATGCCACTCTTACCATGTTTATTGGGTTTGGCATCATTGCAACAGCATCCATTTTTGCCAACACGTTCACAAGCAGTGGATTTAGTTCAGATGTTGTGTCGAGCATCAATCTGTCTGGCTTAACAGGTTCCATTTATGATGTTGGTCGATTCTTACGAAACCTTTCATTTGCACTGTTTGTACTGATGATTACGCTTGCAGGCGTGCAAATTGTGTCCAATCCGGGAGATGAAGGCACTGTCAGTTCTCAGAAAAAAATTCTTACTGGAAGTTGTATTGGTGTGATGATCATGCTCATTGCACAAGCCATTGTGACAAGCGTGAGCTCTACAAGCCCCAATGCCATTCTCACCGAACTCGCGGGCATTGCGCAATTTACACTGACATTTATCGGCTTTCTTGCTGGTGCTGCCCTTATTCTTGCGAGCATCTTTCTTATTGTTTCCATCGATGAAGGACTTCAAGGAAAAGCCAAAACCATCATCATTGAGACACTCATTGCACTCCTTGTTACCATTGTTTGTTACGGTATCATCCGAACATTTGTGCCAGAAAATACATTTGTCACATTCCTGATGCACACAATTGCACAACATCCTACCACTCTCTGTACATGACTTCTTTTGTGATACTTCTTGGCTTTTTCAGTACTTTCCTTGTGCCATTTTCTGTGAGCGCAAATGGTACTGACATCTCCAACATTGCAACGGGATTTATTACAACGCTCCTTCCTATTTGGATTCCTGTTGCAGTCATTGCTATTGTGATTGCAGGGTTTACACTGTCCATTTCGCGCGAAGAAGGCGCAATGGATAAAGCACGCAGTCAAATTATTCTTGTCGTGATAGGGGGCATGATCATCACCGTTCTTCTCACAATTGGGCCAACAACATTTATCGGAAAATTTTACAATGGAACAATCAATAATACAAATGCCATTCTTTCTGCACCAAATTTCATCGAATTTGAAACAATTGGTATTGCAGAGTGGATTATTACGATCATTGCTGCCATTGGCATTCTCATGATCATCCTCTCTCTTTTAGAAGCTGTCACAAGCCTTGGCGATGAAGGTGCATACACAAAAGTGCGCACTGCTGTCCTCAATGTGACCATTGGACTCATGATCATTGTTGCTGCAAAAGTCATTCGTACGACCTTCTTCCCACTCAATGGAGGTGTTGCCAATCCTGCGCCACTCATGCTCTATGTCATGGGAAAAATAACAATCATCCTCAATTTTATTCTTGTGATTGCCGTTGCCATTATTATTTACGCTGGCTTTCGCATGGTTGCAAGTTTTGGCAATGAAGATGATTACAATAACGCAAAATCCCTTGTCTTTCGTGTACTGACGGGCATTCTTGTACTGCTTGTTAGCTACTCATTGGTACAGATTGTCATCCGTATTTTTTCATAGAATATCACCTGAAAATCGTACCTCTTCGTGATGTACCTGATGATGCTAGGATGTATGGATCATTCATGATGTCATTCTTTTTCTTGTGTCAGCGTCTTAGAACTCTATTCTTGTTTCTTACTCATTGTTCTATGCTATACTTCCATTTGTATGTTCTCATTTTGGAAAAAAAAGGAAGAAAAAAAAGACAATCAATTTATGAAAAAAATGATTGTTGGCTTTATTATTGGTGGAGCTATTAGCTCTATTGTTGGGAAAAAAGTGCTCGATGAGAGAAGAAAAAAACATTATGGAGAGAAGGAGGGCGAACTGAAGAATGAAGAATAACAATAGGCACTACCACCCACTACTCACGTATAGCCAAAAGCCAATGGCGAATAGCCCTCTCATCGTCGGCATTCTGAATATCACTCCCGATTCTTATGTTGATGGGGGAAAGTACATGAATGTTGAGATGGCTCTTTCGCATGCACAAAAAATGATAGAAGATGGCGCAACCATCATCGACATTGGCGGAGAGTCGAGCGGACCCTTGTCAAACGATATTTCTGCTGATGAAGAATGTGCACGAGTCGTTCCGGTGATCACAGCTCTCCATCACCATTTTCCGTCGATTAGACTTTCCATCGATACGACAAAATCTGTCGTTGCAACAGAAGCGCTTCTTGCTGGTGCGACGATGATCAATGATATTACTGCTGGACGAAGTGATCCGCATATACTCCACATTTGCGCAGAACATGGATGTGACGTTGTGCTAATGTATTCAAAAAATTCTTCTGCACGCACAACTATTGAACAAAAAAATTATACAGATATTATGGCGACTATTCATACTTTCTTTGAAGGGAGAATAGAGGCCTGTCTACACGCTGGCATCACACGAGAGCACATCATCATCGACCCAGGGCTTGGACATTTTCTGTCGAGTGACGCTCGATATTCTTTTGAAGTACTGAACAGACTCTCTGAACTTTCTGATCTTGGGAAGATCTTTATTAGTCCTTCTCGAAAATCTTTTCTTGCAGGCAAACACAACCTCCCTCCAAGTGAACGTCTTCCTGCCACTCTTGCCGCAACAGTCATCGCCCTTCAAAATGGCGCATCGTTCATTCGCACGCATGATGTGTGGGAGACAGCAGAGGTGGTACGAGTGTGGGAGGCAATTAGCAATTAGCTTTTGGCTGTTGATTTTCTTGTTACTGCCCTCACCTTAAGCTCCCCGCAGTCGCGGGGGGAGGGGTTAGGGGTGGGGGCTGAGGGAAGACATTCTCAGGTAGATACCTGCTCCCTTTGTATCTTTTCTTTCTCTGAATCCTCTGCCTCTTCTGTTCCTTCTGGAATCCTTGATTTCCTTGATTTCTTGGATCTCATTGAATTCCTTCCTCTGCATCTCCTACCTCTCTATCTCCTCCTCGACACGAGCGATGGTTGCGTCTAAGGCGCCATCTTTATTGATAATTTGTACGTCTGTTTGTGGTGCAATGGAAAGCTCATGGCGCATGCTCTCTATACGACGCTTCAGTTCCTCATCCGCAATCGGTGCACGCTTTGTAATTTGTCGAATCAATTGCTCTTCATTTTCAGGAAGAATGAAGATTGTTTTCAGTGGATATTGACCTCCTTCTTGAAACAAGGGATGTTGTTTCATGGACAAAAAGCCCTGTACATCCACTTCGCGAATGACAATTTTCCCCTCTTCAATGGGAGGAATGATTTCAGAAATCAATGTTCCATAGCGTGCACTGTGATGTACTTGTGCCCATTCTAAAAATCTCCCTTCTTGCAGCCACTGCGTAAACTGTTCATCGGAAATAAAATGATATAAATCGCTCCCCTCACCTTCTCGCGGTGCACGTGTTGTCGCAGATTTTGGAAAAACATACTGCGGATGAACGCTTCGCAAGTGTCGTAAAATAGCGCTTTTTCCAACGCCACTTGGGCCAATGAGAAGAATGAATCGACCGTGCATACTGGCATCATAGCAAAAAATAGAAGGAAGAAAAATGGCTTGCGAAAAATGAAGCACCTGATCTGACAGATCTTATCGTATGATACGATGTTCCAGAATGATTGTGTTTGACTCTCTGTCGCTTGGCTCTGGATGTATGTTACATTGTTCTGTCAGTGCTGGGGAGTCTGTCTGTTTCAAGGCGGAAAGCCAAAATATCCCACTGCTCCATCAGCTTTTTTCACTCTCTCTCCCTACACACAGTGGTGCATTTACAATCGAAGGAATGGATGCTTCTAGTCTGCCTGCACCTCTCGTTCAGCTCTATCGACGCAATACACTTTTCATGCGCCGAGAGAGCAATTCACAGAAGACTGTTGCGGATTTTCTCTTTAGACTTCTTGCGTTTAGCGGAGCATCTCTCTCTTCTATTTCTCTAAATGTTGATGCAATGTTGCGTCGACTCTCTCTTTTTGAGCAAAAACATACACCTGTTGCACAACTTCGATCGTACGATCTTTTTCGACTCTATCATGAGCGTATTTCGCTTTCGATGCCAAAAATGATTGTATGCGATGACTTTTTGAACGATTGCACAGTACTTGAAAAAAAGGAGGTCTGCTCCATGCTTCAAGCTCTTTCTTCTGCGGGCGTTACAATTGTGCTCTTCCTTCGTCATCCGGAGCTCTTAGCATTTCCTTGTCGAGTGATTGATACACTGAATGAAAAAGGAATACTTGCAGCACAACAGAAACCCTTTCCATCGCTTTCGCTCGCAGCATCTCACACTCCTTCTCGATCTACTCTTCGCATTCAATCGGATGATGCGCCTATAGAGACCACCCTGCAACCATCCCCTTCTCGAGACGAGGAATCAACCATCGCCATCAACAATGATCAAGAACAGACTTCTACTTCGTGCATCATTACCTCAGTTGCAGAGGACACACTTGTATCAGTGCGCATTCAAGAAGAAATGACGTCACATGTGCGCGCAACATACTCACGAGTACTCAGGAAGAAAATGGAGCAAGAAGTGTCTGTGCGTGTGCAAAAAAACGCGTCAACTCCTACCTCAAAGCCTTCTCGGCGTTCACGCAAAGAACGATCTTTTGAGCCCGCTCGCTACGTTCCAAAAAATAAGAAACTTGCAACACCAGTACTCAAAAATGATGTGAATCGTGAGGCAAAAAGCTTGCCAGTGTTTTCGAGGAAATTTGACAAATAAGTTTTATATTGTTATAATATAGATATTCTTATTTTTTCTTATATGTCACAAACCTCTCATAACTCCATTAGTTCTTCTGAATTCAGCGCCACAGATCAAATGCCATTTTTCCAGATGTCTGAGGCTATGAACGGAAAAGACTTGGAGTCTGCAAAAAAATGCCTTGATTCTATTCTCATGAATGGAGAAATAAATGATTTTACTCAAGAATGGGCAATGATAGGAATACCTGAGGCAAACATTACCCTCAGTGATGATGAGCGTCAGCGAATCTGTGAATCTGGTTTCGCTGCATTGCCAGACGATAGATTCCGTCAGCTTCTTGTCTCTCCAAGTGAATTACTTGCTCTGAGTGACTATGTTCTTGAGCATGGTGGTCAGCATTGGAATACCGTTCCTGTTTCTGATGAAATTCAAGCTCTAACTCAACAAAGCTGGGAAAAACTTTCTGCACACTTAACTGCAGAGTAAGAAGAATAATCTTGATTCATTGTATTTTTCCACTCGATCTTTTACTTGTACCGTATATTTTTACATACTGTACTACTACGCCAGTACAGTAGTATTTGGATCATTTTCATTCAATCAATCTTTCATCATTTTTTTGATGCTAGAATAAGATCTTACTTAAAGCATAATTTGATGATTCTATTTTTTGATATTTGTACTTGTGTACTAGTACGATAGTACAGGATTCCGGCAGGTAGTTGGTAGAGCGATGAATCACGTCTCTACAGTCCCTATTCATTTCCTTACATACCTTACATCCATTATCTTTCCTTTGAATCGTCTGATTCTTTTGTTTCTTCTCAACCCTTCATTCATCATCCGCAGGTAGAAACCTGCTCCCTTTTTATTCTTACCTTCCTTACCTACATTACTTCCCTTACCTTCCTCACTTGCACCACTTCAGCTCACCCTTCATCTCTACTTTCTTTGAACCTCCATCGACAATGACTCCAATTTCTGTACATGGCACACCGTGGCCTTCGATGTGTGCAATGATCTCTTCTTTGTGTTGTGGATCGATGGCAATCGTGAGGCCGGCACCAAGGTTAAATGTTTGGATCATATCTGCATCATCATTCTTCGACCACTCTTTGATGACGCTAAAAATTGTAGGAATCTTGAGGCGAGATGCATCAATTTCAGCATTCATGGTACTAGGCAAAATGCGATCTAAATTTCCAGGGATTCCTCCGCCAGTAATGTGTGCCATGCCATGCAGTGCAGGATGTGTGAAGAGATCTTTCATTGTGTGATAGTAACAGCGATGTGGCGTGAGAATGGCATCGATGAACGTTCCATCATCTACTTTCACGTCTGCAATTTCAGGATATTCTTTGAGGAGCGCGCGAATGAGCGTGTAGCCATTGGTGTGAAGTCCGCTACTTTCAAGCGCAAGGACAATGTCTCCTGCCTGAATCTTGGACCCATCTACAATCTGATCTTTCTCAGCAACGCCGATGCAACTTGCGCCCAGAACGTACGTCCCTGCTTCGAGTACTGCTGGCTGTTCCGATGTTTCGCCTCCAGTGAGAACTGCACCTTGCGCCTTGCAGGCAGAAGCAAGATCGCGCACCAAACTTTTCACAACGTCTTGTTCCAATTTTCCGCACACAATAAGATCTTGAACAAATTTTGGATGCGCACCCATCACCATGACATCATTCACCAAGTGATGAATGAGATCGTCGCAAATACCTTTTGTTTTCTTGTACTTAAATGCAAGAATTTGCTTGCTTCCTGGCTCTTCCATCTTACACACAAGCACGGGGTGCTTGAATTCTGGAAAACTTCCATCGCAGAGCGATGCAAACGCACCAATGCTGTTGAGTACGAGAGGATTATCAGTCTCTAAACTTTCTGCCATTTGCTCTTTTGTGCGGTCTGCGTTTGCAATATCTACCCCCGCAGAACTGTAGGAAATTTTCTGTGTCATACATGGAGTGTACAGGAAAAAAGATCAAAAGAAAAAGGATGAAATCCAATAATTTATGTTGATCAATATGCTATAACCTAGCTTCTTCTACCATATATGCATCTGGATCATCAGGTGTTCCCTGATGATGTAAACTTACAACTGATGGAAAGGACCCTCCTAGTTCAGTGAGAGCAATAGGATTAATCATTTTCGCACCCCCCCCTTCATCTGTATCTAGTCCAAAGCGATTCGCAATACTTGCAACAACTCTTCTAGCCTCGTTTACAGGTACATTAGGAACTGCTAGGTCAACATCAAAATTATCACCAATTGGACTTCTGTCTTCTGAATCATCATCGCAACGGACAACAGATTCTCCTGTAGTTACTACATGTTCATCAACTTGAGCAAAAGCACCAGTGCCATTTAAAAAGTCACGAAGATCTTCAGCTGGCATACCAGGCAAACCCCAATGTGGACTTCCTAGACCGTCGACGACTAGG
Organism: uncultured Candidatus Peribacteria bacterium; assembly: GCA_964554435.1. Classification (GTDB taxonomy): domain Bacteria; phylum Patescibacteriota; class Gracilibacteria; order Peribacterales; family Peribacteraceae; genus CAZKOO01. The sequence continues at coordinate 57,391 of CAZKOO010000004.1, forward strand.
GTTGGATCATGTTCTGATGATGTGACACCATCTTCTAAAGTTGACATACACCTACTTTAGAACATGTCATACTTTCTTGTCAAATGCTACTCTTTTGCAAAATGAAGATCAGATTCTTTGGAGAATTGTTCAAGAATGTCGCGCCAGATACTGGAGAAAATCTTCTGCTTTGAACCAATGGGTACAGTAAATTTGAGAGAAAGCGTGATGCCTTTGATGTCGATGCCAATATCCACTGTTGGATCGCGCACTTCGCTAAAGGTAAAAAAGAGTGCGGTACGACGCTTTTGCTGAGAGCGAGCTGCTTTTGCAAAGGATGCAACGTGCTTATCGAGAATGCTCATGAGAATGGATTCTGCTTTTTTCCAGTTACTACTGTGTGTGAGGACCATCGATAGCTCGACACCAAAGTAGTCCGATGCTGCATTGAAGTTAAGAACTGGTTCACGCAGAACAAGTGCGTTGGGCATAAAGAGAATTTTTCCTGCGCGCTCTTGAGGGTTTGCCACTCCTTGCGTTAATACCTCACGCATAGTCGTTCGCAGCAAACCAATATCAATGACGTCTCCTGTGTACTGACCAATAGACACTCTGTTTCCGAGAGAATAGAGATGGCGATTGACAATGATCACCCATCCAAATACATCTTTAATAATGTCTTGCATGGCAATGGCAAAACCAGCACCCACAATGGCCAGTGAAGCAAGTGCGTTTGGATGATCGAATAAAATCTTGGTGAGAACAATGAAAATCGCAAACAGATAGATGCTTCCTGAAATGAGTTTTGAGAGTAAGTATCGACGATAGTTATCTTCAATTGTGCGAACAAATCGACGCTTAATCCAACGATCGAGAAGAATGGCAACGACAAGAATGAATACATAGTTCAACGCACCGATAAATTTCTCCGCTTGCTCAAAACGCACATCCCACTCCAAAGTATTCACTCTTTTTTGGGCGAGAATTAAGCCATCTTCAAATGCATTTTTCTGCTCCTCAAGAAGGGCAACACGTGTTTGCAACTCTGCAAGTGACTGTGTTATTTTCAATCCTTCAGGCACGCCATTTGTTTTTTCTGTATACATTTTTTGTTCAGATTTTAATAGATCAAGATCAACTTCTTGTGCACGAATTCGTTCACTGAGAACATCTACTACTTTCTGCGCCTGTTCAAGGAGTTGTGTATTGGAAAGAAGATGATTTTCTTTTTCTGGCTGTGCGAATGACTGGATGATTTTTTGCACATCACTCTCCGCTGTTTTTCGCAACTTCATTCGCAAATCGAGAACTCTTTTTTCAAGATACACATCGGGTTTTTGAATGCCTTCTTGCGTGAGAAAAACATTATACAACACGCGCTCGTCATATGTTGGGCTCCATGCTGCGTATGCAGAAGAACAGTAGAAAAAGAGTGACAGTGCAACAACAAATCTTTTCATGAAGATAGTATACAGAAAACAACAATCTTTTTCTAAGATATTATGAAATTGAATTTACAAATTCCTGCATCCATCTTTTATACCAAGGCATTGATTTCTCCATTTTTTCAAAACATCTGAGTGCGTCAAGTCGTAGTAATCGTGCTTCCTCATCTGTTACTCTTACTCTTTGTGCTTTCTCTCCAATTTTACCTATTACTAATTGATAATAGTGACCATCATTTCTTCCAATGATGACATTCTTTGGGAGAAGGTCTTCTATAGTCAAATCAGCTGTTGCGATATTTGGCAGAGAAACTACTGCGTCAGCATACTCTGCAGAAACAGTTCCATTATCCCGCACAAGACATGGCAAAGGAAGACGTTGTAATACAAAGCGTTTAATAAGAGCTACCATCGATACTGATTGAATAGAATCATTTTGAACAGGTTTTTCGACCTCATTTTTCAGATCATTACTCATCAGCATTTTCGCTATTTTTTCTACAACAGAAGGGCAGATTGTTTCTATGCAATCAACGCCATATTCAGCAAAAAAAATTGGAAAGAGCAGAGTCTTAATTGCTGCATTTTCAACGAGGTCCATAGAAAGATTTTTTCGTTGAAAGAGAGCTTGGATTTTTTGTAACACAACATCACTTTGCTCTCGAAGAAATTCTTCTACTGCATCTAATTTCTGAGCCAAAAATTCTGGAGGCTGAGGTGAAGTTTTTAGCCTCGAATATTTATCCATAAGGTCTTAGTATAAAAAAGGTGACGCCTTCGCGCCACCTTTTTGACTACATTTTTTGTTCAATCTACTTTTATCCAAGGATACCTGTTCCGTAGAGCCCTGCTGTGAGAACAGAAACGATGGACATCAATTTTACAAGAATGTTGAGAGCAGGTCCTGATGTATCCTTGAAAGGATCACCAACAGTATCTCCAATGACCGCTGCTTTGTGACAGTCAGAACCCTTGCCACCATGTGCACCAGTTTCGATGTACTTCTTTGCGTTGTCCCACGCACCACCAGAGTTTGCCATGGACATACCAAGCATGATGGCACTCACGAGTGTTCCTGCAAGAAGACCACCAAGAGCTTCTTTACCAAGAAGCATTCCAACGACAATTGGAGAGATCATAGCAAGAAGACCAGGGAGAATCATCTCGCGAATAGCGGCGGATGTTGCAATGGCAACACAACGCTCAGAGTCTCCATCTGCTGTTCCTTCCATGAGTCCTTTGATCTCCTTAAATTGACGACGAACTTCTTCGATAATTGCCATAGCAGCGCGACCAACAGCACGCATAGTCATGGAAGAGAAGAGGAATGGAAGCATGCCTCCAATGAGAATTCCAATGAGAGTTGTTGGACGAGTGACATCAATCACATCGATGTGTGCTGCTTCCTTATATGCACCAAAGAGTGCCAAGCACATGAAGCCAGCAACCCCAATGGCAAAGCCTTTTCCAATCGCTGCTGTGGTGTTTCCTGCAGAGTCGAGAGCGTCTGTTGTCTCGCGTACTTCTTTTGGAAGACCACTCATTTCTGCAATACCACCTGCGTTGTCGGCAACTGGACCGAATGCATCAATGGCAAGAGTCATGCCAAGAGTCATGAGCATTCCCACTGCACCAATTCCAATACCATACATTCCTGCAACTTTGAATGCGATGCCGATTGCACCTGCCATCACAAGAACAGGAAGTGCTGTGGACATGTATCCAAGTGCAAGTCCTTCGATGAGCACAGTAGCAGCACCAGTCTGAGAAGCCTTTGCAAGAGATTGCACTGGAGCAAAAGAGAATGATGTGTAGTACTCAGTGATGAGACCGATGAACACACCAGACACAAGACCTGCAGTTGCTGCATAGAACACACCCATTGCAACCTCTGCTGGAAGAAGAGCTTTTGCAAGGAAGTATGTTGCGATCATTGCGAACACAGAAGAAAGGAGCATGCCAGTCTTGAGTGCGTTTTGCACGCCAGAAACATTCTTTGTGCGCACAAAGAAGATGGCAAGAATGGTTGCAAAAATTCCTGTTGCAGAAATGATGAGAGGGAAGATGAGTGCGCGTTCTACTCCCCATGTCACAGTGAGTCCAACAAGCATGGTTGCGAGAATAGCACCAATGTAACTTTCAAAGAGATCAGCACCCATTCCTGCAACGTCACCAACGTTGTCTCCTACGTTATCTGCAATCACTGCAGGGTTACGAGGGTCATCTTCTGGAATATTTTTTTCCACCTTTCCGACGAGGTCCGCACCAACGTCAGCGGCCTTTGTGTAAATACCTCCACCGACACGAGCGAAGAGAGCAACACAAGAAGCACCAAAACTAAAACCAGTGAGTGCATTGAGAGCAGAAACATTATCGAGAGAGTAGGAAAACATCAGAAGAAGTGTTCCGACAAATCCGATGAGACCAAGACCAACAACAGAGAGGCCCATGGTTGCACCACTGAAGAAAGACACACGGAGTGCCTTGGTGATGCTTGTGCGAGCTGCTTCGGTTGTGCGCATGTTTGCAAGTGTTGCTGTGCGCATGCCAATGAACCCTGCAAGAGCAGAGGTGAATGCACCAACGATGAAGCTGAGTGCAGTAAATGGAATACCCATTTCTGCATCGATGTTTCGATCGATGAAATACCAAATAAGCAGTGCGGCAACAATCATGAATGGTCCAATGACCATGTATTCCTGCTTGAGGAATGCCATTGCACCAGCACGAATTTTTCCACCGAGGTGACGCATCAAGTCGTTACCATCGGATTGTTTCAGAATATAACTGCGGAAACAAAGTGCAGTGAGAATAGAAAAAATTCCCGATGCAAAAGTAATCCACAAAAGTGATGTGAATGAGAGAAGAGAGAGTGAATCAAACATAGGATGGGAAGAAAAAAGCTCCCTATCATTACCTATAGATGGCATGAAGCGCAAGTGAAAGCCATCATCACTGAATTGATATTTTTACTAAAAATGATGAAATAGATATTCCTGTTTTTCCATTCTCAGAGCCACGATACGTTAGGTCAACTATGCTTTTTATCACTGCATCGTGAAGACGATTTGCGTCAATAGAATTTATGCATCATTCAGAGAAAAAATGCATATAATGATATCCAGTCTTTTTATTTCTTCCCCTTCTCACCATGCCAGTTAAGAAAACTGCAAAAAAGGCGGCTCCAAAGGCTGCTAAGAAGGTAGCTACAACAAAGAAAGCAGCTCCAAAGGCTGCAAAGAAAGTAGCTACAACAAAGAAAGCAGCTCCAAAGGCTGCAAAGAAAGTAGCGGCAAAGAAGCCAGCTGCGAAAAAAGTAGTAGCAAAGGCAAAGAAGCCAGCTGCTAAGAAAGTCGTAGCAAAGAAAAAATAGTGCTACCTTCGTTCTTTTTCGCGAAAAAGAGCCTCGCTTGCGGGGCTTTTTTTAGTTTGTAGTTTGTAGTGGGTAGTAGGTAGAATATCCGAAGAAAAAGAGTAAAGATCTCTTTCTGTCTACTATCAACTATCTACTATCTACTATTTACTACCCACTCTCCCATGTCTTCCCTTGCAACCTTTGGCGCTGGATGTTTTTGGGGAGTGGAAGAAACATTTCTTGCACTTGATGGAGTACTTGATACACACGTTGGATACAGCGGAGGAAGAACAAAAGATCCAACCTATGAGGATGTGTGCTGGAATGAAACAGGGCATGCAGAAGTGGTGCAGATTGAATTTGATCCATCCATCATTTCATACGAAACACTCCTCGATGTTTTTTTTGCATCACACAATCCAACGACCTTGAATCAGCAAGGCCCTGATTTTGGATCGCAATATCGTTCGGTTATTTTCTACCACTCTGAAGAACAGAAAAAAATTGCCGAACAGAGAAGGACAAAAGAAAGCAACTCAGGAAAGTGGAACGGAAAATCAATTGTGACAGAAATTGTTCCATTTGAAGTGTTCTATCCTGCAGAGGAGTATCATCAGAAGTATCTTCGAAAAAATGGTCGTTCTTCTTGCCATCTGTAACTCTGTCTATGTCATCGCTCTCACTTCTCTTCATCGTTGCATCGACCAGTGGACACACGCAGTATGTCGTCGAACGTGTCACGGAATCCATTCAAAAAAACACTTCATACACTCCTCGTATCGTTCGCGCAGAACATGCCGCTATCGATGATCTTTTGTCTGCAGATGTTCTTATTTTTGCATCAGGTACATGGAACACCAATGGAAAGGAGGGGCAACTGAATCCACACATGCATGCATTCTTCGAAGAGCGATGCAAAGAGATTGATCTGACAGGGAAAAAAATGGCCTGCATTAGCCTTGGTGATGATCGATATTACTTCACCACACGATGCACCGAACATTTTTTTGCCTTCCAAAAACGCACACATTTGACGTCGCTGTGCATGCCTCTTGTCATTGTCAATGAGCCATATGATCAGCATGAGCGCATCGATGCATGGACAAAGAAATTTGTCACAACTGTACAATCTGTAACACCTCTTCTTCATTCTTAATTCTTCATTTTTCATTTCTGTATGGACATTCACCCAATCGTCGTGCATTTCCCCATCGCACTTCTCACCATCTATTCTGGCATGGAATTGTTTGTCTATGGAACACTTCAACAAAAACTGTGGTGGGTGCCAATGAAAAGATTTCTCCTTATTATAGGAACCATTGGAGGTTTTTTTGCGATTCTCACAGGAGGAGTTGCGGCAGATGTGTATGAACAAACCGATACCATGGCACTTGTAGAAATGCATGAACTCTTCGCACAACTTTCCATTGGACTCTATGCTCTTCTGATGATTCGCGAGTGCCTTCTTTTAAGTTTGGAAGAAGGATGGATTCACGAACCACTGCGTCTGTGTGGATGTCCTTCACAAAAGTTTGAAACGATGATTCATCGCTTCTTTCCATCACTTCTCACCCCCTTCTTTTCGAGCATTGCATTCATCGCACTCTCCATTACAGGTGCACTTGGCGGGGCAATTGTGTATGGACCAAATGTGGACCCTATTGTGTCATTTTTCTATCACCTCTTTTTCTAAGAGATGTCAGAAGTAGATCTTTACTATGATGCACTGGGCACGACATTTGATGTGCATCTTTTTTCAGATCATGAGCAGGATGCCGTTGATCAATCTATTCGAGACTATTTGATTCTCTTTGAAAACAACTACTCACGCTTTCGCAATGATTCACTACTTTCCTCTTTTGCGCATCAAGTAGGCATCATCGAGGTACCTGAAGAATGTGTGTCGATGATCCAATTTTTTGAAACGATAGAATCTCTGACAGATGGCATCTTTACACCCTGCATTGGCAGAGCATTGCATGACATTGGGTACGATCGAGACTATTCTTTTGTCGAAAAAAAAGAGAAGATGATCATCCCTCGACTCTCTGATGTTGTGCGGATGATTGACGAACAGCACATCGAACTACTGCAACCATTCCTCTTTGACTTTGGAGGCATTGCAAAAGGATGGTGCATCGATTCTATTGCAACAATTCTTGAGCGCTTTCATCACAGTTCTTTTTTGATCAATGGAAGTGGAGATGTGCTCTATCGCGGAGAAAAAACTCTCCGATGTGGGCTCGAAGACCCTCACGATGCATTGAAAGCAATTGGCATCTTTCCTCTTACTCACGGCTCTCTCTGCGGATCATCTGGGAGTAGGAGAACGTGGGAAAACCATCATCATATTGTGAATCCACGTACGCATGAGTCGCCAACAAACATTCTTGCAACGTGGGTGTGGAGCGAGCGAGCTCTCATTGCCGACACACTGGCAACATGTCTTTTCCTTGTGGAGCCAGATCTTCTCAGTGAGCATTTTTCTTTCGAATATTGCATTCTTCGAGAAGATTTCTCTGTGTCTTGTTCTCCGCATTTTTCTGCGGAATGGTTGTAATGTTGCTGTTCTTTTGCATTTCCTCTTGCAAAAAAAGAGAGAAAAGACTATACTGGTAAGATTTGTTCCTTCACAACAATCTCTTCCTACTCTCCTGTTACGCTTGATGAGGTGTGCGCAGGGAGAAGGATGGAATCCTCACAAATACACATACACATTTGTCACGCTACTCTCTCTCGGGGGAAAGGTGGGTAGCATGATTCCATCTTCCTCCCTGCTTCTAGCCTCTGTACGGAAACGATGAGTCAATGCACTCACGCACGTACTCGACTTCAAGCTCCCAACCACTCGTGTTGGGATGACAAACACACATAAACGGCACACTACTAGCCGATAGTAGTCGCGACTTTCAGCGCATGAAAGACTACACAAATACACATATCGACGGCGCGGTACCGTCATTAAAAAAATCGCAGGACGGTGTAGGGAGATACTCATCACTGCTTTGTCGACAGAGGTGAGGCATCGCTCAATTCACCTCAAACGAATTGAGTTTTAAACCGGGCATTCGGTCTTGGTATTTTCTTTCGAGAGTATCAGCACCGGATGCCCGTTTTTTGGTAGGTAAAGTAGGTATGGAAGGTAGAGTAGGTATTGTAAGTATGGAAGGCGACAAAAGAATTTTTTCCTTACATCCCTTACCTGCCTGACCTACCTTACCTTCTTTTGCATCTTCATCCTTCATTCATCATCCGCAGGTCATCTGACCTGCTCTGTTTTATTCTTACCTCCCTTACCCACCTTACATACATTACCGTCGTCTGTTTCTTCTTATTCCCCTGACTCTTCTGCTTCCTTATTTCCAACTGTCTCGGCATAGCTCTTTGAGAGCGACGACGGATTGATTTCATTAAATTCATCCCTCTGTCTCTCCTGTATCTGTTACTGCTACATCCCCTGCTTGCCCTGTCTGTCTGTTTGCATTGGAGTCCCCGACAATGGACGATTCTTCATTTCGTAAAAAGAGAGGAATAAACTCTTCCCATGGAATACTGATTCTCTTTTTTTCCTGATCACGCAATACCACTGCATCCATTCTTACTACATCAATAGCATAATTGACTCCTCTGTATGACAATTGATGAGAGCGCATCATCCAACGATGTACTCTTTCTCGCTCTTTATCTGTAAGAGTAAGAAACGCCTGAGCATGCGCTAAATAGCTTGGTATCGGTTTGCCTTCTTTCATATGAGAGTTTTCAGGATGATATTCTAGTGTGCCCTCACTGAGTCGCATACCTGAAACTCTCTCTTTTAAACCATGATATCCTTTTGCTAACTTCTCTATTCCACCTTCTTCTTTTATAGCATACATCTGCAGTATTTCCTTTCTTACTGCACGCATTGTAGGGCGATTATTTGGATTGTATGATAGCATTTTTGCAATTAATAAACGCATCTTAGGATCTGGTATGTTCTCTTCAGTGACATACTTGTCATACAAGATATTTCCTGTTGATACCTGTATAACGACGCCCGGTAGTGACAATTTCCTCTCTTTCGCAGCAATATTAAGTGGATATTGATGTGATGTTGCATAGAGTTTGTAGAGCATGCATCCATATGCAAATACATCTGATTTTCTGTGTGCAATCCCACGTGCTTGTTCAGGGGTCATTGTGAGCAAGGTGCCTGATGTTACGTTAATTGTTTCACTATAATTCTCGTCTCTCTCCCATTCGCCTGTAAATTGATGAGATATGCCGAGATCGATAATACGAGGCACGCCAGCAGTATCGATGAGCATATTCTCAGGTTTAAAATCACGATGTATTACTCCTGCCCTGTTGACAGCTTCAATTGCCTGAGCTGTGCCAAGTGCAAATGCAATACGTTCTTCTTCTGATAAATCGTTCACTTGTGCTATAATCTCCTCGCCTCCAACACCATCAATCATATCTTCCACTTTCATAAATGGCGCATGAAATTCATGTGGCTCTGGAACAACAGTTCCGCATGAATCGAGAATATATCGACATAGATCTCGAATTTTTACTGTTTTGTTTTTCTGTACACGCATATATTCAAAACGTTCTAATGCACGCTGTACTAGCTCTGGATTCACAGGTATACATCTACTCAATAATAATCGAGTCACCTGATAAGTAGTGTTTGCAATATCAAGACCTTGCTTTTTATCCTCATTCTTATAGCGTAAACGGTTTCTTATGAGTGTAAAATTATCTTTTTCCAATGGCTCTCGCACTGATCTATTGACTACAACTTGCAGGGCACGTTCTTTTAATAATTGTTGATTCACTGCATCTACCACTTTACGATTAAAGCCATTCTCTGGATGAAGAATTTTTACCACTTTTCTAGGGACCTGATCTGTTACAGTAGGTAATTCTCCTAGTGGAAATAGGTCTTTATCCCCTGATGGCTCTACATTTCCATACACTTCCATGGCAGAAACAATACCAAATGCCCCCTGTCCAAGAGGTTTTTGTATCACTTTATTCGGGTCTTCTGTAGTATTGTCTGTACCCTCTTTTAGACTCATCACCAATTCACCTCCTAGTCCAAGAGAACCTGCTGCCTGTTCCATCAGGCGGCCTGCAATTAATCGCATCAACCCAACTTTCACGACTGGATCTTGCATTATCTTCTTAAAAACACCTTTTGGAATTTCAAGTAATGCTGCATCTGGGAATATAGCAACAGTCGCTGTTCTGGAACCTAAAATATGTGCCATTTCTCCGAAAATTTGTGGAGCATTGAGCACATCCTGATTTCCTGATGCTGTTACAGAGGGACCTTCAGGATCGTCATCCAATTGTTTTTCATATGTCTTTGAAATACATGCAGCACCAGCATACAACAGAAAAACACTGCCTGGATCACGATTCTTCTCATTAATGATAGCATCAGAATCTTGACCTTCTGGCTGTTGATATGTTCGTATTTGTAGATCTGCGGTTAATTTTTCTTCTTCGAGAAGCTGTATTATACGCAATAAAAGTATCTTATGAGGATGGCTATGTATACTCGATTTCAATGCCTCCATTGCTGCTTTTACTTCTGGATCTACACTAGCAGGAAGAGCCTCGTCGTCATGCTGACCAGATTCTTCTTCTAGATCAATTTGTACTTCATCTGACCATTCAGGGTCGCCTCCGGTAGTAGCAAGACTCTCAGCCATCGAATCATTATATCATATTTTTTTCTTTTCCACAATATCTAGTCTTCTATTCCCCCTGATGCCTATAGGGCACAATAAAGTCTTTACGACGTTGGTAGAGAGTAATTTGCTCTGCAACTTTCGCAACAATCT
>CAZKOO010000005.1:0-59984 GCA_964554435.1 uncultured Candidatus Peribacteria bacterium
AGAAAGGAAACGAAAGAAAAAATCGTCGCTCGTGATTCGCTTTGATCACTGTATTCATGTGCTTCGCTACGATGTGCAGACTCGTCGCTTCGCTCCTCAAACAGATGCACATCGCTTCACGCTTCGCACATGAACAGTGAATACAAAGCTCATCAAGGCGACAAATGTATTGATGTTCATTGATAGTAGTCTAGCTCTAGCTGTTAGCTATTGACTAGCTTTCCCTAAGCTTGCTGAAAGGTGGTAATGCGCTTATTTTGCTGCTGCGTGGAACACTTGTCCTGCACTTTTTGTGACCTCCGTTGTTGCCACATATGTCTTTGGAAGACTTCGTGGAAGTGCTTGATAGCGTGCTCGAACGATTGTTCGATCAAGAGATCCATCGATCTTCTGTACTGTGCGCACCCATCCAATTTCACCTGTGCGAATAGGTTTATCAAGAAAGAATGATCCTTCTTTCTGTGTTGATGCAAAGAATGGCCCATCCATGGTTACCATGCGACCATCATCTTTTCCAAAGATATTCACATAGGCATCCTCCCCTTCGTAGTACGATTGAAGAATGAGATCATGCCCTGTATCATTCAAAAACTTCATATCTTGCTTGCCTGGGAAGACTGTTGCATCTTGTCCCACTCCATACGCTTCGTAGTAATGCACGTAGAGTGAGTGGTTTTTCTGTTCAACGATCGGCAGACCTGCGCGCAGTGCAGAGCGAAACACAGTGGTGGATGCCTGACACACGCCTCCGCCTGGTGCCATGCGCAAATTCACACCCTCAAAAATGGTGAGTGCATCGTGCCAGCCATTTCCTTTTGTCACTGGTCCGCCCAATGTATCATTAAAGGAAAAGATGGCTCCAGCAGGCACAAGAACATTCTGCACTTTTTCCGAAAGAGCCTTGCGCACATTTGCTTTTCTTCCCACTCCTGAACCATGAAAGTTCGATCGGCCTGAGCCAAGAAGTGTCATCTTCTCGCCATTTCTCTCCAGTGTTGGCATGGTTCGCTCCACTGTTACGATCACCTTTTCTTCCTCTGATACTACTGCGGAGAGAAGCGCATCGAGAATTGCTGATCTGTTGATGATGATTCCTGACTTCGCAATGCATGATGTCTCAACGCGATGTACTCCCTGTGCATCCACTGCTTCTTTCAACACAGAGCACGATTGTCCTTGACTCGCACTAAGCGTTGCAAGAATGCTATCAATCGTTTGCTCTACTGCTTTCTGATTCAATTGTGCAGATACTATTCCTGCTTTTTCTTGTAGATCGATCCACTCTGGATGAAGAGAAAGATCAATCGTCTCTTCAAGAAGAGTATCTTGCTCTGGCGAACGCAGAAGAAGTGTGATCTTTTGTGCAAGAAATTTCCGTCTTTGTGCCATGGCATCCATCATTCCTTCACTTTTTTCTATGTTCCATTTTTTCTGTAAACGCTTGACGGCTGTTGCCGATGGATGCAACGAAGCACGCACGTCTTTTGCTGAGAGAAAGCCAACACTATGCATCATCTGCAAAGCAATGCCAATACTCATCACAAGAACTGCGCCAGCAATGAGGAGGCGTTTTCGTGCTCTTTCTTTCGATGCACACAACAAGCGATGATTGAGTGATATTTTTTTCATATGGAATGTATTTGTTTTTATTATTATACTATTTATTTGACTATTTTACAATATTATTTTTTAATATTTTTCTAATGTCTTGTCGGAATGTACCAATTATTCCATTTTTGAACACACAGAGAAAGAATGAAGAGTGCTACAAAAAAGACAGCAATGAAGAGAGTGATGATCCACAGCGATGACGCTGATGGCATGCAACCTGTGTCACATATATTGTTCATAATACCGCGCATCATCGTTATGTGTTCGTGCGTGCCTTTTTGTGATAGTTGCGCTGCAATGCCATATTCTACGAAGAGAAAGAGTGGTGCGAGGAAGAAGATATAACACAGCACAACCCCAAGAATGTACAGCCATTTTTGCTGGAAAAAAGAATGCATAAGCGCACTATTGTGCGCCTCTTTTATTCTCTGTCAATATTTTTTATGATCGAAAGCGTATTGATCGCATAGTGTACATCATTGCAACGCTTGCCAATGCAAGAAGAAGTGGAAATGAATGTAGAAGAGAAGAGAGTGATTGAGGTTCTACAGACGGAACTGGCGTGAGCATTTGCGCCTGCACTGAGCCAACAAAGAGCGATGTATCGCCTCCTGTCTGAGGAAGTATTTCATATGGTTTATACCCCACATTTGGCTGTATGCCAGTGTTTTCATCATTCTTTGGCACGAAGATAGATTGCCCATCGCTCGTAGACGCCCCTACTCCATCCGCTTCTCCATTCTGTCCATCAAACAAAGAACCATCTCGAGGAATGGAGCGCGTTGTGCACTCAACTGTTGTGAGGACTTGAGGCACATCTCCCGATCGCAACACTCCGTACGCAACTTTCACACGTTCTAAGATGCGAGCAAACTGACACGTAAAACTACTCGTTGTTTCGTAGGTGACAGTCAAATCTTGTGTTTCCCCTGATCGTAACGTAGTGGTACATCGCACCATTTTTGACACAAGCGCACAGCGAGGATCACTTTTTTGAGACTGAAAGATTGCTCCAAATGGCAATGGCCCATGATCGATGGTAACGCCTTGGAGTAGCTTTCCACTCACATTTTTAACGCGGATTACGTACTCTGCAAAGTACTGTTTTGGATGTCGACGAAGCACACTACCCGATGCATATTCCTTGAGACGATCTGATAAGAGCGAAAAATCGATGCCTGTTTCTGCGCTGATCGATTGTGGAGAGGCTGTTGGTCGTGTGCCAAACAAACCCGATTGACCCACTCCACTCAAATTCAGTAATTGCCCATCATCTCCACAGCCAACGAGAGGGTTAAAGCATGGTGGATTTTGAATCATAGAAGTGAATGGAGAAAGGCTAGAAAAGTAGATTATTATAGTATAATTTTATATTTTGTCAATATATACGAGATGCACTTCTTTTGATAGAATCAAATTCTTCTATTTTTTCTTTTTCTTTCAGTGAATCATACAGAAGCTTCAGCCCTAATAGAAGAGGCATACAACGACTATGCGGATGCTATTTTTCGCCATTGTTACTTCCGACTCTTTCAGAGAGAAAAAGCGAAAGAATTGATGCAAGAAACATTCCTCAAAGCTCTTCAGTATCTACAAAAAGGGAATACTGTTGAAAATCTTCGTGCATTTCTCTATACCACTGCAAATAATTTGATTATTGACTTTGTCCGTAAAAAATCTGAAACATCACTCGATACACTATTAGAAGATGGCTTTGACCCAACAGGAGAAGAGGACACTGGCGCAGAAGCGTCTCTTGAGCGTCAGAACATGCAAAAAATTCTGTCTTCGTTAGACAAAGATGAGAGACAGCTTGTGACCATGCGCTACATTGATGAATTAAAACCACAAGAGATGGCTACCATCCTCAATCTTTCGCCAAATGTCATCTCGGTTCGTCTGCACCGCGCCATGCTTCAACTCAAAAAACTCCTGAAACAACCATGAGCAAAGAACTCTCACAACTGTGGCGCACTGCACGATCTCTCCACTTAACAAAGGAAGAGAAACTGGCATGTGCAAAAAATATTGGCATCTCTGTAAGAGAAAAGACTTCTGTTCGTCAAAGAGTGCACATGACTGAGAAAAAACTCTTCTCTCTGGCAAAAGCAATCTGTCTTTCTCCTGCTGAGAAAGTCCGCTCACGCGAGTGGATTTTTAGTGACTCTCGCTCATCCTTCTCTCTCTTTTCAATTTTTTCAGTCAAGCCTCTTACAAATCTTATCGCATCATTTCTGATTGTCAGTCTTGCAAGTGGAGGCATTGCGAGTGCAGCAGAATCTGCCATGCCAGAAGATGTGCTCTATCCTATTAAAATCCACATCAATGAACGAATTATGGCTTCAATGAAACGCAAAACGGAAGATCGCGTCCTCTTTACGAGCCTTCAAGTCGAACGACGCAGTGAAGAGCTTGAACATCTTTTTTCTTCTCAGAATGAAGATGTCGCTCTCATTGAACAAGTCACATCGTTACTGGAAGATCATTCTCAGTCTCTTTCATCGGAAATGGATGATATTGACGATGTTCTTGCGGAGAACATTCAAGAAAAAACACGACGCATTGAAGAACGTGTTCATGAAAAACAGAAAAAAATGGCTGAACTGAAGATGAAAAACCCTGCATTGCAGAAAAAAATATCGTCCATCCACACTCTTCTTGTTGATGCACGCATGAGCCTTCGTGAACCAAGTCTCTTAAGCGAAGATATGAGCCAAGAAACTCCCTCTCCAGATCACCCATTTATTGCAACAATGATGGAGGGTTCTACTCCTCTTTCTGTAGCAGTGATGAATGCGCCAACAATGGATGATGATATTGCATTTACAACTCAAACAAGACTACGCGCTCTCAAACGAATGCAGAAAAAAATGCTTCCTCGAGAGGTAATGAAGGCAAATGGACGGAATCCATCCGATGTTTCTCCTTCTTTACCAGTCCTCATGCTTGAGCAATCAGAAAAAGAGATGAACGCAGGGAACGTCTTTCAGGCGAATGAGATCAGCAAAAAAGCGATGAAGGAGATGAGGCGAATGAGGAAGGAAGAACGACGTTAAGAGTTACTCTTTGAATATTTTTGAGCATTCTTCATCTGTATTAGCGTATTAATACGCTATAATTTTTAGATCTATACAACAAAAAACCGACCAGAGGTTCTACACGCTGTGTGCAGAACGTAGTCGATCCCTGAGGGCAATCCGTTGCCCATCATCCCTTCCTTGCATCAAGCAAGGATGCCACAACAAGTGGCGCCCCTGCAAAAACGCAAATGGAAGGGATGATGAATCCTAGAAATCCGATAATACGAAGGAATACCTCCATGATTATCGTCTCCTTAAGATGCGCCCAGACATTTCTATCTGAGCTAGGACAAAAACGAAACCCTCCAGAAAAAGATTCACTCACTTCATCTTCTTGTGGAGAGTTGCATCTTCCATGATGTGAAAGAGCGGGGTATTAGGTGATAGGTTCTAGGTATTAGGGTGTTTTCATTCCTCTTGTTCCTTTCTTTCCTATCATTCTTCTATTTCCTATCGTTCCTTTCTTCCATTATACCATAAAACTTTTTCTTTGTCTTTTCATTTCTCTGATTGCCTATTGTCTAGTGTCTAGTGTCTATTGTCTACTGTCTCTCGTATGATTCCACTCTCCACTGCAGACATCCGAAAAAAATACTTGGAATTCTTCGCATCAAAAGGTCATGCGGTCATTCCTGGAGCGTCACTTGTTCCAGACAATGACCCGACGGTGCTATTCACAACCGCAGGAATGCACCCGCTTGTCCCCTATCTTCTCGGACAAAAGCATCCCATGGGAACGAGGCTCACCGATGTGCAACTGTGTGTTCGTACGCAAGACATCGATGAAGTGGGAGATGCAAGCCATTTAACGTGTTTTGAGATGCTTGGAAACTGGAGTCTTGGCGACTACTTTAAGAAAGGAGCGATTGAATATAGTTTTGAATTTCTGATCAATGTGCTTGGCATTCCTCTTTCGCATTTTGCAGTGACATGTTTTGAAGGAGACAGCGATGCTCCGAGAGATGAAGAATCGGCTTCTATTTGGGAAAATCTTGGAGTACCACGTGAGCGCATTGGCTTTCTTCCTAAAGCAAAGAACTGGTGGGGACCTGCAGGAAAAACTGGTCCGTGTGGCCCTGATACTGAGATGTTCTACTGGGTTGGTGAGGGTGAGCCACGCGGAAACCCTGCAACACACGACAGTGAGTGGATGGAGATTTGGAATGATGTATTCATGCAGTACAACAAAAAGGAAGATGGCACTTTTGAGCCACTTTCTCAACAAAATGTGGATACCGGCATGGGCCTTGAACGTGTTGCTGCTGTGCTTCAAGGTGTAAAAAGTGTCTACGATACCGATGCTTTCAAACCCATTCTTACAACCATTGCATCTCTACAGAAGGAATCTCAGATCGATCAATCATCTCTGCGCATTATTGCCGATCACTTGAAGGCTGCAACATTTATGATGGCAGATGGTGTTCGTCCTGGAAATACAGATCAGGCCTATATTTTGCGCCGCATTATTCGTCGAGCTATTCGCTCTGCACGCAAGATCTCCATTCTTGCTGATGGTACTTTCTGCTCAACAATCGCAAAAACAATCATTCAGCAATATCAAGCATTTTACTCAAAAATTCAGGAACAATCATCTGCTATTTGTGATGCATTCGATACTGAAGAAAGGACGTTTCTCCGAACTCTTCTTGATGGTGAGAAGCATTTCTCCAAAGTGGCTGATCGATCGACGGATGTTATTTCTGGGGTTGATGCATTCCATTTGTACGATACGTACGGCTTTCCTTTTGAGATGACCAAAGAAATGGCACTGGAACGCGGTCTTGCAGTCGATGAAACTGGCTTCAAGCAATGTTTTGAAGAGCATCAAGCGAAAAGTCGTGCTGGAGCTGAACAGAAATTTAGTGGAGGTCTTGCCGATCATAGCGATGAAACAACAAAACTGCACACGGCAACACATCTCCTCAATGCTGCGCTGCGCGCTGTACTTGGCGATCATGTCTACCAAAAAGGCAGTAACATCACCGCAGAGCGCCTGCGTTTTGACTTTAGTCACACCGCAAAAATGACGCCTGAAGAGATTCAAAAAGTTGAAGATCTTGTAAACGAAGCCATCCAAGCCAATGCTCCTATTTCGTACAGCATTATGACTGTAGATGAAGCGAAGTCCGCAGGAGCCATTGGTGTGTTCGACTCAAAGTATGGCGAAAAAGTGAAAGTGTATAGCATGGGCGCGTTCTCGAAGGAAATCTGCGGAGGTCCTCATGTTCAAAATACTGGCATGCTTGGTGCATTCAAGATTCAGAAAGAAGAGGCAAGCTCAGCAGGTGTGAGGCGCATTAAAGCAGTGGTCAGTGGAGGGCCTGAGACAGTGGAAGTTGCGGGAGAGGCGTAGATTTCCCTCACCCTAGCCCTCTCCCAAAGGGAGAGGGAATGTAAGAATGAATTCTTTTGTACAAAATAATCAAGTACCAAGGGAGCAGGTTTCTACCTGCGGATAATTGTGATGAGCTATGAATACTTTCTTTTATACACCTCACTACGATGTCCAATATGGAGAATGCGTACTTGCAATGTTAGTGCAATGCAACTTCTTTCTTCTATTCTGTATACAAAATGTATACATTACAATAATTCTTACATTTATCCAGCCCTAATGCTTGCGGAAAGATTAAACTCTAGTATGATGAGATGATCACGGTTGAGTGATCGATTGATCTTTGACTTCACCGATTGTACATCTCCTTCATTTTTGGACTTTAGCCCTAATAGATAAGGAAAATGTACATTTGTAGAGAGAAAGATGCCTATAGTTGGTTGTTTCGACTTCGTTCCTCCCGGCCACTCTTCACTTGCATCTTTTGCACACATCTGGGCATAGCAACGTCATGCGTCACCCTGTAGACATCTTCCTCTCTGCGCTGCAATGTCGTATCGTTTGATTGGGAGTACTTTCCAAACGATATGCACCCCACCTACTTCCCAGTGTTCCTCTAGTGCACTTTGTACTACGTAGTGAACCGGTCCGGGAACTTCGTCTGGTTACGAGGAGAAATAAGAAACCAAAGCATCGCACAGAGTTGAGCACTCCCCTCTCACTTGACTTTATCTTCTGTTGTCAAGATCCTCCTAGAGGACTGTCATCGGAATAAGACAAATACAAAAGGCCCTTGATAGGGTCTTTTTTATGCGTACACTATCTCCATGCATAGCTACATCGCTTTTCTTGGACATCAGCCCTTTATCGGAATTGCCGAACTCTCTGCATTGCTACCCGATTTTGAGCTTGTAGAACATGATGGCTCTACTGTTCTCTTTACAACAAAAACTGATCTTTCTCAGGAATTTCTCGATCGACTTGGAAGCATTGTGCTTCTTGGAAAGAGAATTATCGATAGTGATATTGCATTTGATGACATTCCTCAAATTCTTGCAACAGAACTTGAAGGCGTGAAAGGAAAGGCTGTTTTTGGCTTCCGATTCCTCCATCTTCCTTCAAAAAAAGTAGAACCACTCTATCGAAAAACAAAACAGCTTCTGAAAGAACGAGGGCTTGCTAGTCGCTATGTTGGGAATGCATTAGAGCCTGCGAAGCCCATTCAACTTCACGATGAAAATTTACTGAATCCGGCATCTGGTTGCGAACTTATTGTTGTGCAAAACAAAGATGCTCTCTGGATTGGACGCACCATCGCTGCACAGAACGTTAAAAAATACACTGCACGTGATATGGAAAAGCCAGTGCGCGACACGACAATTGGCTTACTTCCACCAAAATTAGCACAAACACTTCTTAATTTTGGCCACTTTCTCGTCTCTCTTCAGAAGAAAGATGTGAGTAAAAAGCAACTGAGTGTGTTCGATCCTTTTTGTGGTACGGGCGTCATCCTTCTTGAGGCACTTCTCCTTGGCATGAATGTGTTTGCATCGGATGTCTCAGAAAAAGCTGTGAAAGGTGCAACTACAAACATCGAATGGCTGCGAAAGGCGTATAAAATTTTCAAAAAGGATGCTGAAAGTGCTGTCTGGAAGCAGAACGCTTGTAGTGCGTTTTCTTTTGATGCACTTCCTGACATGATCGTCAGCGAAGGAACACTTGGACCTGCTCTCAAGGAACGTCCAACCGTGCGCGATGCTGAAATGATGCGCAAAGACGCCGATGAACTGACTGCGTCGTTTTTGGAGAATGCATCGAAGACGCTCAAAGGTGTGCCGATTGTCCTGACACTTCCTGTTTGGTATGCGCAAAAACGCATGATTTGGTTACAGCATATTTGGAAAAATATCGATGATTATGGCTACACCGCAGTGCTCCCTCCCTCGGTGCAACCAAGCATGGAAGATCGACCATCTCTTCTCTATCGACGACCTGAGCAATTTGTAGGACGAGAGATTGTGTTACTCCTTCCAAAGAAGAAATAATGCAAAAGCAACTCATTATTTTCTTTGATGGGCAGTGTGCCATCTGCACATTTTTTCAGAGAGTGATGCAACAATGTGATGTAAGAAAAAGATTGATGTTTGTCGATCTGCATCATGAAGCGCAGAGAGTGGCGCTAGCTCCTACTCTTGCCTTGAGTGATCTTCTCGTTGCTCTCCATTGCATTCTGCCCGATGGAAGAATAGTGCGAGGCGTTGATGCTATCGCTACTATTTTGTGTGCTACTTTCATTACAATTCCTCTTGGTCTCTTTGTGAAATTTGTTCTCTGCATCCCTTATGGAAGAGCAATACTCACTCAATCATACGCATGGATTGCACAAAGACGCTGCTCATCGGGAAGTTGTGGTGTGCCTCGCTGAATTGCTCTATCTGTTGACTCTTCTGAAATATTCCAAATAGGCTCTTCCTCTACTTCTGCTGCTTTCCAGAGCAGTTCAAATGCATGTTTTTCAGCTTTTGCAAGCATGGGGTAGCGAATGAATGATGCGTGCATTGTTTCGCAATCGATGCACGCAATGGTGTCGCCGACAATTGTTTTTTCAAAGGAGATGGGGCAATCGTCTCCGTCGACGAGACGCGTCTCGCGAAATTCACATCCATCACGAAATTGGAGCGCACGAGAAAGAGCAGTGTCTGGAGCGATGACACGTTGCTTTGTTCGGTACGCCTTGCGACGGTTGATACATCGTTCACGAATGGTCTTGAGAGGGTCTTCCGTGCTACAGAGACACGGCGCAATGGTGAGAAATTCTTCTCGCAGTTCAAGGAGTGATTCGTAGGCTTTTGCAATGCCGATAGGGCCATCGAAGTATTCCATATGTGGACGTTCTGTATCGACTTGGATGGACGTAATGAATTCTTGAAAATTTTGATGTTTCCGTTCGAGCATCTCACGCCTTTCGCTCACACCTTGACGTACAAAATTGATGATGGCATCGAGAGACGTGAGAAAATAGCGTGGTTGATCGTTAATGGAACGCTTCTGGACGATTTTCTTCTGCACCAATTTCTTTGCTGCTTGATCGAGAATGCCGGTACTTTTTCCTGTTTTCAGTGCCAATTCTCGGAGTGTGAGAGAGCTACACTCAAGCAGCTTTCGCACAACAAGCATCTCTGTGAGCGTAAAACCCACTTCACGGAGATACGCTTCAATGCCAGTTGGGAGGGTGAGGGTTTGCATAGAAAAAGAAACATGAAAAATGGTATCCACGGAACTCCGCACTCTACCCCTTCCTTTTATGAAGTCAATGTTTCTTTCCATTCTTCACCGTAGAAGATATGCCACTTTCCCCGACCGTTCTTTTTGAAAGAAGAACGCTTTTTTTGGCAGAATGATGAGGTTTTTTCAAGTTATCAATCTCAAGAAATTTCCTCTAGTATATTAGCGTGGTAATACGCTACATTTTTGGCTTATTCATTATATTTTTTTATGTTCAATGATGATGGTTTGGATATATCTATAGCTACACCAATAGAATCTGCCATACTATCCTTCTTATCTTCCTTTCTTTTGTTGCTACAAAAGAAAGTGGCAAATCCCCCTATGCCTTCGCTTTGCTCAGGACTTCGGGGGGCAAGGCGACACAGATCGCTTCGATGTACAAGATTCCTCTATGATGTTTTATGTTGATTGGGCTATATTTCTATTTTTTATGAAAACCGCAGGCGGAACGCCTGCTGCTGATAAAAAATGGAGACTACAAAAAACAATCAAGCACCAAGGGAGCAGGTGTTTACCTGCGGATGGGTTCTGGTAAATATGACATGTCAATTATCGATCTTTTGAACGCTTGGCGAGTTCCATGACTGCTTTGCAAATGCGCTCGAGTGTTCCTTCATCTAAATCGTACTCAAACCCTTCTTCGAGCCAGTTACTTAACACTTGCCTTTCGCGGTCTTGGTCAGTAATTTCTTCTTCCGATTTTCCAATAATTTGTTTTACCAAAGCCGTTCTTCGACCAAGGAGTTCAACAACTTGACGGTCGAGTGTATCAATTTGTCTGCGGAGATCAATGAGAGAAGCCATGTGTCCTATCCTGCTGATAGAAAAAAATTTTGCAATTGACAGACAAATTTTTCGATTTTTTGTATGTTTTTCCATCAAAAAAATGGCTTTTATTTGAGAGAAAATATTTCACTTTTTCCAAAAATCATTTTTCCTCTATAGTGAACTCCATGGATATTCTCTCTGCAAAGGAACGCATCGAAAAATTGAAGGCAGAATTGTTGCGCTTGAATAGGGCATATTTTACGGAAAACATCTCACTTGTTCCTGAAGAGGTGCGTGATAGTTTGAAGAAAGAATTGATCGCTCTTGAAACGCAGTTCCCTTCGCTCATCACGCCCGACTCTCCGACTCAACGTGTTGGCGCAGCACTTGATAGTAGGCTTCCGAAGGTCCAACATCTCTTCCCAAAAGAATCACTGCAAGATGCATTCTCAGAGCAAGATCTTCTTGATTGGCTTGAGCAAATGCAGAGGTCACTTGGAAACGCAAAAGCAATGGAGTATGAGGTGGAATTGAAAATTGATGGACTGAATATGTCGATTCTCTATGAGAGGTCGGAGGGTGGCAACTACATGTTCACAAAAGCGGTCACGCGTGGAAACGGTGTCGAAGGCGAGGATGTGACACACACGGTCAAAACCATCAATGTGCTTCCGCTTTCCATCACACTTCCTCTTCGCTATCAACTATTCGATCTGCCTGATGTCCTTGAAATCACGGGAGAAGTATTTCTCGATCGCAAGACTCTCATGCGCATTAACGATGCGCTCCCAATTGAAGAACGATTTGCGAATGCACGGAATGCGGCGGCGGGAAGTGTGCGTCAACTTGACCCTGCTATTGCTGCAAGCAGAAATCTGCGTCTGTTTTGCTATGGGTTAGATAGAGACACAACAGAAAAACTTGCAATTTGTACACAGAAAGAATTGATGGATACACTCAAAGAATTGGACTTACCCATCGAACCTCACTATCAGTGCATGGGTTCGATTGAAGAGATCATGCTGTTTTACCGATCGATTCAAGAAAAACGTGACAGTCTTGATTTTGATATTGATGGGATTGTCATCAAAGTGAATGAGAGACGACTACAGAAAGATTTAGGATCCACCGCGAAAGCACCGCGCTTTGCTCGTGCGCTCAAATTTGAGGCAGAACAGTCGTCTGCGCAGGTCGTTGACATCGAACTACAAGTTGGTCGCACAGGGGCCATTACACCCGTTGCGCACCTGACTCCAACGCATCTTGCAGGAAGTACGGTGACACGCGCAACGCTGCATAATGAAGATGAAATTCGGCGTCTCGATGTGCGCATTGGCGACACCGTCATTGTGCGCAAAGCAGGAGACATCATCCCTGAAGTGATGGAAGTGCTCGTCAATTTGCGACCAAGTGGAATAGAACCATTTGTCTATCCTCTGCACTGTCCAAGCTGTGAGTCGTTATTAGTGCGACCAGAAGGGGAAGTGATCCATCGATGCGAGAACGCCAATTGCACTGCTGTGCGCCTTGAGCGATGTGCACACTTTGTCTCGAGATACGCCATGAACATCGAAGGAATTGGGCAGGAAACTATTGAACTTCTGTTTCAAAGAGGACTCCTCACAACCGTTGCCGATCTTTTCTTTCTTGAAGAGCATGACCTCATCGACTTGCCACTCTTCAAAGAAAAGAAGACAGAGAATGTGCTTCTTTCCATTCAGCGAGCGAAGAATACACAGCTTCCACGCCTGCTTTTTGCCCTTGGCATTCGACACATTGGCAGGGAGACTGCTGAACTTCTTGCGAAAAACATTCCTTTCTCTTCAGAAAAATTACAGATCACGCCGATTGAATTAGGAGAATCTCTTTTCAGTCTCTCCATTGATCAACTCTGTGCGATCGAAGGGATTGGCGAGAAAGTTGCAGAGTCTCTTCAGTCGTGGATTCAAGAAGATGATCATCGTTTGCTCCTTGAACGCCTCACACATGGTGGTGTCACAGCAGAACGATTGCAGACGACAAACATCCCACAAATCTTTGCAGGACTCACCTTTGTGCTCACTGGCACACTGCCAACTCTGGGGCGCGAGGAAGCAAAAGCGCTCATCAAAGAGCGTGGAGGGAAAGTGAGTGGGTCTGTCAGTAAAAAGACTGATTATCTACTCCTTGGTGCAGATGCAGGAAGCAAGTTAGATGAGGCACTCGCTCTGGGGGTAAAAACGATCAGTGAAGAGGAGTTTAGGATCAAATTAAGAATAAATAATGAAGAATGAAGAATTATTTTTGTATTGCATTTTGACTACATTTGATATACATTTATATCATGATCAAAAAGCAATCGACAAGCGTTCGTCTCGATTCTCATTTGCATGCCCTTGTTCTAAAAGAGGCAAAAAAGGCAGGTCTTAGTTTTAGCGGAGTCGTGCATCTTTTACTGCAAGCCTTTGTGCAGGGAGATGTGCGTGTTGGAGTGATTCAGCAGTCTCATCATGTGCATCAAAAAAACAAGAAGAAAGAATCTTTACCTGATTTGTATGATGAATAATGTCTGTTAGTCCCTGTTTTATCCTATTTGTAATGTTTTTTTCAATGAGACGCGATGAATCGCATCTCTACAGATCATCCTTGTTTTGCTTGACCCCTTCCTTCCTAACACCTAGAACCTATCACCTAATACCTTCTTCTAGCACCATCCCTTCCTCATATCCATCTTCTGTTCATCGAGCACCTTCCCCTTTCGAAGATGGGAAACAGTCCATTGAAGGTTGATTTTGACGGAATATCGTGTGTCGGAAGTGAGCGAGAGCGAGAGAACATCATCTTTCTTGCAATCGATTGGTGTGAGGACAGGAAGGAAAATTTGTTCCCAGTGGGTTGGAGCGTCGAGTGGGCTTGTGGAAAGCTCTACTCCTTGCGCCAATGTTGCCTTCCACCACACTGCGATGCCATAGATGGTGACGGGGTGATGAAGAGTCCACTCTACTTCTTTCTTGCGAATGCTTGCGTTTTTTAGAGTGAGATCAATGGTGTCCCACTCCTGAATGGCATCTTTCTGCTCTAATAGATCATCTTTTTGAATGGTTTTGACGTACATGTTATGAAGGCTCACTTCACGTGCGATGGAGAGATCGATGTCATATCCTGTGTCCCAGACATCAATTTCTTCGTAGAGACGAGGAGAAGTGACAGGACAGGCAAATTGTGAAATTGCGGAGGGAATCATCACACCATCTTTTTTGAGGAAACGCTTCGCATCACTTAATGTTTCGAGAATGTTTTCCTCTAGCGCGTAATTGCCAAGTGTCTCTGACACAATGATGTCGTACTTTTCCTTTGGTGTGGGGAGATCGGTGGAATGTGCTTGGATGAACGTGCAATTGTGAACATTATTCTTTTTCGCCATCCGCATGCTTGGCTCAAGAAGATCGTTCATTTCAAGAAGCGTGACATGCTTTGCCCCTCCCTTTGCGGCAAGAAAGCTCAAAAAACCAGTTCCAGAGCCAATATCTAGGACTGTTGATGCTCCTTTTTGGATGACTTTTTGAAGTGCATCTCTGAACGCTTTGTTCCGCACAGAGTCGCCAATAAGTTTGCGCTGAAGTTCGATCATGGGGATAGTATACCTGATTTTTGCCCTCACCCCGACCCTCTCCCCAAAGGGAGAGGGAGAAAATTATTTTCTGGTGACAAATGAAAAAAAATCTATACACTGTACTCTGCCCTTCGTCGTAAGGGCACCGATCATTCATTCTATGGGCCCAGGTGGCGAAATGGCAGACGCACTACCTTGAGGTGGTAGCGAGAGTAATCTCATGGAGGTTCAAGTCCTCTCCTGGGCACCAGAAAAATTTAGAGTTCGTACACAGATTGTGTGAATAATGCTGCATTACCGAAACGACCTTCTGCAAATCTTGTTTCTTTATAACGAGGGGTTGATAGTAATGACCTTGTGTTTTTTTTAATAGTCAATATTTGTTGCCATTGCATTTCATAACATCTTTCTTCTATTGAGCACTGATCTCCCCAATCTGGATAATGTGCAAGAATAGAAACTAATGATGGCTGAATTCCTGTAAATTTTTCTACAGTATGATCAACCTGAGACATATCAGTATCAATATGCAAAGCGGCAAAACCTCCTACTGTCAGCACGCGATGCGCTTCACGAATTGCTGCAATCTTATCCCATACGTATGGAAGAGCAGCAAAAGAAAACACTACTTTGAACATCTCATTATGAAAATGATCTTGTAAATTTTGACAATCTGCAATGCGAAAATCGGCATTAAAAATATCTCTGCACGATTCTCTTTGAGTTCCCTCCAAATAAAAAGGAAAATATACTGGATTATTTTTATCTCCATAGATATCAATTCCGTATCCAGTAGCTCCTGCTTTATCTTTTACAATATGTATTGCATGCCCTTCTCCGCAACCAATTTCTAAAAAAGAATCTTCTTTTTCTAGTTTTTTTCGTAATTGAAAATCTTCTAAAAAATCATGTAAAGCATCCGTTGAACAAGGATGCCATCCACGCGATCGATTCATTGGTGCTCTACAAACGTTGCGTTGATGGTCAAATTCTACTCCCGTCATATAGAAGTATATAAATACAATTTAAGTATTTTGTCAATATCCCCCCCTTTTTTTTCATTCTCCTACCCCATCATCTTCTTCAAGCGATTCTTCTCCTTTGTCTCCAGTAGAAGAGAATCAATGAAGGTACAGAGTTCTTCTTTCGTGAGGGCTTTTCCACGAGAGAACTTCTTGAGTTGTTCGTAGGCGTCTGCAATGCCTTCTCGACGCATCACTGTTTGAATGGCTTCTGCATGGACTTCAGGGTGCTGTGCAAGCTCCTCTGCCATCACAGTTTCATTCGGACTAATTTTACTCATGCCTTTGAGGAGAGATTTGATGGCAATGAGTTGGTATCCAAATGCACTACCAATACTGCGTTGCACGGTGGAGTCTGTTAAGTCGCGCTGCAAGCGACTGATGGGGAGCTTTTCTGCAAAGTGGGTGAAGAGCGCGTTACTCAGGCCCAAATTTCCTTCTGCGTTCTCAAAGTCGATGGGGTTTACTTTGTGTGGCATGGTGGATGAACCCGTTTCCGTTGCAACGACTTTTTGAGTGAGAACGGAACGAGAGATGTACGTCCAGATGTCGCGAGCGAAGCTGATGAAGATGGTGTTGATGCGCACCATAAGATGGCTCAATTCTGCAAGGTCATCGTGAGGATTGATTTGTGTAGAATACTGACGAGGGTGAAGCTCGAGAGACTCGATAAACTTCTTTCCAAATGCGTGCCAATCAAGCGTTGGATACGCTGCAAAATGTGCGGAATAATTGCCCACTGCACCACCAAATTTTCCATGCATACGAAATGCAAACAGATTGATGATCTGATCATTGAGGCGCTCGACAAACACATACATCTCCTTCCCAAGTGTTGTTGGAGTGGCAGGTTGACCGTGCGTGAGAGAAAGAAGTGGCAAATCGATGGTGTTCTCTGCGAACATCTCAATCTCTTCTGTGAGATCAAGCAGTGCGCCAAACATCACTTCTTCAATGGTGTCTTGCACCATCAAGCTATAGGAAAGATTGTTGACGTCTTCACTCGTAAGCGCAAAATGAATGAAGGAAAGTGGTGCTTTCTTTCCCCATTTTTTGGTAAGTTTTTTGCGGAGGAAATATTCAATTGCCTTCACGTCGTGATTGGTTTCCTTCTCAATTGATCGAATCTCATCCACATCATCTTCACTGAAATCATCCAAAATAGCGTAGAGATCTTTGATCTGCTTCTGTGTGAATGGTGGTAATTCCTTCACTTTTTTGTCCTTGGACAGCGCAATTAAATACTCAATTTCGATGTACAAACGGTAGCGCATGAGCGCTTCTTCCGAGAGAAACTGCAGAAGTTCTTCTACTTTTTCTTTGTAGCGACCGTCGAGAGGAGAGAGGGAAGGCATAGGGGGTGGATAGGTGATAGGTTTTAGGGGTTAGGTTTTAGAGCGGGCTTTCCTTGGCAGCCGGAGCCTTGGCGTAGGTTGCTGCCCGCGGATGGCTAGTGGCAATTAGCTATTAGCAGAGTTGATAGTGATTAGTAGGTAGTTGATAGTAATGAGAGCGGGCTTTCTGCCCGCGAATGGCTAGTTGATAGTAGGTAGTTCCTTGTTTTCTTTGATTTCACTTGTCTCGGCGTAGCTCTGTGAGAGCGAAGACGGATTGACTCCTCTGTTTCATCTGATTCTTTTACTTACCCTCTTTCTTTTTTTCAGATGATGCGCGAACACTCTTCTTCTCCTGCGCTCCTCCATCAAAAATTTCTGAAAATTCTTCGAAGCTCATGGTCTCAATTTCAAGGAGTTTCTGTGTGATGGCATCGAGTTTTTCACGGTGATCTTCGAGGATCTTCTTCGCGCGCTTGTACTGTTCTGCGATGGTTGTCTTCACAAATTCATCGATCTTTCGCGCAACTTCTTCGGAGTAATTGCGACTGGTACCAAGATCCACTCCAAGGAACTGACTTCCTTGCTTTTCACCGTATGCCACAATGCCAAGCTCATCATCCATTCCATAGCGAGTTGCCATGTTTCGAGCGATGGCAGACGCACGCTCAATGTCATTGCTTGCACCTGTTGTAATTTGATTGAAGATGATCTGCTCCGCAGCGCGACCGGCAAGAAGCCCACAAATTTCATCGAGGAATTTCTGCTTCGTTGTGGTGTACTGATCTTCCTTTGGAAGGAACCACGTGACGCCCAATGCAAACCCACGAGAGATGATGGAAATTTTATGAAGAGGATCGGATTCTTTGCACAAATGTCCAACGATGGCATGACCCACTTCGTGATACGCAGTAATCTTCTTCTCTTCATCAGAGATTTTTCGAGAACGCTTTTCTGAGCCGAGTGTTACCTTTTCAACTGCACCGACAAGATCTTCATTGTGTACTTGCTTTGCGCCTCTCTTCGCTGCAAAGATGGCGGCTTCGTTCATGATGTTCTCCAGATCGGCTCCTGCCATACCCACTGTTTGACGTGCAATCGTCTCAAGATCGCATTCCTTTGCCATTTTTTTGTTCTGTGCATGCACTTCTAAAATCTTCTTTCGCGCAACAAGATCTGGCTTATCGATGAACACACGACGATCGAATCGACCTGGACGAAGGAGTGCACTATCGAGCACATCGGGGCGGTTTGTGGCTGCCATCACAATGACGTTTGTTTCTTTATCGAAGCCATCCATTTCTGTGAGAATTTGGTTGAGTGTTTGCTCGCGCTCATCGTGTCCGCCACCAAAACCCGCTCCTCCACGCTGGCGACCCACTGCATCGATCTCATCGATAAAGATGATGCACGGTGCATTGCGCTTTGCTTTGGTGAAGAGATCGCGCACACGACTTGCTCCCACTCCTACAAACATCTCCACAAATTCGGACCCTGAGATGGAGAAGAAGGGCACACCTGCTTCGCCTGCAACCGCACGCGCAAGAAGTGTTTTTCCTGTTCCGGGAGCGCCAATAAGCAATGCTCCACGAGGAATTTTGGCACCAATGGTTGTAAACTTCTTCGGATTTTTGAGGAAGTCGACAATCTCTTCAAGATCATTCTTCGCCTCATCACATCCTGCAACATCTTTGAATGTCGTCTTCACATCCTTTGAGTCGGAAATGCGTGCGCGAGACTTACCAAAGGAGAGGGCCGTAGACTGACTTTTTGCAATGGATCGGAACACCCACATGCCAAGACCAATGAGAAGCACAAAGAAGAGCAAATCGCTCATGTGTGCCTTGAAAAAGTTCTTCACTTCCATGTTTTCTACTTTTACTATCGTACTATTTGTAGGATCATTCCATCCTAAATCGGCAATGCTTGCATTCATCTCTTTATAGGACTGCACATAGCTTCCGGACGCATATTTTGCGTACACATTGCTCCCACGAACGAGAATCGACTCAAATGCTTTTTCGTTATACTGACGTGTGATGTCACTAATGGGCACCTCGCGTGCGCTGAGCAATTTTTCATCCTCCGTTCTACTTGGAGCCGTGATGTAATAGACGGAACTTCCAATCAGGAAGAGGACTAACACCCATGTGAAGATGGTGTTATTTCGATTGTTGGATGGGAGGATGTTTGAAGGTGACATAAGTGGAGAGCAGTGTAGCGGAAAAAGCAAAAACAAGAAAGAAGGAAATGATCAGGATTATGTTGATCGTTTTCTAAAAGCTCAATCACTCTGGACAATTTTTACCCAGATGTAGGCAAGTGCAAGTACAAAAGTAGTGATAACGATTATTCGAATGATAGGACTTTTGATGTTTCTTGCGGAAAAATCGATAGCAAGGCCTGTGACAAACATCAAACCAGCCATAGGACCAATGAATCCCCATGGTGACCAATCCCAACCGCCTCCAGTACCTCCGTAGATATGCGCATTGGCATTGAAAAGAGTAGGAAGAAAACCTACGAATAAGAGAATTTCAACAATAAAGCGATGCGTAGGATTCTTGTAAAAATAATCATATGACAATGATAAACGACTTGCATGTGGGTTTCTGACTGCCCTCCCCCTAGCCCCCTCCCTGCGGGGAGGGGGAAATATTTTGTGGTTTGTTATCCTTGATTTCCTTTTGGCTTCAGTTCAATCGGAACAACATCAATAATTTTATTTTTTGAAGGAGAGTAAATAATGGCTTTTTTTGATGTTACAATGACATAATCTCCATTCTCTGCATGTGCATAGAACGGACTTTGAGCGCGCAATTTTTCAATATCAACAATCGCTGCAACTGTAGGGTTTTTTTCATCGTCCAAGAAAAGGAGTTTCTTCACTTGTTCCACAATTTTCTTTGCCTTCTCTTGTTCTTGTGCCGCATTCACCGTAGAGCGCTCTGCCGCTGTACGTTTTTGATAATTGATAATTGTCATTGCAAGTAAGATGACAATAATAAGAGAGAAGATGATCGTTTTTTTATCCATACAGAGAAAGATGGGGAATGATAGAAAGAATTATTGAGCTACTTCTTGGCTTTCGCTTGGCGTGAGAGATTGTACCGCATCACTTGGAAGAAGTTCATCAATTGACGTTGAAACTGGCTGAACCTCTTGTGTTGTCATACTTTCTTGTGACGTTGTTTCCACACTCTGTTCTTGTTGTTCCAATGTAGGAACTTGCTCTTCTTCATTGATAGAGGTAATTCCAGGCATTGCTTCTTCTTGTGGTACTTCTGGTGCGGTTTCCACGACTGGTTGATCTTGTGCAGGCACTGATTGTGGTGCTTCTTCTTGTTTCTGTTCAGATGTTTCTGCGACCACTGACTTAATGTATCCTTCTGGTAATGTCAGAAGTGGTGGCTCATGATTTGGCTTGTAGATGAAGGAAATATGCAAATCAGGATGCTCCCAGACGGAATCCGTATGATAGCGAGAGCAGTTCACTGGTTCATCGCCAAGCATCATTGGCTCGCCACGGATACAAGAGTTCCAGACAGCATTTGTCGAGATTGGCTGACCTCGCTCATTGACAAGGAATTGATGGATACCAAATGATGAACTCATCGATCCTGTACCGTAGACAGTACGTGGCTCTTCTGCGCTCAGTGCAATATAGGAGAAGCGAATATCTTCCTCTGCAATGCCTGCAATGCGAATAGTAAAACCTGTTGCGCTCACTGCGCGCACCGCATAGAGCACTGGAGATTCTGGTGTTGCGGTGACAATTGGAGTAGCCACCATTGGCTCAGGGAAGCGAACTACAACACTTGTTCCAGTCTTTGGAATGAGGGCATACCCTGCTTGCTTATTACTGAGAATTAACTGTCCCTTCACACGAAGATCTTTCTCAATTGTCACAAATCCTGTCACTGTCAGATCTCCGATTACCTTCAATGCTCCTGTTGCGGAGAGTGATCCAATTTGTACGAATGAACCAGACGCTGAGAATGCGCCAATTTCTGCACGACCTGCCACTCGCAAGATTCCTGCGTCAAGGCTCTCAATCGATGCATGCTCCACAGAGAGTGATGGCACTGTCAACATCGAACCACTGAATGCAGTGAGTACAGTGAGAGACGATTGCATTTCCTGAAGCACATTTTCGAGTGAACTAATACGTGCACTAATGAGAGCGCTTGTGCCAATGAGTGCCACCAAACGACTGTCGAGTGGTTCCAATTGTGCGCTAATGAGTGACCTGCCAGTACCAGAAAGGTACGATGACACACTTTCCTCCACTTTCGCAGCCAGATGAAGATCGGATACTTGTGTCGTCAGAAGTGTTCTCATGCGCGCATCAAGATCTGCATCTTTCACTGTTTTCTGCACCATTTTCTGCACCTCATCACTAATGTTCATCGATGCAATGGACTCGAGTACATGTTGTTCGACGGTTTCTACTGTGAGCGATTGATTGCGACGAGAAATAAGCACATTGATGACATTCTTCTCCTGTGTTCCATCGTATGCTTCGAGCGCAACACCCACGGTCGACTCCCCTGCTTTTGCCTTGCGTGCAACGCCTGGCGTGCTGCTTGCGGTGAGGCTATCTCCAGGAGCAATAGGACCATTTTCAAGAGAGATGAATGTTGGCACCTGTCCAATAAGACCAACGAGGTAATGGCTTGGAATCGGAAGTCCATCTGCACCACTCATGGTGTTACCAATGAATGCAGGATTTGTTGACACAATACCCATTACATTGGTGTCACCCGAACGCTCACAACGACGAACGGCATTATTCTGCAACACATCGATACACACTACTTCCCCTGGGCGTAGTACATCACTCGAGTAGAACCATTCGGCGTAGTCCGCACCAGAAGAAGAGTATGCATTATCGGAGAATGTCGATCCATCGGCTTGAATGCGGAAGACTGCATTGTTCACAGAACCAGCATCGGAGATGATCTTGAAGAGATTTTGACCTGCTGTTGTTTCATCGCTATTGATGAGAAGTGCCTCTTGGTTTGCTGCATCATCAGTATAGACAGTTGTCTGCGCACTTAAGCCTGTTCCTGTTCCCATGCCAACTTTTCCAAGGAAATACGAAGAAGCTCCACGCATAATGGTAATTTGCGATCCAGAGAATCGTGTGTTTGCAATAATTTGATTGCCTTCGATAATGTCTCCACTCATGGTTGCATTCATGGTGTCGGCACGGAGGAATTGTGATGCACTTAAGCCTTCGAGTAAGCGAGCATTGTGTGCGTATGGCACAGCACTAAACTTGCGACGTGGAGCGAATACTTCTTCGTATGTTCCATCATTGCCTGGGTCGAATTCTACCTGCAAATACAGTGCATCATTGTTAAAATCAACAGCTCCTACCATTGTCGTAATGGACCCAAGTGCAGCAGTAAAGAGTCCTCCTGTCGCTGTCACACGCTGTGAACTTTCATTCCATGTTTCTGTCCACACAGGAGAGCCACCTGTTGGAGTTGTGAAAATCTTGAAACGCATGTTGTACTGACCATTCGAAATGGCAGAACCCGCAGTGGTTGTGAGCTTTCCTTGATAGTTGATGGATGGATTGATGCCCGCTGCTGCCAATACACGAGAGCTCATCATCATTCCAACGATGAACAGAGCACCCATCAGGAGTGTTACTACCCCTGAAGAAGAAAGCCGACGAAGAAAGAAGCGGCTTACCATGGGGTTGATGGAGATGATGGAGGAGATGCGTGTAACTCACGATTAATCGCATTAATATCACGATCGTCACTCGACTCAAAGATTGCAGCACCAAGCAAACTTCCAAGAACAGTAATGTTCAATAACATACTCGTCACCACAAAAAACTTCTTCCATGCACCAAGAGGAAGAGAAAAGCGAATGTTGATCCTTCCTTGCTCTTCTTGCTCACTTGTTTTCACCGGTTCTCGATGCATTACATTCTGCTCTACGTTCTTTTTTTCAAGTGGCAGTCGCACTGCCTCTTCAGTACTAATGGAT
The DNA here is from genome assembly GCA_964554435.1 of uncultured Candidatus Peribacteria bacterium. Lineage (GTDB taxonomy): Bacteria > Patescibacteriota > Gracilibacteria > Peribacterales > Peribacteraceae > CAZKOO01. The sequence goes on from CAZKOO010000005.1 coordinate 23,037, forward strand.
GGCTGCATTGAGTGTTTCATCATTCTATTTTTCTGATGAAATGGTGTCGATCCAAAGTACAAACACTCACGTTCGATGATGCGTCCTACTGTCGATGGAGAGACAGAAAGTCCATATTCTTTTTCAAGAAGAAGGCTAATGCGATCTTTCGATAGATACTGACTTTCAAGACGATACTGACGGATCATGTCCACAACTCCTTCAGACAGATCAACCTCTGCTCTAAATGCTGCTGGGTTTGGTCGATCGGAAAGAGAATGAACATTTGAAAGATCAAACCGATCCATCCAACGATGAAATGTACTGCGTGCAATCGAGAAGCGTCGGCATGTTTCAGAGACTGATTTCTGATGCTCAAAGAAATACTGAATCACAGTGATGCGATGCATTGTTTCAGCATCAACATCAGCAGAAACTGCACGTTTTCGGAAATGCTCGAGGGCCTCTGGTGATATTTCACCGTAGTGCGACATTGATATTTTTTTGAATTTGTTGTCACTATTGTAGCACGGACACAAAAAAAAGTCCAGAGTCATTTGTTCACCCCAGTGCAACAGTTCCACAGGACTCTTGTTCTGACGATCGCACATTCACCTGAAAAAGATTCTCTTTTTTCATTTTTCTCGCAAGAGAATGATCTTTCTCTTCATTTCATCGACGTGATCATGTTGTGCATCCACTGAAACAAGAAAGTTATTTGATCATTTTTTCTCGATTGTGCACATGTTCTGTCGATGCAACAGATTGTACAGAGTGATGCAAAGACGTGAACTTTTGGCTTCCAGACTAGTTCGCATACGCAGTCAGTAAGACTGCCATCGTATATGCTCCTGCAGGGATGTTATTGGTTGAACCAACAATGACTTTTACCTGTATTTTCTGATTCGATCCTTCGGTATCTGTCTGATTTGTGCGCGTTACAATCGATCGTCCACTGAGTCCAATGTTCAACCATTTTTCTGTCATACTATCGATTCCCCACTCTTCGGCAGTATCGGTACTTGCAGATGATACGCGCGCTGCAAAACGTGCATCTTCTGGTGAAACAGAGGTAAAGACTTCCGGCGTATCGCTCACCGATGGATTCAGTGGCTCGATGATGTTATTGCTCTGGCTAATGAGAGAACCCGTATTCGTTCCTCCACTTCCAAACGGAATGCGCCACTTCAGTGTATATCCTGTATCACTATCGGTATGAATGATGCACGATGCCTCTGCGCTCACACTCTGTCCAGCCGCAACCGTTCCAAGATCGAGTGTCGATGCGCATGACACAGCGATAGAAGGATCAATTGAGTTATTCCTGTATCCACTTTGTAGTACATAATTTGATGTTTCAGACTCTCCTGCAAGAGGGTCGCCAATCGTATCGTTCAATTGATAGTTGTTCGATGTTGCCCCCTCTGCACCTCCTGCATTAATGCTATCAAGTGGCACACTATACTGATCCGATACTTGTGCCAGTACCATGATTGGCATGCAAGAAATGATCATGCTTGTAAGAACAGTAGAAAAAGAACATCGATGTCGCATGGTCTGTATTGTCTACTGTCTCGTGTCTACTGTCTAGTGCCTACTCTGCATCGCTGTTCATCTGAATAGGATTGCCATTCAAATCGTACGCCTGACCGTCTTGCCACTCCGATTCATAATATGGCTTCTCTTTCATTTGTTGTATTTGCCACCAAATAAACCATCCTGTAGCACCAAGTGCAAGAATCACTGCTATGAAGATGATGAAAAATGTCCGAAACCTCCACGCAGCAAAAAAGAAACGATAGAGCCCGTACAACGCAAACAGAACAAGGCCAATGAGTAAGAGATCTCCAAAAGACATACAACACTAAATGGTAATCGCTTCATGATAAATCGATCCATTCACGTCAATGAGTGGAAAGACTTGCATGCCACGAATGATGCCGATAATGCGAATGAGTGGCTTCTGCAAAACACTATTGAAGATTTTTGCCTTCTGATTGTACGCAACAATCTTCTGAAATGTTGTACTATTCTGTGATGCTTCGTGTCTCCAGAGAGAAAACTCTGTTTGTGTCGTGAGCACACTTCCCGATGCATTAAAAAGAGTGTATGCCTTCTTTTGTAAGTCCATCAATTGAACAATCTGCGCCCTTCCTGTTGCTGACTCAATCGCATGAAAATCACTTGTGAGTGATTGCAATGTTTGCCCTTCTGCACCAGTAGAATTTTTTTGCAAGAGTGGATCGACATACTTCTTCTGCATGTCAGCATACTGCTCAATAACAGGATGAATCGACACCTCTACATCTGCATGATACACACTGAGTAACCACCAGTGATACCCAAGATATGCAACGAGAAGAACAAAAAGAACAATAATCCAGCGTCGAAAGTTCATACAAGAGAATGGGAAGAAATAAGAACAGCTGGAGGATATTATAGGATAGTTTTTCAAAAATTCAATTTACACTTTTGCCATTTTTCACTACAGTACTCTCCAACTCTTCCCCCTCGTTTCAATGACACTCTCTCGTTTTTCTTCTTTTGTTGTTGCCAGCGCAACTCTTCTCTCTTCTATTGGTCCTTCTCTTGCATTTGCACAAGTGACACCTATTGCCACTACGCCACAGAATGACCCCTCCATTCACACAGAACGCGTCGATAACGTGCCAGTTGTTGGAAACTTTTTAGTCAGTCCAACAAAAATGGTGAAAACACTCAAGCCTGGAGAATCACTTGATACAAAAATCATGGTGTTTAACCGCGAAGGAAAAGAAGTTACCTATAAGATTACCGTTCAAGACTTTGCTCCGGACTCTCGTACTGATGATATCCAACTCTATCTCGATAAAGATGGACCATATTCTGCGCGTTCATGGGTAAAAACTGTGAAGGAATTTACGATTAAGCATGGTGAGCGTGCCATTATTCCAGTATCTATTTCTGCACCATCCAATGCTTCCGTTGGAGACCACTACACCGCGGTCATGATTCAACACAAAGAACCAAGTGACGGTGTTGGCATTGGACTGATTACACAAGTTGGAGTTCTTTTCCTTGTGACTGCTGATGGCAACACCGTGAAGCAAGGAAATTTGGAAAGCTTCTTCTCTCGTCTTCCTATTTTCTGGTCTCGTAAAGCAGTGATGGGTATTAAGTATAAAAACACTGGTACCGTTCACTTAGCTCCAGAAGGAATGGTTCGTATTCGCAACATCTTTGGTGTCATTGTTGACCAAATTCCTTTCCGCGATTGGTACGTCTACCGCGAATCATTCCGCACTCGTGAAGTCACATGGAAGCCGCGCTTTGCTCTTGGTCGCTACACTGCTGACCTTGAATTCCACGATGCTGCTCACGCCAATGATGCTGTCACGGCCTCTACAAGCTTCTGGATTTTGCCTATTATTCCTATTCTCGTTGTCCTTGGCACAGTATTCCTCCTCTCTCTCCTCACTCAAATCATCATTAGTCGCTTCGAAATTCGAAAGAAAGATGACGGGAAGAAGGATGAGAAAAAAGAAGAATAAGATGTTTCTCTTTAATTTTCAAAGCCTCAGAGAAATTCTGGGGCTTTTTTATTTTTTGATTCTTTCTTGTTTTTTTGGTATACTAGAGAGATTTCTATGTCTTTTCGACTCTCTCTCGTTCTTGGCATCTGTTTTCTCCTTTCGTCATCGATCTGTTTTGCAGAAACACAAACAAGTCCTGTTCTGGTTCGGCTCACGGTTGTGGAGCCCAGTATTCCGAGTCCTCCCAGCCCTCGCCCTCCGTATCCTTCGTCGTCAAGCTCATCCTCATCACGCTCTTCTGAAGCCACCTCTGAAAATCCAGAATCTTCGTCGTCGAGCTTATCATCATCGTCTACTTCCCTGTCTTCTTCTGCATCATCGCTCTCGTTTTCATCACAAGAAAGTAGTGTTCCTTCTTCCTTCTCTTCTTCATCACTCCCCGACATTCTCAAGCCATCTGCACCTCCCCCACCTCCTGTTCGCACATTTGTGCAAGAAGGGCCATCGCAACCCATTCTCTGCCTTGGGCCTGTTCCTCTCTGTGAAGACTCTAGTCCAACAAAAGTAGACGATCTTTCCTGTGCTCTTCCAACATTTGAATGCTCTGTCCTCTCGCTCACATGCATTGAAGAAACAATTCAGAAAGATGCTTTTGTGTGCGGAAAATCACTTCTTTCTTCTGAACAATTCCCTTCTCTTACCACTCTACAAACAACCCATCAGGTTGAGCTACTCTCATGGTCTTTGTGGGCAATTGTTCTTCTTTTTCTTTTTCTTCGTTTTGAAAGGTGGCTCTATCATCGATCATTTGGCTATGCTCCTGTCTCTGTTGCGGAGTATAGTGTTGCTCTTGCATTTGCGTCAAATCAGAGAGGTCTACGCATACGACACATTCTTCATTCACTCCTCTTAGCGCTGACTGTTACTGCCATTCTTCTTGCTATCTTTAGTTACTATGAAGGGACAAAAGCAGAACATTTGGACGTCGATGTGACCATTGCAGAACGCACACTTGCTTTAAGTTGCACAACACCGGTTGACCTTGGAACGTTCATTGGCAATGGAGACTCTGGCACACAATCGGATGATCATTCTACACTCTGTACTGTCTTTACTACCAATACGAGCGGCTATGCTCTCAAATGGCAGATGATTGCACCATCTAGTGGAAGTGGAACAGGATCTCTTCTTAGTGCTTCTGGCGATGCAATTCCTTCCCTTCTCTCCTCTACTCCTGTTACGTGGCCAGCCTTTGGCAGTGGTGTTACAGAACAATGGGGAGCGCGCCTTGCGTCGAAAAGCACAACCGTTGATACCAGTGTGTGGGGAATAGATGGTGCCTCTGAACTCTGGAGTAGGGTTGGTACTGGATCCACAACTATTGCCCTCCGCAACGATGCCACAAGCATTGCTGGTGATCAGCAAACTATTGGCTTCCGTGCAGCAATCGATAGCTCCATCAATAAGCCTGCAGGCACGTATTCTGCCTCCATCCTCTTTTCTGCAGTTGCACCATAATACTACTTGCATACAAAATGTATTCATGCTATACTAGTTAGAAAACATCACATCTCTACCCTCTTCCAGAGTAATCTGCATCTGATGTTTTCAACCCTTTTATTTTATTTTATACCAATATACATATATGGTTACTTCCAAGCTTATGCGTGCAGTATCTCTTGCTGCTATGGCAACTGCTTCACTCTACGCAGTGATGGTTCTCGTTGCAGAACCAACTCGTTCTCTTGCTGCTGACAATGACTACCTCGATGTAGACGTTGTTGTTGCTGGAACTCTTTCTATCGATTGTTCTACAAGCTCCAACGTTGTACACATTAACGGTGGTACTGCTATCGTAAACGGTGACGTTAAATCTGGTTCTGGTACATGTACTGTGATCACAAACGATCCTGATGGTTACACTCTTAAGTGGGTTGTTTCTGCAGGTACAGGTGCTGCAGGTGCACGCACTGGTACAGGTCATTTGAACAGTTACGTTATTAACGGTTCTGTAAACAATGCTTATAAGATCGAACCATTCCAGGGTTCTGACGTTACAACTGCTGCTGCTTTCACAGCTGCTTCTGCAAACGACAAGATCCAATGGGGTGGACGTGTTCGTGCAAACAGTTCAACACAAGGTGGTGCTTCTATGCCTTCCTTCGGTAACGACGGTGCTGGAAAGCAATTCCTCCACGTTGCTACTGGTACAGCTGTTTCTATTGCGAAGCGTACAAGTGAAACTTCTGCTTCTGGTGACACTGAGCACCTCGAATTCCGTGTTGCGTACGGTTCAACAGCTTTCACACCAGCTTCTACATACAAGGCTCGTGTAACTCTTTCTGTTGTTGCTAACTAGTTAACATTATACGAGAGGTTCTATTACATGCCTTTCGTTCATCAAAGCCACTCCGTTCTGAAGAGGGTAGGAGTGGCTTTTTTAATGGATAGTTGAGTTGATAGTAAATAGTTGATAGTTGGTAGTTAATCGTTCTATACTTCAACCATGCCACACTTCTCTTCTGATGATCTCCGTCCATTTCTTTCTTCCACTCTCGATTCGACACATTTTGAAGGTCTTGGCACGCGGTACCAAGGAAAAGTTCGTGATGTCTATACTCATGGAAATCGCAGTATTCTCATCGCAACCGATCGACAATCTGCGTTCGATACAAACTGGTGCACCATCCCCCTCAAAGGACAAGCCCTCAATCAGATGAGCGCTTGGTGGTTTGAGCAAATTGCAGACATCATGCCCACTCAAGTCATTACTGTACCAGACGAAAATGTGATGGTAGCGAAGCATCTACAGATGACGAAAGTAGAGATTGTGGTACGCGCGTATCTTGCTGGCTCTACCAGCACTTCTGCATGGGTGAATTATTCAAATGGTGTCCGTCAATTTTGTGGCAATATTCTTCCAGATGGCATGGTGAAAAATCAACGTTTTGCCTCTGGACCCATCATCACTCCTACAACAAAAGATGAGCACGACGAACCGATCGACCCTGAGCAAATTCTTGCACGCGGTCTTGCAACTGAAGCGCAGTGGGCAGAGATCACTGAAAAAGCGTTTGCGCTCTTCAAGCGAGGACAAGAGATTGCGCTCTCCCGAGGTCTTCTTCTTGTCGATACAAAGTATGAAATGGGATACGACGAACACGGTGTGCTTCATATTGCCGACGAAGTCCACACACCAGACTCTTCTCGTTATTGGATTGCAGAAAGCTATGAACAGCGTATGGCAGAAGGAAAAGAGCCTGAAAGTCTCGATAAAGAATTTTTCCGCTTGTGGCTCAAAGATCAAGGATATGACTACGGAAAGCCAAAGCCAGACATTTCTGACGATGTTCGCTTGATGCTTGCAGGAAAGTATATTGATCTTTTTGAACGCATCACTGGTCAAGTCTTTCAGCTTTCAGAAGAGACAAATGTCCTCCAAAGAATTGAGAAGAATCTTGAGGGATATCGATGCTAGAGTATAGATGATAGACTTTAGACAATAGATTTTTTAGCGAGAGTATGCTAGAAAAATAGCGACTATCTACTATCTACTATCTACTGTCTTAATAGCCTAAACTCCTCACAATCAAGGGCTGAACCTCCGATCAAACCTCCATCAATATCTTTCTCAGTAAAGAATGACTGAGCGTTTGAGCCCTTCAGTGAACCACCATAGAGAATATCGATGGATGAAAGAGGGAGAATGCTACGAATAAATGCATGAATCTTTTGGCATTCACTTGGGCTCGGAAGCACTCCAGTGCCAATTGCCCACACGGGTTCATAGGCAATTTTCAGAAGCGAGCAATCTACTGCTTCGCTTAATGCTCTTATCTGTTTCAACTGATCTCTGAGCACATCTTCTGTTCTTCCTGCTTCTTTCTCTTCTTTTGTTTCACCGATGCACAAAACTGGAATCATGCCTTGTTCTATGGCCTCCTGTACTTGGAATGCAATCATTTCATCTGTCTCTCCGTGCCATTTCCGTCTTTCTGAATGTCCACAGAGCACACCTACGCATCCTTTTCTGCGAAGCATCTCAATGCTGATGTCGCCCGTAAATGCGCCTTGCCTCTCTGCTCTACCCCACTGTGCTCCAACGCGTAATCCTGCATCAAGACATGCCTGAATGTCGAGAAATGATGGAAACACCATTACTGTACAATCATCACTCGAGCGAAACGGCGAATCAGCTGCAAGTGCGCCCATGGGAATGGGGTTCATTTTCCAGTTGGCGCCAAGAAAAAGTGTCTTCTTCATTGGATGGTAGTGTACAGGGATTTTGAGGAAATGCTCAATACCTCTTCTTTTTTCTGGTATACTGTTTTCATGCATCTTCCAAAGCGCGTTGTTCTTGGCACCGATCATGCTGGCTACATCCTCAAAGAAGCCATCAAAAAACACCTTCTTTCTCAGGGCATTGATGTCATTGACTGTGGATGCTTCTCTGAAGAATCGTGTGACTATCCACCTATTATGATGCAAGCAGCAATGGCAGTACAAGAACACGATTGTCCTGGCATTATTTTTGGAGGAAGTGGTAATGGCGAAGCAATGGTTGCAAATAAAGTCGATGGCATCCGTTGTGCGCGCTGTGTGTCTCTTTGGGACAGCGAAATGGCTCGAAGACATAACAATGCACAGATGATGAGCCTTGGAGGTCGTGTCACCACTCCAGAGCTTGCCTGTGACATGGTTGATGTATTTTTGAAGACAGAATTTGAAGGAGGCCGACATCAGAAGAGATTAGATTTATTTCCAGATGCGTAGAAATGAAGAATGAATATATTTCAAAAAAATTCTTCATTCTTCATTTTTAATTCTTCATTCTTCATTTCTCTCATGATCATTACTGCATCCATTCTTTCGGCCGATCTTTCGCATCTTCAAGATGAAGTTGATGGTGTGTCTTCTGCAGATTGGATTCAAGTGGATGTCATGGATGGACACTTTGTGCCAAATTTGAGTTTTGGTGCTCCGGTGATGCGCTGTGTAAAGACAACACTCCCACTTGATATTCATTTGATGGTGAGCAATCCTGCCGATCGACTGCAAGAATTTGTTGACCTCAAGCCAAAAAATATCACATTTCATGCTGAGGCAGTCACAACAACTCCAGAACGCACTGCTCTCATCGATCGCATACATGCTGCAGGCATGATGGCAGGCATTGCCCTCAACCCCGATACTCCTCTCAGTACTATTGATGATGTGTTTGAAGCAATTGACCTTCTTCTTGTAATGTCTGTTCACCCTGGATTTTCTGGTCAATCATTCATCCCCGCCGTTCTTGAGAAAGTACGTGAGGCAAGAAAAAAACGTCCTGATCTGATGATTCAAATGGATGGCGGTATCAATACAAACACTGCTTCTCTTGCAAAAGAAGCAGGGGCAAATAATCTTGTTGCAGCCAGTGCGATTTTTGGTGCGCAGAACCGCTCTGAAGCCATTCTACAACTACGATGTTGACATTCCGTATTCAATGATTGAAAATTCTTGTACATTTCCCCTCTTCTTCGTATGAAACGCGCGTCACTCCTGCTGTCTCTTCTCTCTGGCTTGTTGCTCACATCCTGTGGAACGCAAGAATTAAACCTTTCATCATTTGATGGAGGCAAAACTACTAGCGTCACAGTGGAAATTGCAGACGATGCTGATAGTCGAGAATTAGGATTGATGCATCGAAAGAAACTCGATGATGATCGTGGAATGTTTTTTGCATTCCCGGTAGCACAAATTCTCCAATTTTGGATGAAGGACACACTCATGCCACTTGAAATTCTCTTCTTCGATGAAAAAGGAGAGTTCGTCAATATGATACTGATGGAGCCATGCACAAAGAATCCTTGTACCATCTACAAATCTGCCGCTCTTGCGAAGTATGCACTCGAAGTTGCCCCTGGTTTCCGAGAGGCACATAGCATCGGTGTTGGCTGGAAAATTGACCCAGCATTCCTCGAGAAGATTGATGTGAAGTAAGGAAGAAACAAGATACTAGCCAAACGCGGCTAGAAAAGCCGCTCTAAACTGCCAACTCGCCACCATCACCTTCCCTTCACCCACTTCCCTCCTCCAATATTTTTTACGATTCCTCTCAATTCAAGAATCGTGAGAATACTTGTAATGCTGCCCACATTCATGGATGTTTGTTCTGAAAGATCATCCACTGTCTTGGGAAGGCTTGTTAAAGAGGAAAGAATAGTTCTCTCATCAGGATTATCACCCATATTTTCCTCTTGGGAAGATGGCAGTACATGATGCACAATACCCATTTCGTCAAAAACATCCTGTGCTGTGCGTACTAGTTTTGCCTGTCCTTGCACAATCAGCTGATGGCAACCTGCATAATTTGGATCAAAAATAGGCCCAGGAACGGCAAAAACATCCCGACCATATCCAAGTGCCAAATCGGCAGTAATAAGGGATCCTGAGTCGATTGCTGCCTCAAGAACAATGGTTCCAAGAGAGAGCGCTGCAATAATGCGATTGCGTGCAGGAAATGTGTGCTTATCGGGGCGTATATCCAGTGGAAACTCGCTCAGAATCAATCCTCCATTGTTGATGATCTCTTCTGCGAGACGTTCATGAGCCTTTGGATACATCATGCCAAGCCCATGGCCAACGACCGCAACCGTCTTTCCACCCTGTGCAATGGTCTCACGCGCCACTTCACCATCAATTCCCTGCGCAAGACCACTTACTGTCACAATGCCTGCTCCTACAATCTCTGGCGTTAAAAAACCAACCACTCGTTTGCCATACTCGCTCATCTCGCGTGTCCCCACCATTGCAAGACATGGCTCAGTCAAGATACTCAAATCTCCGCGAATAAAAAGAAAGATCGGCGGATCATCGACTGTCCGAAGGGCACTTGGATAGTCTTCATCTTCAATGCTGATGAGGCGTAACCCTCTTTTTTCCAATTCTTTTTGATGCTCTGCAGGACTCAATTCTTCCAATCGATTCATCGCAAGAAAGATAGTTTCTTGTTTACATCCAAGCTCTGAGAGTAGTTCTACAGAAAGATGTTTCATCGCAGTATCAAGATCTCCAAAACGCTCACACAGAGCATCGTAACGCTTTTTTGTAAGGACATTCATCCATGACCACTGAAGTGCGACATCAAGCTGCATAGTGCTACTCTATCGAGAAGTACCAGAGAGTACAAAGGAGATCTTCCTTCTTCTTTTTCTTTTGATCAATATTATGGCTCTCACATGCTATTTTTTGCGTTCTTTTTTAAAAAAGAACGGTCAAGAATATTTCTTTTTAGAAGCTATTCCCAAACCATCATTATTTAGAAGAAGAAGATCGTGAACAGTGAATGCAAAGCTTATCAAGGCGACAAATGTATGTAGATTTATAGTAGTGTAGTTATATTAGAATACAGTCCTTTTTCCTTGCAAGAGAAGCTACGAGCATCTTGCATTCATTTGTGGTATACTATCTAGATTTGTAGATTTTCTACATCACTTCAAATACACATACACACCTCACTCTATGACACTCGAAGCCTGCATTGCTCATGCGATTTATAACGATTTTGATATCATCGCAGCAAAACCTGATGTCTGTGAAAAGCCAGTGGACACACTGGAAACATACATCGATTCTTACATCACTTCTGTTCAGAAGTCACTGCACCAAGCCATCACATCCCTTGGTGAACCGTACATTAAGTCAAAAGATGCAGCAGGTCTTTGCATCACCTGTCTTCGATCTGGCGTTGATTTGCCACCAGAAATGCTCCTCAAAATGTGTCAAACCATTCTCAAGCTTTCTCAGATTGATGCTCGTTTTATCGCTGATGACAACAACGGTCAGAGCATCTACTTTATGAAGATGGAAATCGACGTATAACTAGCATCCAAACTGACCTTCAACGCATGGATTGATACTCTTCGGTGCCTTGGGCTTTCCTGGTTCTTTTCCAGCTACAATATAATCTTCTGCTTTTGTTGTTGACCATTCATGCTCATGATTCCAGCCCTTCCAATCATATCGCCAGTCGTTCCAACCAATGCCAAGATGTTTCACAAAAATATTGTGCTCTGCAAGCATCAATCCAATTTTTCGACCTGTCATACACGGTGTTGAATAGCAATAAACAATGATGTCCTTCGATGTATCGAGCTTCTGAAATGCACCCACAATACGATCGACCTCATCGTATGCTGAGTGATCTGGATCGGAATACGCAGGGATATTGATCGCTCCCACAATGTGCGCCTTCTCATACTCCTCTGCACTTCGAAGATCCACAAGAATGAAGCTTACATCACCTTTATCCATCTTTCCTCGAAGTCCATGCGGACTGACATGCACTGCATTTTCAATTCGATAAAAATCAGCAATCATCTGCTCTTTTGAAGAATGAATATTCTGTAATACAACAATTGTTGTACAAATACTCACAAGAATGCTTGTGCTGATTAGAAGAAAGAATGAGCGCATGCATGAAGCATATCACTTTCACTCTTCTCTCTACAAGAACAAACTAACGCTTGCTGAATTGTGGTGCACGGCGTGCGCGCTTGAGTCCTGGCTTCTTGCGCTCTTTAATGCGACTATCACGACGGAGGAACCCTGCCTGCTTGAGCATGGTGCGAAGTTCAGGATTCATGAGAATGAGTGCACGACTCACTCCAAGGCGAACAGCATCACTTTGTGCTACTTTTCCACCACCTTCTACTATGACATCAATATCAATTTTCTTGAGGACTTCTGTCAGCTCAGTTGGTGCAAATGCGTTCTCAATAAGAGTAGAGTAGAAATACTCTGTTGGTTCTGCACCATTGACTGTGCACTTTCCTTTTCCTTCTTCGAAAAGGTGCACTGTTGCAATGGCAGTTTTACGCTTGCCGAGGCCGTAGTAGTAAGGACGAGTAGTAGTCATGGAAAGAAAGATTAAAGCGGAAAGGAAAGAGGTTTCTGAGCATCATGAGTATGAGTTGTACCAACATACACATGGAGTTTTTTCAAAATATGATCGCGACTCAAGTTTTTTGGCAACATTCCCTTTACTGCATGAATGAGGATCTCTGTTGGATCTTTCTGCATCTGTTGCTTCATGGTTGTTGTACGAAGGTGACCGAGCCATCCTGCATGACGATAGTATTTCTTCTGCTCCATTTTTGCACCTGTCACTTTGATTTTCTCTGCAGAAGTCACAATAACGTGATCTCCACACAGAAGATGTGGAACAAAGCTTGGCTTATGACGGCCACGAATGACCTGTGCAATCCGTGAAGCAAGGCGACCAAGAACTTGATCATTTGCGTCGAGAACGTACCAATTGGATGGGCCTGGTTTTGGAAAAGATGTCTTCATGAGAAAGAGGAAAACTAGTTTTGAGAAGGAGTAGAATCGAGTGTTACTTCAGGAGTAGCGGCATCAATCAATGAAATTTCACAGAGCATTGCTCCATCGCCATGACGCATACCAAGTGGAGTAATGGATGTAAAACCAGATGAACGGTTCTCGTAGCGCTTCTTGAGCACTTCCAATACCTTCTTGCATGCATTCTGATCGCTCACCATTTGGTTAATGCGACGAATTGCAAGGTCAAGACGAGGAGTTGTCTTTGCAACAGTGATAATCTTATCAACCGCACTCTTCACAACTTGTGCGCGCTTTTTTGTTGTACGCACTCGCTCGTAGAGCAAGATGGATGTTGCAAGATTTCTGAGGAGCAAATGCGCTTGATCTGATTTGCGTCCGAGCCTGAGGGAGTTGTTACGATGTCGCATGGGAACGAGAGTATAGGGAAAACAAGAAAGAGATCAACTCTATTCTTCAGAAAGTGTTAAATTACGAGTAGCAAGCATGTCGCGTACTTCTTCTAAAGCCTTGGAACCAAATCCACGGAAGTTCGACAGTGTTGCAGATGTGCACTTTGTCAATTGCTCAATAGAACCAACTCCTGCGTTAATCAGGGAATTGAGTGTACGTGGAGACAAATTCAAAATTTCAATGGGAGTGTAGCTCTCTTTTGCGCCTTGGCGATCAACATCTTGTGTTGCTTGTCCAATGCGAGAGAAGTCTGCCATGAATTCTTTTTCGACAGTCTCTTGATCGAGAGAGAAGAAGTTGAAGTACTGCTCAAGAAGCTTGCTTGCAAAACGAATTGCTTCATCAGCGCTGAGTGAGCCATTTGTCATCACTTCTACAAGAAGTTTTTCGAGGTTTGTACGCTGACCAACACGTGTTGGTTCGACGTCAAACTTTACCTGCACAACAGGAGAGAAGATTGTATCAATGTGGATGAGGCCTGGTTCATTGTGCTTCTTATTGCGATCGGATGCTGGTTGGAAGCCCACACCCTTCTCGACTGTCATTTCAACGCTGATTGATGCTCCTTTCTCAAGGTGAATGAGTGGAAGATCTGGGTTTAAAATTTCAATATCTGAACTCACTGCAATATCCCCTGCTGTGAGAACTGCAGGACCCTTTCCTTCAAGCTTTACCACTTCAAGATCTTTGTGGTGCTTACGAAGACGAACGCCTTTGAGGTTGAGTGCAATATCCATTGCAGTTTCACGAACACCTTTGATAGCAGCGTATTCATGACTCGCTCCTGCAATGCGAACTGAGCTAATAGCAGCACCAGGAAGACTGCTCAACAAAACACGACGAAGACCATTACCAAGTGTCATGCCAAAGCCCGGTGGCAAAGGTCCAATTGTTAAAACAACATGATTCGCATCGCCTTTCGTTGCCTGTACGAGTGTCATTTTTGGGAGACCGATCTCTTCCTGAATGATGTGCATAGGAGAAAATGAGAAAAAATTGAATGAAAAACGAAAGAATTAACGAGAGTAGAAACCAATCACTTTACGCATATCAACTGACTTTTCAAAGTGCTCTTCTTTTGTTGGAAGCTCAATGACTTCAAAAGAAAGTTGTGCTGGGTTTGTCTTCATCCATGAAGGACAAACGTACTTCTCGTGCGCAGCAACAATAGGCACAAACACTGGTGATTGCTTACGGTTATCGCGTACTTTTACGATGTCTCCTTGCTTGATTGCATAGGATGGGATGGTCACACGCACGCCATTGACTGTAAACATGCCGTGAGAAATGAACTGACGAGCTTGTAGACGTGTTTTTGCAAATCCTGCGCGGTAGAGTGCACTATCTAAGCGACTCTCGAGCAATGTGTGAATCATGGCATCTGTTTGGCCAACTGCAACGCTTGCCTTTGTAAAGACACTGTAGAGTTGCTTATCTGTTAAGCCATACATGTAACATGCGCGTTGCTTCTCAAGGAGTTGCTTGCCATATTCAGAAACCTTTCCGCGACCCTGACGTGCAGCTGCCTGCATACCAGGAGCGTATGGCTTCTTCTGAAGGATTTTATCGTACTTTTCTGAACCATAGACGTTAAAACCTTGTCTGCGGACGCGCCGTGCTTTAGGACCTGTATATCTCATGAAAGAAAAGGAGAAAAGAAAACAAAGAAAATATTACACACGACGTGGCTTCTTTGGACGACAGCCACCGTGCGCAACAGGAGTGCGATCAACAATAGAATCGAATGTCAAATTTGGTACCTGCAAGCCACGAATAGCCTGTTCTCGACCAGGTCCAATGCCTCGGACTTCAATGACGAGGTTTTGAATAGCAAATGGTTGTACTGCTGCCATCACTTTCTCTGCCGCAACTTTTGCAGCGTATGGAGTAGATTTGCGAGATCCTTTGAAACCACATGCACCAGCGCTTGCCCATGCAATTGTCTTTCCATCAAGATCTGTAATTGTGACAATGGTGTTATTCTCGCTTGCAAAAATACATGCGCGAGCTTTTGCAATTGCTCGCTTATTTTTCTTTACTTTCTTCTTTGGAGCGTCAGCACTTGGTGTGTCGACTGGAGAGGAAGCGGTGAGAGACTTTGAATCAGCCATAAGAGGGGAAAAGGAGGCAAAAAATACTAGGTCTTTGAAAGAGTAAGACGTCCAGAGAGACCTGTCTTCTTCTTACCACGACGTGTGCGTGCATTACGACGAGATGTTTGTCCACGGCTTGGAAGCTTCTTCTTGTGACGGTATCCACGCCATGTTCCAATGTCTTGGAGACGCTTGATGTCGAGAGACACCATGCGTGTTAAATCACCTTCTGTTGGGAGCTTTTCAATAAGACCACGCAATGCGGCTTCCTGCGCTTCTGTTAAATCATCAGCCTTCACAGAAAGGTCAATTTTTGCTTGTGCGAGGAGAGTACGAGAGAGCGGTCGTCCAATACCTTTAATTGCGGTAAGAGCAACTTCGATTCTTTTTTGACCGGGGAGGACGACACCAGCGATACGAGCCATAGGGCTAGAGATAATGAAGAATTAAAAATGAAGAATACAAAATAAATAGTTATCCTTGACGTTGCTTATGGCGAGGATTCTTGCACACAATGCGACGAACGCGCTTACGCACGATGACGCGACAATCTTTACAACGAGGTTTGACAGATGGACTAACTTTCATAGGAGAGGGAAAAAAGCTTACGCAGCGAGAGTTGGAGGAGTTGGTCGATTCATGCTCGTGTCATCGGAGCGGAAACGGTAGACAATTCTCCCCTTTTTCAGATCGTATGGGGTCATTTCTACCTTCACCTTATCGCCAGGGAGAATGCGGACTTTGTTGACACGCATGCGACCAGCAAGATGACAGAGAAGTTCATGCCCTGCTGCTTCTTCTGAAGTAATCTTCACTTGGAACGTTGTGTTCGGATAGCATTCCGACACCACGCCAATGAGTTCGATGACGTCCTTAGACACAGAAGAAAAAGAAGGGAAACGAGCGAGTAGTCCTAGAAAAACAGATGTTTTTCGAGGTGAAAAAGAGCTTGTAAGCCGAGAGATCCTACAGATTTGTTCCTCTTCTCGCAAGTGATTGGAAGGAAAAAGC
Source organism: uncultured Candidatus Peribacteria bacterium (assembly GCA_964554435.1). Lineage (GTDB taxonomy): Bacteria > Patescibacteriota > Gracilibacteria > Peribacterales > Peribacteraceae > CAZKOO01. Next base: position 39,427 of record CAZKOO010000005.1, read on the forward strand.
TCTCAGATTGAGAAAAATTGACTTGCAAAAATTGGAAAATATGATGAATAAAAATTGATGAAGAGGCGAATTTTTGGTGATACATAGTATCGAGGATTTTTCTCTGATATAATGAAAAGTAGGACATAAGAACAAAGTGGGAAGTACATCCGATTGTATCTGATGCCTCTTGTTTGGATCTATTCTAGAATCTTTCATAAATACATTCTCCTTTCTTTTTCTGTATTTTTGTGGTACAATGAGAAGATTTCTGAAAAAGAAGTCGTTTCAAATAATAATTTTATGTCAGATACAAATACAAAAAACGGCAAGAGTCCATTTACTTTCCCAACTGGGGAAGAAGTGTACGACAAAATTATGGGTTCTATCGAGCCTGAGCTTGTGAGAAAAAATTTGAAAACACTCGATGCACCATACAAAGATGAAACAGAGGAAGAGAAGAAGAAACGCTACGCTCGTTACTCAAAAGCATTCGCAAAGTACAAAGTGGCGTACAAAGAGTGGATTACAAAGTTACAAACTGCTGTGAAAGTCTATAAGAAAACAATGATGAAGGTCGCTGAAAAACAAGCAAAAAATGAAGAAGATGCCATGCTTTCTGATCTTGAATCGCAAATTTCTCTTGCTTAATTCTTTTTTCTCTCTCGTATGAAAACTTTTCACTCATTCCCTTCTCTCAGCTTCAAAGAACATCGATTGGTGTATGAGGAAGCACCGAATGATCATGAAATACCTGTAGTGAGTGCTGAATCATCAAATGAAAGTGTTGATCCAGAACGTGCTGTAGATGATGCTATACAAAGTGCACAGACTGATATTCTTTATCTACAAAAGAATATGGCAGCAGTTGATAATGTTAAAAATCCAGATGCTAAGGCACAATATCAAGGAGAGCTTAATAGAGTACTTGCTGAATTAAACTCTCTTACAAATCAAAAACAAGTATTAACGTCGACTACTAAAACTACTACGCCAAAGAGTAGTCCTGCTCCAACTCCTTCAAATACTGCACCTTCCACTCTAGATAATGCTTCTAATTCTACGCAGAGTAAAGAACGGAAGTCTGAAAGGGAGGGGGACGAGGAAAAGAAACTTTCTGATCGTGAGAAATCTGAGGAGAAGAAAGATGATAAAAATGGAGAAAGTAAAAATGCAGAAAAATCTGATGACAAAAAAGAAGATGCAACAGAATCAATCAAAGAAGACTTAGAAGAAAAAGGTGTAGATGCAGAAAATGCTGAACGCATTGCGAAGGAAACAGAGGATGTGCTCAAGGATGGAAAGGATGGCAATAAAGAATCGAATGAAAAAATTGAAAATCGTGAGCAGCTTGCAAAGGCTGTCGCACAAAACCCACATGCCCTCGAAGTATTCCAAGAACTCTCACAACGACTAGCACTTGGCACTGGACTATCTCAGAGAGAGCTTCTTGTAGGAGACTCCATTGTTACACATATTGCTTTATACGATAAAAACATGGCAAAAGAAAAGGTAGATGAACTTCGCCCAAAAAACCCACAAGAAACAACTGAATTTATTGAAATGGTGGTACAAAATGCTCCAGCATCATCAAAAGAAAAGAATAGAGAGCAAAAAGATGCATCAAATGAAAATGTTGACGATGAGAAAAAACGTGAAAGTCGCCTCTATCGAGAAGTGCGTGGAGATGGCACAAAAGGAAAGATGAAAACAGTGAGTGATCTGATCGCTGAAAAACAAGATGTTATTCGAATTAATACAGAAAGAGGATCAACGTCAGAGTATGAAACAGAAAGAGATTCTGATCAAAAAGAAACAGAAAAAATGACACAAGATATTAAGACGCTTCAAAACCTTGAATCAAAAACAAAGAAGCTTGCAAAGGATTCTCAAGAAAAAATTGCTAAACTTGGATACGATATTTACAAGGATAATGAGAATATTAGTAACCAACTTACAACGATTGGCGTTGATCACGATGGATCTCTTGGATTCAAGCTCAATATTGATAAAGAGTCAAAAGCAATGCTTGATGGCGCCGCAGCAAGTATGAATCCTAATATGTCAAAAACACTTGATTCTGCAGTAAAAGAAGGAAACCCTGCTGTAATTCTGAAGATAGCAAAAATAATTTCAGAAAATGCAAAGGTGAATAAAGCTGAACAGAAAAAGAGTTAAAGAAATAATCCCTTGATTAGCTTTACTTTCTATGACTCCCACTGACTCTCCTTCTCTGGCTTCTACACTAGATGGAGACGCGCTCTACGACTCCATCATGGAAACCATCGAACCTGAGCTTGTGAGTGCAAATAGCGAGAACATTGCAGAACTGACAAAGGATGAAACAGTGGAGGAACGCAAGGTGCGAGCGGAGCGTTATGAGAAAGCTTTTGCCTTGTATGACGCAAAAATGGAAGAGTATGTCTCAAAAACAAAAGAGGCATCTGCGAAGCATAGACGAGACACTTTGAAAGCCCTTGAAAGAGATGATCGCGAAGAAGAGGAAAAGAAAATGGAGGATATTCTCAATGCCACTCTTTCTGCATAAAATAGCCCTCCCCCTGACCTCCCCCGCGACTGCGGGGGGGATATCAAAAACACTCTATGATTCACTGTTTCTCTCTCCACAGGCCACTGCGTGAGGAACGAGAGATTTTTCGTGACAGCATTGATCAATTTGTAGTAGATCGAAATAGAATGGATTTGAGCGGTCAAAGCAAAGAAATGCGCGATGGACAAAATAGCCTTGCTTCACTCTCTGGCTCTCCTCGATTTTTTGGAGAACGAGTACAAGAAAACGTAAATGATCGTCGTTTTGGTGCTGCAAATTTTTCAAGAAAGTTTCCAAATCATGGAGGGTTTGGCGGAAGACAATCTGTTCCTCGATACGAAACATTTGAAGAAACAACTGAACTTGCACGCATTGATAATGAAAAAACATCTCTAAAAGAAGCAAGGCTACATATTTCTCAAAATGTTCTTCGGGAAATTAATCAAAAACTACCAAAAGATGTTGGAGTGCAAGTGCTAAATGATCTTCTTTCTCTACAAAGAGAGCAAAATGCGGCGTATCAAATCGACAAAAATAGTAACATCAATAAACCTATTGGTTTTGTGAAGTCCTATAGAAGTGCAGATGGCAGAACTTTTGAAATAGATCTTCAGGCAATCATCAGTGGTGAGCAGGCTTCTGCTATTACGAACCCTCCGAGAGGAGAACGAATGCGGACACCACAGAGCAAGGAAGAACAAAAAATGAATGAAAGCATGCAAAAAGAAAAAGCAGATGCTCTCAAAAACCGCGAAGAGGAAAAGTGGAATAAAGCAAATGAAAAATGGAATTTCCTAGAAGATGGGGTCACCGATTCTTCGGGTGAGCCATACATGTATAAAAAGTATACGTTTGAGAAGAAGGATGGAAATGGTGCTGTAAAAAAAGAAGAAAAACTGTTTGCATATTCCAAAAATGGAGGAATGGAAGTCATGGACCCAGAGACGAAAGAATGGAGGAAGCCAACGGAAGAAGAATATGAAACAATGAAAAGTGAAGATCTTAAAAAACAATATCAATCAATGCTTGAAGGGGCAAAGAAAGACAATCCTGCTCTTCTCAAAGATATGAATGAAAATAGGGTACTCGAAATGTTTTTACGAGATCCTCGAAGTCGATCAAAAGATAATCTTCAAAAAATCCTCAATAGTCCTCAATGGACAGAGAGAAGTAGGGATGCACTACAAAAAATGAAGAACTTGGTTTGGGGAAGAAAAACTGACTCACCTGATTCACTTAAGGAAAATACAGCGCTACAAAGCATGATCAACAATCTTCCGGATTACAAAAAGAAAATTGTACAAGAAATGATCATTTCTGATCCTGAATGGCGTCAAGGTACAACAGAGGAAAAGATGAAAGTTATTGCCTTTATTCATAAAATATCACATGCATTCTGTGACTCTCTATTTAGTCCTCAGAATTTAACTGATAATAAAAAACAGGAAATTTCTCAAAATCTTCAATCTTTGAATTCAGAGGAATTTAAGGCAATAGAAATGCTTCTTGATACTAAAAGTATTCAAGAAATGATTGATAGACTGAAAGCAGAATTTCCCTCTTTCCCTCTTGTCTTGAATCAAGATCTTCAAGCGCTCATCAAAAGTGAAGTATCCAGAAGAAAGACTGAAAAAAGGTAAAAACAGGCTTCTCTACCCTGTAATAATCTCGCACCCATCTTCTGTGATGAGGAGTGAATGTTCAAAGTGACAGGCAAGGGAGCCATCTTTACTCAGAATCGTCCAACCATCTGCTGCGGTGTACACATCGGGGTTGCCCATGACAGCAATGGGTTCGATGGCAATCATGGTGCCAGCAGGTAAAGCAACGCCACGACCGCGTTTGCCAAGATTTGGCACATCAGGAAATTGATGTAATGTCTCACCAAGCCCGTGGCCTGTGAGAACTGGGACGGGCTCATAGCCAGCGGACTGCAGACGATGCTGAATGAATGCGCCAATATCCCCTGTTTTTGCGCCAGCACAGACCACTTGATCAATGACGTCCTCCAGTGACTGTGAAGTGATGTCAAGAAATGCTTGTACGTCTGGAGCTATCTCCCCTACTGCAACAGTTGTGCATGCATCGGTAAAAAGATCATCATAAATGACTCCGCAATCGAGCGAGACAATGTCTCCACTCTGCAGTGGCTTCTTGGTTGGCATGCCATGCACCACTGCATCGTTCACCGACGTACACAATGTTGCGGGAAATCCCTGATAACCCTTGAACGCTGGTTTTCCGCCTTCCTTTCGGATAAATTCCTCAGCCTTTGCATCCAATTCTTCCGTGCTAATACCTACCTCCACAAGATTTGCAACATAGAGCAGGCATTCACGTAAAATCCATCCCCCAGAGCGCAGTGCGTCCTGTTCATGTTCTGTAAAGATTTGAAATGTGGAAGAGTAGCGAGACACAGGAGAGATAATAGATAGAAGATAAAAGACAGAAGACTTTTTCTCTTTGAATTCAAAAGAAATCTTCAATCTTTTGTAGTATATTGACTTCTTTGTGAAGATGGAATAGAATAGGAATGTCGATTCTGGTTTGCACCTATGCAAAAGAAGATCCATCCAATTCTTTGGGTGGTTTTTCTTTATAGCCTATGATGATATACTGTCAAAGTGGTGGACCGTGGGGGAATCGAACCCCAAAACCAGATTGTCGATTCTGGCTTACTACCTAGCCACGGCCCATGCACTTGACTGTACAATCGTACACCTTTTTTACGGTTGATCAAGAGAGAATTGTTTTAGCGTATTACTACGCTGTCATTTTGAGTCCTCAACAATATCAATCGATACTTTTTTACTCATCACTCTGGATGATCCTCTGTACTTCAGCATACACTTCATCAACCGACTTGGATGCATCGATCTCTGCGACAATCCCCTTTACTTCGTACTGCGCAATGACTGGTCGTGTCTTCTGCTCGAATGTATCCATACGCCTATTGATAATATCATGATTGGCATCATCTGCGCGACCTTCTGTTTCTGCGCGACCGAGAATGCGCTTTACTGCTTCTTCGCGAGAGAGGAGGAAGTGAATCACACGGAAATCACGCCCCATTTCCATCATCATTGCATTAAAATCATTCATCTGTGCATCATCACGAGGAATGCCATCAAAGAGAATTTTTGTGTCTTTTGAGCGCTTAGAAATAGCTTCTTTCACAACTTGCATAATGATCTCGTGTGGCACCAAATGCCCCTGATCGATGTAGCTTTTGACTGTTTCACCAAGAGGTGAACCACTTGCTGCAATAGTACGCAGTTCACCCCCTGCTTCAAAAATATCATAGCCAAACTCTGCCGCCATGCGTTTCGCTTGCGTTCCTTTGCCACTCCCCTGAATTCCAAACAGCACAATATCCATACTACTATACAAGTTTCTCATAATCATGCGCGAGGAGCTGTGCGTTGATCTGACGAATCAGTTCAATAACCACGCCAACGATGATGATGAGTCCGGATCCAGAGATGATGAGGTCTTGTGAAGAGAGTGGCGAATAGCGTGTGAAGAGCATTGGAACAATGGCAACAATGCCGAGGAAGAAACCTCCCCACAAATTGAGTCTGCTGCTAATCTTCTCAAACATTTCAGCTGTCTGACGACCTGGGCGAATACCAGGAATGAAACCTCCGCGCTTTTGGATGCTCTCTGCAAGTTGATCTGGCTTAAACGTCACCGATACGTAGAAATAGGTAAATGCAACAACGAGTAGGAAGTACAATACCATGTAGAGAATCGATGGATTTTGAGAGTTGAGATTCGTCTGAATGAAATCGACAACGCCTGCAAAGCGAGGTGCTGTTTGCAAAAACTGCGCAATAATCGAAGGAAATGTAATGAGAGAAACCGCAAAGATAATTGGCACCATTCCCGCTTGATTCAAGCGGATAGGAATATTGCCACGCACACCACGTCCAGCTCCTTGATTTGCGTACGTAATTGGAATAGCACGATGTGCATCTGTGAAAAGAATGACCGCAACAAGCATCGCAAGGGATACGATCAAGAAAAGATAGAATGACGAAATCTTCTCTTGTCCTGACTGGAACATCGTGAGGAATGTATGAGGAATACGAGATACAATACCTGCAAAAATGATGAGGGAAATACCGTTTCCAATTCCCTTCTCTGTAATCAGTTCGCCAATCCACATAATGAGGACCGATCCTACTGATACAAAGAGCATCGGCAAAAGAACTTCTGGGAATGTGAGTGGCACAATGTTTCCTGCACCACCTCTGTTTAAGAGGATGAGGAAGCCATAGCTTTGCATGAACGCAAGAGCAATGGAAAGCCAACGAGTGTATGAATTGATCTGCTGCTGCCCTTGCACTCCCTCTTTGCTGATTGCTTCCAGTTTTGGGAAGATGACAGTGCAGAGCTGAAGAATGATGGATGCGTTAATGTATGGAGACAAGCCAAGAAGTGCAATCGAAAAATTTTCCATTGCTCCACCTGTGAGTGCCGCAAACACGCCAAGCGCCCCTGCGCCATCCGTTCGAGCAAGGAATTGCTTTAAGAGTTCTGTATCTGCTCCTGGAATGGTGATGTAGGAAATAAAGCGATAGAGAACAAGAAGTCCAATTGTTACAACAAATCGTTTGCGAAGATCCTTCGATCGCCACAATTGCTGGAGTGTGCGGAACATAAGAAATTTATGCGAAAGTAATAGAACCACCTGCTTTCGTTACCGCTTCAATGGCGGATTTTGAAGCTGAAGTGAGAGTAAGAGTGAATTTTTTTGTAATAGTACCACGAGCAAGAAGCTTGACTGGCTTTTTTCCAGATACCAAACGCTTCATCATTAAATCTCCAATTGTGTATGTGCCAGCTTCAAGAGATGACTCAAGAACATCGAGGTTTAAGACTTCCATCTCTACTTTCATCGGACGATGAAAGCCGCGGAGCTTTGGCTGACGACGAATGAGAGGAGTTTGACCTCCTTCAAAACCAAGATTTCGTCCTTTTCCAACGCGAGACTGTTGTCCTTTTGTTCCACGACCAGAGGTGTTACCAGTACCAGAAGCATTACCACGAGCAAGGCGCTTTCGTGAGTGAGTAGAGCCCTTATTTGGCTTAAGAGTATGGAGCATAAGAACAAAAGAAAAGAATAATCCGCGGAAAAAAGAAGTGAGAAACGCTGAGCACAGCGCACGCGGAGTGGCAGGATACAGTGAATGAGTAAAATACTCAAGGGGAATTTTTTGAGAAGGAGGAATAGGAAAGAGAGGAAAAATAGGAACGATAGATTGTCATGAAAGAAAGAAGAATATACATATCCGTCTTTTTCCTCTTGTTCCTTTTCTTCTTTTCTTTTCTCTTACTCTTTTACTTGACTTCTTATTAAAAGAACATATTCTATGTATAGAAACATGGTCCGCACTACTCTTACTCTTGGCCTTCTTCCACTCCTGCTTACGGCGGGAAGCGGATTGGCTGTGTAAGTGCATTTTCACCCAAGCAGAGTCCCCTTCCCACGCGGTCTCTCAGTTTTGTTGAGGGAGTTTTTTATTTACTATTTATAATTTGATTATGAATCAAGAATTTTACTACCCTATTCTTGGAAAACCTACTCCAGCAGAAAACCTATTAATATCACAAGCAATCAGTCGCGCGCTTGATAGCAATAGGAGGGGTTATTTTAGGATAATACATAGAGAAGTGCAACACTGGCTAGATCATATTGGACTCTTTTCCAACAATCCACTAATTACTTATCGATATCCTAATGGTGCTGTAGATTTTTGTATTCCAGATCCAAAACAAACAGATAAAAATGCGCATTATTATGAACATGCAAATGTGAAAACTCCTTCTGATGAACATCTGGCTATTGCAAGATTGCGTTTAGAACAATATTTTCGTGATTGTGTAGATCATTCAAATGAAGCTTCAAGGGAGATGGATTTAGATTCATTGGCTAAGCGTCTTACTATTCAACATCAATATAGAGATGGTGGTTTTTCATTTGCTGTAAAAAGTGTTGTAGATGAATCTAGAGCATATTATTTTCATCACTTTCCAAAGCTGACTTGAAATGATAAGCAACTCATTTTTTATTTACTTTTCTTTTATTTTTATGTCATACATTGATCATAATACACAGTCTCGCATTGATATTTTTTCTGAAGAGGTATTAGAAATCGGTCCAGCTGCTTCAGAAGGAAAGCAGCAAGGTGCAAATACTGTCAAAGTATGCTCTGATGCATCAAGAGAATTTATAAGAACAGTAGTGTTAGATTCTACAGCAAAATTTACTAAAGGCGATCATTCTTTATTACCAAATGGATTCAATCCTATTTCAGGCGTTGACTATCATTTTCGTATTACTAAATAATTCTTCATTTTTCCTCTCTCTTGACTTTTCTCTTTTTTCCTTCACTCTATCGCTACTTTTTTCTCTATGTACATCGCTCAGCAACTTTCTATTCCTCTTAAAAATAGCCCTGGTTCGCTTGCGCGGATGTCGGACGCACTGAGAGCTTCGGATGTCAACATCGAGGCTCTCTTCTGCGTTGAAGGCCCACAACAAAGCATTGTGCAGATGGTGGTGGATGATCCTGAAACGGCAAAAATTGTGCTTAGAGATATTGCTCCTGTCGAAAGCATCGATGTCATTGCGCTTGACGTGAAGAATAAGCCTGGTGTGATTGCAGGCTTCACACGTACTCTCGCTGGTGCGGGCATTAATATCCATCATATTTACGCAACTGCCTCAGGAAAAACTGCCATGCTGTACTTACATGTGAGTGACACACAAAAAGCGATGGAGGTACTGGGGTGAGTAGATAGTAGGTAGTTATTAGTAGGTAGTTTTTTGTTCTACTGTTGAAGAAAATACTACTGACTAACTACTAGCTTCTAGCCACTACTACGCTTTCTTCTCTGGTGTTGGCACAACCTTGATAGGAAGATTCTCCTCAGGATGTCCTTGTACTTCTGACACAATCTTTGGAGTTTCAGTAGCAACTGCTGCCTTGCTTCCGCGAAGCATGCGAAGTGCCTTCATCGCACCCTGAGCATTCACGAGCTTGTTTCCTGTACCAAATGACTTTGAAATAGCATCACCAACGCCTGCAAGGTCAAGAATAATACGAAGTGGTCCACCGGCAATGAGTCCTGTTCCTTTGCTTGCTGGCATCACACGAAGGCGAGATGCCTTGTGCTTCACGTTCACTTCATGTGGCAATGTATTGCCTTTCATAGGAACCAAAATCATATTGCGCTTTGCAGCACGAGATGCTTTTTGAAGAGCAACCTGTACTTCACCTGCCTTTCCTGTTCCAAGTCCTACCTTTCCTTTCTTGTTGCCTACAACAACAACTGCGCGGAAGCGCATACGTCGACCTCCTTTTACCACGCGTGTCACACGATCGATAGAAAGAGTAACATCTTCATATTCGCTTGGTTCGCGACGATTGTCACGACGATCATTCTTTTTGCGATCTGGACGAGAAGTTTTAGCCATACAAGAAAACGGAGTGAGAGAAAAAAGAGGAATTAAAATTGCAAACCAGCCTCACGAGCTGCATCTGCAAGAGCTTGAATACGACCATGATATTTACGACCATTGCGATCGAAAACAATTGTTTCAATGTTTGCTGCTTTCACCTTCTTCGCAATGTCTGTGCCAAGAGTTTTTGCTGCTTCAGTGTTCTTCTTTCCTGTTTCAGATGATGCAAATGCAATCGTACGTGAAGCAGTGTCATCAATCACTTGTACAGTGATCTTTGTAAGGGAGCAGTGAACAGACAAACGAGGGCGAACAGCTGTGCCAGTCACCTTTGCGCGAATGCGACGCTTGCGCTTGTCCCGAAGTTCAGATTTAGTTGTACGCATGGAAGAAAAAAAGAAAGAAGAAAACAATATTAACCCTTCGCAGCAGCAGCCTTACCTGGCTTTCTGCGAACGACTTCATCACTATAGCGAATGCCTTTTCCTTTGTATGGCTCTGGTGGACGAAGGCTACGAATATCAGACGCTACCTGACCCACTAATTGCTTATCAATCCCTTGGACGGTAATCAGGTTTTTGTTCTTTTCATCTTGCACAATATCGATTCCTTCTGGAATAGAAAAATCGACAGGGTGAGAGAATCCGAGTTGTAGATTGAGAATTTTACCTTTGACCTGTGCTTTATAACCCACTCCAATGATTTCAAGCTTTCGCTCGTGTCCAGTTGATACACCAACCACCATATTTTTAATGAGGTTACGCGTAAGACCATGACGAGCTTTTGCATCGGCATTCTCGATCACACGAGTAATGACTGCAAATCCATCTTCAATTTTAACAGCAACTTCTGGAAGAAGTGCGTACTGAAGATGACCTTTCGGTCCTTTGATAGAAACGGTTCCCTGTGCAACTTCGAGAGTTACACCTTGAGGGAGAGCCACTGGTTTAGCACCAATACGAGACATGGGAGAGAATTAGGAGATAGTACAGAGAATTTCACCGCCAACGTTCTGCTTTCGTGCCTCTGAATCAGTCAGAAGACCTTGGCTAGTGGAAATAATGGCAAGAGCAGATCCGTGGAGAAGAGTACGGATCTCAGAAGATTGAACGTATTTTCGTCCTCCTGGCTTTGACAAACGCTTGAGAGTAAGAGCAGGACGATCTTTCATAAACTCCACAACAACTTCACGATGAATCCCCTCACCTTCAACGGAAACCTTTGCAAGGTATCCATTTTTCTGTAGAAGAGAAGCAATTTGCTCCTTCATGCGAGACCATGGAGCGCGACATGTTGTGTGGCGACCGTGTTGCGCATTACGCATCCGAGTGAGGAAATCGCCGATAGGATCAGTGAAAGACATGTGAGAGAGGAGAGAAATAGTTTACCAAGAAGATTTTTTAACGCCAGGAATTTCGCCATTAATTGCAAGTTCGCGGAAACAAATCCGGCAAATGCCAAAGAATCGCATAAATCCACCTTTTCGATCACAGAGTGAACAACGATGGTAGGTTCGTGTTGGGAACACTGGCTTTTTGCCAAGAGCACGAGCCTTTGCAAGGCCTTCTTGCTTCTTCTTGCAGCTGAGGATAAGTGCGGTACGTGCCATGGAAAATAAAAAAGGGAAAAAGTGAAAGAATTAGGAAGATTTTTTCTGAGGAGCAGGACGACGGAATGGAATGCCGATCTGCTTTAAGAGAGCAAGGCCGCGTTCATCTGTTCCTGCATTTGTTGTAATTTGAATCTGAAGACCAAAAATCTTGTTTGCATCTGGTGCAGGCAATTCTGGAAAAATAGACTGATCAACAATACCAATAGCGTAATTGCCACGACCATCAAGTTTTGTTGGGAGTCCGCGGAAATCGCGAATACGAGGGAGTACATACGCAATCAATCGATCGAGGAAGTTGTACATCTTCTTTCCACGCAGAGTGACACACATTCCAACAACCATATTTTCACGAATGTTGAAGTTACTGATGGATAAGCGAGATTTGCGAGGAGATGGCTTTTGACCTGTAATGGTCATCAAAGACTCTGCAATAAATTGATGCATTTCTTTGCTTGAATACTTTCTTTGGCTCAATCCAACGTTCACAATAACTTTTGTGAGACGAGGAAGAGCGTGGACGTTCTTGATAGAAAGCTCTTTTTGAAGCGCATCAGGGATGGTCTTTTGAAGCCGTTCTTGGAGAGAGATGAATGTGTTCATGGAGAGAGAAAATTAAGAACCGCGACCAGCAGATCGAGTATGAGTAATTTTTGTGCCTACTGCATGTGGCGTAGGAGCTGTTGTATGATTATCTGGCTCTGCAATAGAAGACTGAGCATCTTTCTTCCATACTGCTTCGCCTGATTTCTTTCCTTCTGTTGTCTTTAATGCATCCTTTGAAAGCTTTACTTTCTCAAGAACAACACCGCTCTTTTTGGCAATACGCACCTTATGACCCTTGTCATCAAGTTTGTAACCAACACGTGTTGGCTTCTTTGTCTTTGGATCGAGAACTGCAACATTACTTGCGTCAAGAGAGTGTTCAAAACGTACAATCTTTCCTGCTGCTTGAGGAGTTTTCTTGATATGCTTTGTGACAAGATTAACACCAGAAACAATGACACGATTATCGTCCTTGAGGACACGAATCACTGTTCCTTGCTTGCCCTTATCTTTGCCTGCGATAATTGCGACTGTGTCGCCTTGAGAGAGTTTCATAGAAAAAGAAAGAAATTACAATACTTCTGGTGCTTGGGAAATAATCTTTTGATAGCCTGCGCTACGAATTTCACGAGCCACTGGTCCAAATACGCGTGTTCCCTTTGGCTCTTTGTTTGCATCGATAATCACACATGCATTGTCATCGAAACGAATGCTGCTTCCATCTTTACGCTTGTGTGCCTTTACTGTACGAACAATGACAGCGCGCTCAACAGCATGATTCTTTACTGTTCCACGAGGTGCTGCGTCTTTAATAGCAACAACGATGATGTCGCCAATGTGTGCATAGCGACGCTTGCTACCGCCGAGCACTTTAATGCACATAGCTTGCTTTGCACCTGTGTTATCTGCGACGTTGAGGATGGACTGTTGCTGGATCATTGGAAGGTAAAAAAGAATCAAAAATTGTTATGCTGATTTTGCGCTTTGAGTATCTGATAATGAGGAAAGAATTGCTGCTTTCTTGAGAATGTTTGTCACTTTAAAATTCTTACGCTTACTGAGTGGACGACACTCTGTAATAGTCACTTCATCTCCAACATTGAGTGTGAGATTGTTTGTGTCTGCAAGAAACTTCTTTGTTGTACGGAAACGCTTCTCGTAGAGAGGGTGCATGACAGAGCGATGGACAGCAACTGTCACTGTATTCTGCATACTTGCCGATGTCACAATACCGTTTTTTGTTCGCATGGAGTAGAAAAAATAAAGTAAGAAATTGAAAGAAACATTATGCGCTGAGATCTTGTACAGGTTTTTTCTTCTTTTGTGAAGTCTTTCCTGAAGAAACTGTGGAATTTTTCTCTTGTACACCTTCGCCTGCCTTCTCCTTCATTGTCACAACAGTGAGCATGCGTGCAATAGAACGACGCATTGTACGATACTGTGCATGATTTTTCTCTCCTTGCATTTCAATTGCAAGGCGCAATCGTGCTGCCTCCGATCGCAAAGCATTCACTTCCTTCTTCAGTTCAGAAAGAGTCATGCGTTGAAGGTCTGTAGTGGAATGAAGAGTTGTCATAAAAGAGAGAGTTATGCCAAGAGGGTAGTCTGAGAAGTAATAAACTTTGTTGTCACAGAGAGCTTGTGAGAAGCGAGACGACATGCTTCACGAGCAAGATTTTCTGGTACTCCATCGAGTTCGAAGATCATTGTGCCGCGCTTGACGACTGCTACATATAACTCTACTGATCCTTTTCCTGATCCCATCGGTACCTCTGGAGACTTCTTTGTAATTGCCTTCTGAGGGAAGATGCGAATCCACATCTTTCCTGCTCGGGAAAGTTCATGTGTGAGGGCACGACGAGCTGCTTCAAGTTGACGAGCTGTAATTTCACCACCGCTGATGGCCTTTAAGCCAAATTTTCCGTGAGCAAGTGTTGCACCACGAGTCGCTTTGCCGTGAAATTGATCACGACCACGGTGCATCTTTCGATATTTTGTACGTGCAGGCTGAAGCATGGGAAAAGAAAAGAAAAATTATGCAGAGAGAGAAGGCATGGATGCAGAAGTGGCCTCTTTCATCTTCTTGAAGACCATTCCCTTATAAATCCAAACACGAATACCAATTGTTCCATAGGTTGTCACTGCGTGCTTTGTCGCAAATTGAATATTTGCACGAAGTGTTTGTAGTGGAACGTTTCCATCACGGAAAATTTCTGAACGAGCAATTTCTGCTCCGTTGAGACGACCTGAAATGCTCACCTTAATTCCGATTGCACCAGATTGTAGAGCTTTCTCAAGAGCCATTTTGCATGCGCGGCGATACGGCATGCGACGCTGAATCTGTCCTTGAATACTTTCTGCAACACAGAATGCATCGGCATCAGGGTTGCGAATTTCGTGAACATTAATTTCAAAAGAACCTCCAAATGTATCCTGCAAAAGCTTACGAAGATCTTCAATGGCAGCACCTTGCTTTCCAATGATCACACCTGGCTTGCTTGTGTGAATGAGGACAGAGATCTTCTTTGATCGATCGATTTCGATCAAGCTGATGCCCGCATCCTTAAATTTTTTCTGCAAAAATCGACGGATGCGTACATCGGAAAGGAACATCTCACGATATTTATCCTTTTCTCCGAACCATGAACTTGGCCAAGAGTGAGTAATGCCGAGGCGGAAGCCGTTGGGGTTAACTTTCTGTCCCATTATTGAAGAGTGGAAGAAGGAGTAGAAGAAGTTTTTTTCGTTACTGTTTTCTTTGTTGCGGATTTCTTTGGTGCAGCTGTTGTTTTCTGTTCATCTGTCTTCACTGTTTTTGCTGCCTTTTTCTGTTCTGCAAAACCAAGTGTAATAGAAATGTGAGACATGAATTTGCGAATAGGACGAACACGACCACGTGCCATTGGCACACCACGACGAAGGCTTGTTCCCTGATTGACAACGACTTCCTTGAGAATCATCATCTGAGCATCTTGCTTATAGTTGTGTGATGCATTTGCTGCTGCAGAGAGAATGACTCCCTCGAAGAGACGAGCGCTCTTTTTGTGCGTCTTACGAAGTAGTTCGATTGCAGTTGGAACTGCAAGACCACGAACCATTTGAGCCATAAGATTGGCCTTTTTAGGTGCGAGCCGAGTGGAGTTGAGAGAAGCGTGCATAATGAGAGTCTAAAAGAATATTATTTTCCTTTTGCGGCAACAGGTTTCGCAGCCATTTTTCCTCCGTGTCCCTTGAACTTCGTTGTGAAGGAAAATTCACCGAGTTTGTGACCAACCATTTGTTCTGTGACGTACACAGGTGGAAATTCTTTTCCGTTATGAACTGCGAAGGTGAAGCCAACGAATTCTGGTGGAATGTCACAACCTCTGGACCATGTCTTGATGA
This sequence comes from uncultured Candidatus Peribacteria bacterium, assembly GCA_964554435.1. Classification (GTDB taxonomy): domain Bacteria; phylum Patescibacteriota; class Gracilibacteria; order Peribacterales; family Peribacteraceae; genus CAZKOO01. The sequence goes on from CAZKOO010000005.1 coordinate 54,964, forward strand.
TCTTCTTCTCTTGATTATCAATCATTTTCATCACTTTTTTGAGAAGCTTTGGGTCAAGGTAAGGGCCTTTTTTGAGTGAACGAGTCATAAAATAAAAGAGTAAAACAGTGGAAGGAAAGATTATTTCTTCTTCTTGCGATTGCGAATAATGAGTGAGCTACTTTGCTTCTTTGACCGACGTGTCTTCACACCAATCGCATGCTTTCCCCATGGAGTTTTTGGGTACTTGAGTCCAATTGGAGAGTGTCCTTCACCACCTCCGTGTGGGTGATCGACAGCGTTCATGGACTTACCAAGAACAGTTGGACGCCATCCGAGCCAACGATTACGACCTGCTTTTCCAATTGTAATGAGATGATGGTCAACGTTGCTGACTGTACCAATGGATGCATAGCACTCCTTGCGGACGCGACGCATTTCACCACTTGGAAGTTCGATAATAGCATAGTTTCCATCAAGACCAACCAAGACTGCGCTTGTGCCTGCAGAACGAACAATTTGTCCGCCGCGACCAATAGAAAGCTCGATGTTGAAAATGCGATATCCTACTGGGATGTGCTCAAGACACATACGATTTCCAAGTTTTACCTTTGTGCGCTCTGCGCAGACAACTTCATCACCTTCTTTTAACCCTTCTGGCGCAAGCATATAACGCTTGTCTCCATCGATGTAGTGTGCGAGGGCAATGTATGCAGAACGATTTGGATCGTATTCAATGGATGCAATCTTTGCGACAATACCCATCTTTGCTGTTTGCTTGAAATCGATATCACGAAGGAGGCGCTTATGCCCTCCTCCACGGTGACGTACAGTCACACGACCAAGGTTGTTACGTCCTGAAATACGCTTTTTTCCTGATGTCAATGACTTTTCTGGGCGCTTCTTTGTAAGACCAGAGAAATCTGCGATCGTCATCTGACGTCGTGCGCTTGTCGTTGGTTTCTGCTGAATGACTGGCATGAGAGAGAAAAAAAGTGATTAGAGAACGCGGAATTGGCTAAGATCAAGAGGCTTACTCTCTTTCATGAGAGTAACCATCATATGCTTTGAACGATGACGCTTTTCAATGGACTTTCCTTGACCTACTACGCGTACTTTTGGAGTTGTACGAAGAACGCGAATGCTCTCTACTTGTACATCAAAATATTGTCGAAGAGCATTCTGAAGATCGATTTTTGTCGCATTGAGACGAACGGACAATGTGTACACATTTCGTGTCTTTGCTGCTTCAGCTTTTTCAGTAACAACTGGGCCTAAGATGATGGTAGAAAGATGCATGGGAATAAGAAAGATTTATGCTTTTGAGGAAGTGGATGTTTTCTTTGTTGTTGGCTTTTTTGCTGCTGCCTTCTTCGCTGGCTTCTTCTCTTCTGGTTGTACCTCTTCAGTAGGAAGAGAAGGAAGTGCTGTGAGTTGACCATGTGTCACTGGAGCCAAGAAAATCTCTTCTGCCTTTTTGACTGCGTCAGTAAAGAAGACGATGTTTGTTGCGCCAAGTAGATCTTCTGGGTTCAAATACTGTACAGAAAGAACTTTTACTCCTGGCACATTGCGTGCAGAGAGTTCAAATGCACGATGCTTCTCAGGAACAACGAAGATGATTTTGCGACCATGTGTGACTGGAAGCTTCTCAAAAAGAGAGATAAATGTCTTTGTCTTTACTTCATCTGGATAGTTCTCCAACCCGAGAAGAACACCTTCTTGCTGTGCACGGAATGACAAACAGGAGAAAAGAGCTGCACGACGCATTTTCTTCGGCATATCTTTTGTAAAGTTTGCATCATTGCGTGGTCCAAATGCTTTTCCTCCTCCTTTCATGAGTGGAGAACGAATAGGTCCACGACGTGCTTGACCTGTGTGCTTCTGCTTGTAGATCTTTTTTGTAGAACCAACAACTTCCCCACGATGCTTCACGTGTGCGATGGCAATGCGACGATTGCTCTGTTGACGAACAAGAGCGAGGTGCATCAACCCTTTGTTGATAGTGGCTTCAAAGAGGCCTGCTGGAAGCTCGAGTGAGCCACTCTTTGTACCCTTTGCTGTGTAGACAGAGATTTGCATGGAAAAAAAAGAATTACTTTGAAGAAGGAGATTCAAGTGTCACAAAAAGACATTGACCATTTGCACCAGGAACTGCGCCTTTGATGGCGATCAGTTTTTCTGCGGTGTCAGAAATAACCACTGGACGACCTTTGATGGTAATAGTAGCAGAACCCATGTGACCTGGGAGTTTTTTTCCTTTGAGAATACGACCTGGCATGGTACGCATACCAACGGAACCAGGCTCACGAATGAAGTGTGAACCATGACTTGCAGGACCTCCGGCAAAACCCCAACGCTTCATGACACCTGCAAAACCCTTTCCTTTGCTTGTTCCTGTAATCGTCACTTTGCTGTCTGCTGGAATTGCTTCCACTGTCACTTTTGTACCAATGGAAAAATCTTGAAGAGAATCGATGGCAAATTCTTTCTGTACCTTATATTTCTTGTGTTCTGCACCTTTACGTGTTTTTTGAATGTGTTCACCAATACCAAGAACGATGGCTGTGTATCCATCTTTTTCCTGTGTCTTTGTGCGTACAACAGTGTTGTCTTCTACTTTGAGGTAGGTCACAGCAACTGCCTCTCCACTTGGGAGAAATGTTCGAGACATGCCGACTTTGCGAGCGATAACGCCGAGAGCCATAGAATTGAGAGCGAGAGAAATCCGTCAGAGGTTTCTTCTCATCTGCTTGTCTTTTTTTGTGTCCTAGAGGCAGATAGAAACGTACGGAGCGATCCAAAAGAACTGGAAAGCCAAGGCACTTTACAGAGGAGAACACCCCCTCGTCAAGTATTTTCTTGGAAAAAAGTGTGAAATGTGGTAAAATGGGGGGATGGAAAAACAAAAACAAACACATGAGCCTACTGATAGCGCACCAGAAATAGTAGACGAAGATTCTGCTGTTCAAGCAAACCAAGTTCGGACTCGAGAAAAAGTATTCAGAGCAATTGGTGGAACAGTCGATTTAGGGCTTGATGTTGGAGAATTTGCATTAAAACAAGGATTGAATATTGCAGAATTTGGACTCACTGCAACAGGATACGCTATCGGTAAAATTGTAAGAACAACAGTAAAAACTGCTGGTGCAGTCATGCGTGGCTTTGGAAGAGGAAAGAAAGGCTATTTTGACAAAAAAATGGCAGGATAGGTTTGTTTCACCGCCGAATAATCGAGGGTTAACCGATATCTAACCGCGATTTTTCTTTCAGTAGAAAGAGGTCTCTATTATGCAGGCATTGATCGTATACTTTTCATAGCATCAACATGACGAGATAGGCTATCAATAGCCGAGCGTACATCGTCTAATTGATAGTGTGTGAGATCGCGATGCGTTGATCGAACACTAGGAAAAATTGAGCCCAATACTCGAAGAAATCCATCTGAACGTTTTATTTCACTTACTTTGTCACGTAGATTTTTTACATCAATATTTTGACTAACTGCACTTTTTGAAAGCAGTGCGTCAAGATAGTCAATATCACGGTTGAGTTGCGCTAGTAATTCTGATTCTTGCTTTGCAATTCTATGGGAACGAATTTCTCTCCATACTGGAATGCCATCTTGTATTTCCTGAATTTGATGAGTACGACCAGCATCACTCAATCTATCAATTGCACGATCCATTTGTAGTAATGTACTTTGAACTCTTGCTAAGGTTTGTTCTACTTGTGCCCTTGCAATATCATTGGGAATTTCTGTCCCTTGTGGCAACTCTGCAATCATTGTCACGCTATTTCGATGTATTGCACCGGATGCTGCATTCCGTCCTTCTGGAGTTGAAACATTAAATTTTCCTAACTCTGGAGCTTGCTGTAGTTGTCTTTGGACAGTATCAAGTTGGGACCCACTATTGAGACCTTCTTGCACTTCAGTATAATTATGTGTATTGAGTGACATATTGTTATTTGGAAAGAAGTGAAGCGCGAAGAACATCAATCTCTTGTTGTTCTTTTGTTTTTACTTGAGATTCTGCATGCTTATCGTGTGCTTTGATACAAAATGCACGAAGGTTCAAATAATTCGAGAGTTCTGTGGCAAATGTCTGAAGATCCATAGAAAGGTTGGGTATTTGATATATCGGATCATTATATCATTTTTTAGAGTCAAACTCAAATTTTTCATGCAGAAATAACGGGTGGTGGCTGTGTAATGGGAGGATTTGAGGGTGATGGTGCTGGTGCCTTCTTTGGAGTCGCTGGTTTTTGTTGATTAATGTCTTGCATTGCACGTGCAGTTTCTACATGCTCTTTTGAAAATACCGTTGCAGGATCTATGCCTTTTGGAAGCTCATTGTATGATGCACCGTATTGTTCGAATGTGAGGTTACTATCAGAGTCAAAACTTGTGATATTCCATTCCATTCGAGATCGATCAAAGTAATAAATAACTGTTCCTTGAATATCCTTATTCACTGAATAGCAATATTGAGAAATTTTCTTCGCGCCTGCTGCTTCCAATCTTAATATTCCTTGCTTCAATCGATAATTGAGCGTTGCTTCACGCACACTTCTTTCTTCATCTGAATAGGCATTGCGGAATGAAAATTTCCCTAATGTGCTTGGCTCATTTCTGTTTGGTGTTTCAGTTGGTCCAAAAATGGCATAGGTTCCATGTGGAATTTTTTCAGGATCATCTGAGGTAATAATGACATCATTTTCTTCGGTACAGAGAATGGAGTTATTCACCACTCGCACAAAGCGATATCCTTTTGCATCCTTCACATACATATCGCCTTTTTTCTCAACCACTCTCTGCTTCTTCAATTCTTCAATGGTAAAAATGGATTTCTCTCCGCTTTCTGCTTCTTTTTTCTCCGCTACTTTTTTCCCTTCTTTCTCATTCATTCTCTGCGCAATGCTTTCTGGGGTTATTGGCATTTTCCCAAGATCGCGCATTTTAAAAGCATCAAAAATATTCTGCTGCTTCAATTGATTCAACTCCTCATTCAAAGATTCTGGACTCACTTGTTTCATTCGAT
>CAZKOO010000006.1:0-56320 GCA_964554435.1 uncultured Candidatus Peribacteria bacterium
TCGTCCACGAACTCCTCACCATGCGCGGCGGTGCTGAAAAAGTCTTCAAAATTCTCGCGGACATGTTCCCCGATGCACCGATCTACACCCTGCTCTACGACGAACAAAAACTTGGAGACTGGTTTCCAAAAGAACGAATTCACACTAGTAGCCTTCAACAATCTTTTACTACCAACTACCAACTAGCTACTACCCACTCCATCAACCACCACCTCTACCTCTCACGCTTTCCCCGCGCCATCGAAGCCTTCGACTTCTCAGAGTTTGACCTCGTCATCTCAAGTTCCTCTGCCTTCGCTCACGGCATCATCACAAACGGAAAGCCAAAGCACCTCTGCTACGTTCACTCCCCTGCTCGGTACCTCTGGGACAGAACACACGATGTCACCCTTCAAGCGCAGAAATCGTGGTTTGGATATTTCAAGAAATGGTATCTTGAACACATTTTTTATACACTAAGAATCTGGGATGCAGAAGCCTCGTACCGCCCCGACAAGCTCCTCGCAGCGTCATCTATTGTGCAAAGAAGAATCGATCTCTACTGGCGCAGGCAAAGCACCGTCCTCACTCCCCCCATCAGCAATTTCTGGCTTGAGGACAGTATGTCAAAAGTCAATTATCAAAAGTCAATTATCACTCCTTATAACCTAAAACCTAACACCTATTACCTAATAGCGTCCTCCCTCGTCCGCTACAAACGCATCGATCTTGCCATTGAAGCGTGTAACACACTTCAGAAAAATCTTCTTATTGTAGGAGAAGGACCCGACCAAAAAAGACTTCAGTCTCTCGCAGGGCCAACCATCCAATTTGTAGGGTACAAGAATGATGATGAACTCAAAGAACTCTATAACAACGCAGAAGCAACACTCTTTTGTGGAGATGAAGACTTTGGCCTTGTGCCAATCGAATCCATGGCATGTGGCACGCCAGTACTCGCCTACCGAAGTGGCGGAGCCCTTGAAACCATCAAGGAACACGAAACAGGAGAATTTTTCGATAAACCAACGAGTGAATCTCTGGAAGAAGTCATCAAAAAATTTGATCAAAAAATATATTCAAAAGAGATAGCACGCTCTCATGCACAGAAATTTTCAGAAGATCAATTTAGACAAGGAATTCTACAAGAGATTGATGATTTGATGGCTGAAAATGAGCGAATAGCATCCATTGAATAATCCCCCTACGCCAACCCCACCAGCGTTCCACCAAGCACAACAAACAGAACGCCAATGATCAATTTGATAAGATGTACTTGTTGCCATTCTGCAAAGATAATGAGCGTGAGAGTCACGGCAACGAGTGTGTTCATATTGAAGATGGGCACAAGTTTACTCATGAGCGGATGGTACATAGTGAGTGCATACACAATACATCCCGATGCAATGCCCCACAGAAAGCCGTACAAAACAGCAAGGAGCATGGTTTTTGGCATCATCGCAAATGATGATGACTGCAAAAAAGTGAGAGTAAAGCCAGCAAGCATCACACCAAAACCCGTGAACATCATGTACTTCCCAGCGCTAATACCATCTTGTGCGCCAAGACGCACCACCACATTCACAAGTCCGAAAATCACCGCAGGAACAACGCCACCGATGAGAAGACCAAGAGTAGAAGGAAGCATAGAGTGAGGTGATAGGTTTTAGGTGATAGGTGATAGAAAAAAGAAATTGTACAACAGAGCCCCTATAACCTAGCACCTATAACCTAGCACCTGACGAGCTTTCTCCGTCACACACCTCCCCTTTGGCGTTCGTTGAATGTATCCTTGTTGCATCAAGTACGGCTCGTATACATCTTCAATGGTCTCCTCCTCATCAGAAAGGCTCGCCGCAATAGCGCCAAGTCCAACAGGGCCTCCACTAAACGTATCAATAATTGTCGAAAGAATGAGTCGATCGGTACGATCGAGTCCATTTTCATCAATACCAAGAGACGAAAGTGTCGTTCGCACACGCTCATTTGTCACCGATGCTTCGCTATGCACTTGTGCAAAATCGCGAATGGAACGCACGAGTCGGTTCGCAATGCGTGGAGTAGATCTGCTCGCATGAGCAATGGAGAGAGCAGCATCTCTATCCATCATCACTCCTAAAATGCCTGCAGTACGAAGAACAATTTGCTGTAGCTCCTCAGGAGAATAGAATGACAATTTAAAATGATGAATGAATCGATCACGTAATGGAAGGCTCACCGCACCTGCTTTCGTCGTTGCACCGATCAATGTAAATGGCTGTAAATCAATGCGCATCGACCGAGCAGACGGGCCCTTTCCAATCACAAGATCAAGCACATAATCTTCCATTGCGCTATACAGCACCTCTTCAATCGCAGGTCGCATGCGATGAATTTCGTCAATAAAGAGGATGTCCCCTGCTTGTAAATTAGTCAGCAGCGATGCAATGTCACCCGGTTTTTCAATCGCTGGTCCAGACGTCAATTTCAATTGTGCATTCATTTCTTTCGCGAGAATATGCGCAAGAGTCGTTTTTCCAAGCCCAGGAGGACCATGGAGAAGCGTGTGTCCAAGTGGCTCTATGCGCTTCTTCGACGCTTCAATATACACAAGAAGATGATGCTTAATATCCGACTGTCCAACGTAATCCACCAGTGTGGATGGTCGCAGGTTCACGTCCAACACATCAAGATCTGCCGGAATGCTCACCACTTCCGTCGTGTCTTCTTCGCGCTCAGGCCGTTTCTGCGATCGTTTGATTGCTATGCACACAGTATCTCCGATTTCTCACAGAAAGACAAAATTGACAAATAATGGATATATGTCATATAATAAAAAATATGAGCCATCAACATGTAAAATGCTTCGATTTACCACATTGTGTAACAATATCCGATAATGATTTAGCAGAAATTTGGGGGAAGAGTGATACTGAAACAATTAGGCAAGCAAGAATTGCAATAGGAGTCATTTGTTCAGAAATTCGTTGGGCAATAGAATATTGTGAAACAAACGAATTAACAGGATTATTGAATCCTGAAAAAATTATATCTATCCTAGAAAGAAATGATGATGAATTTCAATATACAACCATTGCATATCGTGAAATAGAAAGAGGTATAGCAACAAGCGCTCTTGGTCAAAATGAAATACAACATTATGATGATGATGAAGAGCTTTGTCCATTGCCCAAACCTTCAGCAATGACAATTTTTCAAAACATCATCAATACACTCATTACTGCACTCATCCAAGAATAGTTGCATTAAAATGATCATTCTGCTATACTGGTGAGATACCTTTTCACCAAATACACATGCACTACAAAAAAATCATCCGTCGATTTGCGCTTGCAATCATCACAAGCACCATTGCAATCAGTGGCAATGCCTACGCACGAAGTGTGACAGAAGTCTTAACACAGTCACAATTTTTACATCGATCAGCCAATATTCCAGAGTTATTCATTGAAAGTGATGCTGTGCGCAGCATTGTACAAACCGACAGTACTGCCATGACCATCCGCAGAAAAGTAAATCTCCATGCGCGAAAAACACAATCAATGAAAGAAAAGAAAGGAAATACAGCAATCACCATTGCACCGTACGCAGTAAAAGGAACGCCTTTAACCGATACACAAAAAATCCGTCTCATTACCCGTCATCAAAAAGGCGCTAACGAGTGTAGCAAGCTTCATACTCGTGCACGTGCCGAATGTCACAATGCAAAGCAGATGAAAAAAGCGTTTGCGTTTCGCGCAGCACTTGTGCAGAAATAAGAGCATGATAGACTAGAAGAAGTGACGCAAAAACAACAGATCACTGGCGCACTCATGAGTGTATGTATTCTTCTTGCCGGAGCAGATTATTTCTTCAAAGAACAATACAAACCAAGTATAAACGATCAAGTCACAGAACAAAACGTCACAACAAATGAAGGAGTATCATCCAGTGCATCATCAAAAAATATTGTAAAAAAAGGCAAGAAAATACAGAAAAAAACAGAAAAAACACTAGAGGAAATTGCACAGAAAATGCGCAGTACAATGACATACAATAGTGAAAAATCACTTCTTCAAACAATGCTCAGCGGATCAACAGTGACCTCCGCTGTTCTTCTTCAGGAGCAACATCGTCTTGCGTTTCTTGCATCTATTGAACACCCATCTGTACGCGAAGCATTCATGAAGCTCAAAGAACAACTAGCGCAAAATTTTTCAGCGCAAGTCACCATCATAACCGATGAAGTACAAGTAGCAAATGACGTTGCTTTGGGCGCAGACATACTCCAATTTACAGATCCTGCCATCAGTACAGATGTCATCACCCTTGTACGCATCCGCTCTCGTCTCTATGAAATACATACGAGCAGTGAACAAAAAGAAGAAATCCAAGAACTCATAGATGTATTACGTCAACGATAAACCTCATCTATCTCTGAAAAATTAATATCATCACCATGATCATGCATTTTCTCTTGCATCTTCTGAGCAAGGTGAGTAAAGTATGCGGGCTATGGCTAAAAAAGTTGTAAAAATCATCAAGGTTCAAGCAAAAGGAGGGCAGGCTACGCCTCAACCACCACTCGGACCTGTTCTCGGTCAAGCTGGAATTAACATCCAGCAATTCTGCGTTGCGTTCAATGACAAAACAAAAGATCGCATGGGGCAAGTTATCCCAGCAGAGATCACTGTCTATGAGGACAAAACGTTTGACTTCATCTTAAAGCAACCACCAGCTGCTTTCTTAATTTTACAAGCAGTAAAGAAAGAAAAAGGATCTGGAAAGCCAAACAAGGAAAAAATTGGCACCATTACGATGAGTCAGTTAGCAGAAATTGCCAAAGTAAAAATGTCTGACCTCAATACTGACAAGCTAGAATCAGCAACAAAGATGATGGAAGGAACCGCAAAAAACATGGGGCTTACAATTCAATACGATCTTGCTGCGTAAACGTCAGGAAAACTCTACAAAATAGTATTCTAAAAAAAAGATCACTTCCTTCAAGTGATCTTTTTCGATTATTTCACCACTTTCGCGTATCATACAAATCTATGATGCCTTTTCACTTCTTCCTTCCCATCGCTACCCCCGTCCTTTTTATCGTCCCTACAATTCTCATTGTTGCCTTCGCAGTCATGATGATTCCTAGCCTCAATGTCCAAGGGTCACATCCTGAAGAAGTTGCAAAAGCCATTGGTTGTGTCATCTTAAAGTTAGCAGGTACCGTTCTTGTTGTGGTCAGTAGCGTACAATTCATTGAAAGCTTACTAAAAAAGGAGCTCCTTCCACTTCCTACATTCGGCATTCTTTGTATTCTATTTGGAGTCGGCGCTGTCTTAATGAGCGCAGCATCTCAAGTGGTGCACGGCGTGAATCGCGCATCTGCTATTGTCCCACGATCAATCGCTCTTTCTCTGGTCATCACCATCGCTTCTCTCTCCTTTGTTTCTGCATTTCTCTTCTTCACCATTAGCGCAATTCTTACAGGCAACATCGATCAGTGGCAGTTGCCAGGTGCTATTGTCCTCGTCAGTATTATCGTAGCACTGTACGCTTCTTTAAAGCTCTCTCATTTGCATTCTACTCGCGAAAAAACTGTGCTTGAGTCTCTGGAAAAGAGCGTTGTCAAAGCAAAAAAAGTTGTGAAAAAAGTAATCACAAAAAAGAAGGCATAGCTTCTTGCTGCCAACTTTCTTCTCAATCACTGCTGATCACCGTGCAAAAATCGTATAGCACTTGAAAAGAAGTCTGTGAAAAGTACAATACTGTCTATCTTGCCCCTTCTCTTCTAGGGAAGGGAAACGGCAGGTGTCCATGCTATTCATCGAAGTAGCATGGACTTCGGCAAAAAAACGTACTTACAGAAGCTATTGCAAAAAAGAGCGCTTTCGTTCACAATACGCGCACTTCGTGGAACCCCGCACCTTTTGTAATGTCTAGAGAAGGAAGATCATCATTCATGTTCTCTATATTCTCAATAACACAACAAAAGGTGCGGGGGACCCCTTTTCTACCACGTTCCCCCATTTCTCTATGGCAAAAGCCATCTCTCCAAACGCTCCTCTCAAAGGAGGTAAGAAATACCGCGCAAAGAAAGCGCTCGTCACACAAGAAATCTACACTCTCGATGAAGCGATTGCATTGCTCCTCAAAGTGCATTCAACAACTTTCGATGCTTCTGCAGAAGCTCATATTCGCATTGCAGCAGATATGACACAGGCAGATCAACTTGTTCGTGGAACTGTTGCACTTCCTCATGGAACAGGAAAAACTGTACGCGTTGCCGCATTCGTCACAGACGATTTCATCGACGAAGCAAAGAAGGCAGGCGCAGTCTACGCAGGCCATGCTGATCTTATTAAACAAGTAGAAGGTGGGTTAGTCGACTTCGATGTGTCCATCGCAATGCCACAAGTAATGAAAGATCTTGGACGTCTTGCAAAAATCCTCGGACCAAAAGGTCTCATGCCAAGCCCAAAATCTGGCACAGTGTCCGATAAGCCAGGAAAGATTATTGAAGAGCTCATCAAGGGTCGCATCGAATTTAAGCTCGACAAGCAAGGTATTATTCATAGCATTTTTGGAAAAGTAAGTTTTGGAGAAGAGAAACTCAAAGAAAACTTCAAAGCTCTTCTACAAGCTATTACAGATGCACGACCAGCAGCAATCAAGAACACCTACATCATCAGTGTTTCCATGAACCCAACAATGGGTCCTGGTATCAAAGTACAACTCGGCTAATCCATCCACAAAAACCGTATAGAAGAATCCCCTTGCACAGACTTGTGAGGGGATTTTTCTATCTAGAAAGATGTCAGTGCCTGCACAACATCCTGATACTCTTCCATCTGAAGAATGTGCATACGATACTCTTTTGCTCCATCAAATCCTTTGATGTAACTTGAAAAATGCCGACGCATTTCAAGAACGCCTCGCTTCTCACCTTTCATGCGCACAGAGAGCGCAAGATGCTCAAGAATGAATGGAAGACGTGAGCGAAAACGCAAAAGTGGATCGATCGTCGATTCTGGAATCGGTGCAGACGATGGATTATTCAATGCATCAATAATTTCTTGCATAACCCATGGATTCCCAAATGTGCCACGACCAACCATCACGCCATCAAGATTGCCGATTTTCTCCAGTGCGTCCTGTGCAGATGCAATATCCCCATTGCCTAACACAGGAACATTCACTGCCTTTTTTAATGCATAAATAGGTTCCCAATTGGCTTTTCCGGTGAATTTATCATGATACCGTCGACCGTGAATGGCAAATGCCTTTGCGCCTGCTTGCTCCAATTTCTGACAGAAAGGAATGAGTGTTTCGTGCGTATCCCAACCCAGACGTGTTTTGACGCTAATTGGAATGGACACTGCATTTGTCGCAGCGTGCACAATTTCCGCCGCAAGATCGGGCCGACGAATGAGTGCCGATCCATAGCACGAAGAAACTATTTTTGCGGCAGGACAACCCATATTGATGTCGATGCCATCTGCCCCCATTTGCTCAATAATTTGACATGCATCTAAAAATTTCTTTGGATCGGCTCCAAAAATTTGGACGATAAATGGGCGTTCAATAATCGGGTCAAAATCGAGCATTTTCAGTGTTTTCTCTGCGCCAAAAGAGAGTGCATCGCTACTTAAAAATTCTGTATAGAGCAGAACATTTGGAGCAATTTTTTTCATAATCTGCCGATACGATGCATCGGTCACTCCTGCCATCGGGGCAAGAGCAACAATAGGCCGAGGAAGGGTATTCCAAGAAAATGACATAGAAAAGCATCATAGTGTACTGTAAAAACAGAAAAAAATGCAACGATCGCTTGCCAAAAACCAAATCAATGATGCAGGAGATTTACGAGAAGAGGAAAAAAGGAGCATACTATGAACCATCCATGGAGATTCTGCATATTCCACAGGCAATGGCACAAACGCCAGTCACTGCACTCACGCCCCCTCCGAGTTGTTTTGCATTTTTTGACTCTGGAATTGGCGCACCAGGACAAGGATTTAGCTGCATTGCAGACTACGTCAACATGCTCACAAATGTCCTCATTGGCTTTGGTGCATCCATTGCTCTCATTCTCTTGATGTACAACGGCATTCAATACATCATCAGCTCTGTATCGCCAGGAGGAAGTACCGACAGTGCAAAAAAGGGCATCAGTTCAGCATTGATGGGCCTTGGCATTTCTCTTCTTGTCTATCTCATTATCAACACTATTGTTTCTACCCTCACCCAATAAGCTGTATGGCAAAAAAAATCCCGTCCTCATTTCAGTCCATGCAAATCCTCAGCGAAAAAGCGCAGAGCTTATGGGCAAAAGCAAAAAAAACGATTGAAGAAAATCGTAAAAATGAGAGTAAAAAAAGAAAAAATGATTGTGTTGACTGCGAAAAAAGAGAGGTAGTCTACTTTGATATTCAGGCCATCACCATTATCAAAATTGCACTCATGACTCTTGCAATTGGAGTAACTGCATGGCTTGTATTCGTCTTACGCGATAAATTATTCCTCTTCTTTCTCTCGCTTTTCATCTCCATCATCATCGACAATGGCGTACGATGGCTAGAAGAATGGAAGGTTCCACGACCAATTGCCATTCTCCTTCTCTATATTTTATTTATAGCAGTTGCAGGATTTCTCGTGATCTCTCTCATTCCAATTGTTGCAGCGCAAATTCAAGATATGGCGCGATACATCAACAATAGTCTCGATGCATTCTTGCTCAATCCAAAAATTGAAATTTCTGTGCTGTCAGAAAACATGAATCGCACCCTCACACAGATCGCACAGACAACGCTCGAATCCATGGGCATTAAAGATCGTAGTACTGTCTTGCTTCAATTTGGACAAAACCTCTCAACTGTCGCGCAAACATGGGTAGGTTTTGCGGTGCAAATTGCAGGATCAGTTGTCAACTTTATCATCAACTTTACACTTGTTTTGGTCTTCGCATTCTTCATTCAATTAGAACGAGAGAAAATTCGTGACTTCCTCCGTTCTATGCTACCAAGTGACTATCGTGGCTATTTTGACGCAAAGGCAGATGCAATTTATGAAAAAATGACACAATGGTTCAATGGACAGCTCATTCTGTGTGTATCAATTGGCCTACTCGTCTTCATCGCTCTCATTGTGCTCGATATGCCTTATGCCGTCACTCTGAGCCTCCTTGCAGGATTCACAGAATTTATCCCCTACGCAGGCCCACTCATTGCAGCATTCCCAGCGATCATTATTGCATTATCACAAAAAGGATTTTTCTGGATGCTCGTCGTTGCATCCATTTACTACCTCATTCAATGGTGCGAAAACAACCTCCTTGTTCCGCTCATCATGAAACATGCTGTAGGACTTTCCCCTATCTCCATCATGTTTGGCATGCTCGTTGGCATCAGCTTCCCCGACACTATTCATCCTGTCATTGGCATTATCATTGCAGTGCCAGTCACTGCCATTCTTACCATCTTTATTCAAGACGTGTATTTGATGCAGAAAAGAAGATAAAAGCAGTCACATGAGAATGTCGAGTGTATTTGACAAACTATTTTTCTGTCACGTATTAGGAAATTCGCAAAACATTTTCAACACATTCTTGTGCTTTCCATGGTATACTGTATGATCACATCATGATCCTGTCACTCTCATGATATGAGTGATAATCTTCCTCCCCTCTTCTCGTATGCATCCATTCGATCGCTTTACTCCAAACGCAAAGCTTGCCCTACAAATTGCAGAGCAAGAAGCAAAGAATGCAAAAGCTCCATACATCGGAACAGAGCACTTGCTCCTTGGACTACTGAGTATTCCAAAGTCATTAGGATTTTCAATTCTCACAGGCGCTGGAGTCACACAAGAAAATGTACGCATTGTCCTCAAAGCACAATCGATGCAAACAGAAGAAGGTGAAAACATTAAACATGGACTCTCACTTGCACTCAATAACACCATTGAACAAAGCGTGTTGATTGCGCACAAATTTCGACATGCAAACATCGGCACAGAGCACTTGCTCTACGCACTCCTCTCGTCTGGAAGAAGCTCTGCAACCATCGTGTTAGAGTCGATGCAAATCAACCCTGAAGATCTGAAAGTGCATATCGAAGAAATGTTTGGACAAATCAACACCTTCCGCGATCAGCGAAAAAATGTAGAATCATCTCTTGAATCGTTCTTCTCAGGCCTTCAAGGAGCTTTAGCAGGCATGGGAGCTGGTGGAATGGAAAACGAAGCACTGAAAAAGAAGAAAGCGGATGGAAAAAGCAAAACTCCAGTCCTCGACTATTTTTCAGAAGATATCACACAAAAAGCTCGTGAGAAGAAATTGGACCCCATCATTGGACGTGATAAAGAAATTGAGCGCGTTGTCCATATTCTCAATCGCAAGACAAAGAATAACCCTGTGCTCATTGGTGAGTCGGGAGTAGGAAAAACAGCAATTGTGGAAGGACTTGCGCAACGCATTGTGGAGCGCAATGTTCCAGCATGTCTACAAGGCAAGCGCGTCTTGCAAATTAATATGGGTTCAGTCATTGCGGGAACGAAGTATCGCGGTGAGTTTGAACAACGCTTCGATGACATCATCAAAGAAGCAACTGAATGCAAAGGAGAGATCATTCTCTTTATTGATGAATTACACACAGTTGTTGGCTCCGGATCAGCAGAAGGCTCTCTCGATGCGGCAAATATCTTAAAGCCAGCACTCAGCCGTGCAGCGCTTCAAGTCATTGGCGCAACAACAACGGAAGAATATCGTCAGACCATCGAAAAAGACCGTGCGCTTGAGCGTCGTTTCCAAGCCATTCTCGTGGAGGAACCATCCACCGAGGATGCAATTACCATTCTGCAAGGGCTGAAAGAATCATTTGAAACATTCCACAAATTGAACATCACTAACGAAGCCATTGAAGCTGCGGTCAAATTGAGCAAGCGCTACATCACAGAACGATTTTTGCCAGACAAAGCCATCGATGTACTCGATGAAGCATCTGCAGGAAAAAGCGTTCTCAGAGTCGATACACGCTCTCCTCGACTCGCAGAAATTGAAACAGGCCTCAAGGCCATCGAACGAAAAAAAGAGGAAGCTGTGCGCTCACAACAGTATCAGCATGCATTAGCACTCCGAAAAGAAGAGGATGAATTAATGGAAGAACGAAAGAAATTACTCGCACAAGAAGATGGCGACAAGCGCACGCCAGTTGATATTACAGAAGATGACATCAATGCCGTCATCGCTCGCATGACTGGCATTCCTGTGACACGACTCATGAAGTCGGAAATGAAGAGACTGCGTTCTCTTGAATCGATCCTCAAGAAAAACATCGTCGGACAAGATGACGCCATTCAAAAAATTGCTCGCGCTATCCGCCGCAGCCGTGTTGGTATTTCCGATAGTAGGAGACCAATTGGCTCATTCCTCTTCCTCGGGCCAACAGGTGTAGGAAAGACTGAACTTGTGAAACAATTGGCCACTGAAATTTTCGCACGAGAAGATGCGCTCATCAAAATTGACATGTCCGAATTCATGGAACGTCACAACGTCTCGCGACTCGTAGGAACAACAGCAGGATACGTCGGCTACGAAGAAGGAGGTCAGCTCACAGAAATGGTGCGTCGCAAGCCCTATTCTGTCATTCTGTTCGATGAAGTAGAAAAGGCACATCCAGAATTCTTCAATATCTTGTTGCAAATCATGGAAGATGGAACGCTCACGGATGGTCAGGGAAATAGTGTCGATTTCCGGAATACAATCATTGTAATGACAAGTAACATTGGTGCGGAAAAGCTCACAAAAGAAGCTGGAAAAATTGGCTTCAAGCTTGGTGCAGATGCAAGAAAGGAAGAGCAAATCTATGAAGAAAAGAGGCAGGAAGTCATTGAAGAATTGAAAGAAAATTTCCGTCCAGAATTCTTAAACCGCATCGACCATACCATCATCTTCAATGCACTCTCTCAAGAATCCATTCAGAAGATTGTTGCTCTCCACATCGACCAACTTGCTCTGCGCATGAAAGAGCATGGTTTTGGATTAACAACGGACGAAAAAACACTCAAAATCCTTGGAACACTTGGGTTCGATCCTGAGTATGGAGCTCGTCCTGTGCGACGTGTAATTCAAGAAAAGATTGAAGATGAAATTGCAGAAAGCATTCTCAAGGGCATGTTTAAGAAAGGAGATACAATTCATGTCGTCGGAAAGGGTGAATCAGAACTTGTGCTCATGCATCCTGAGAAAATATCATCTCCAAAAAAGGCTCCACGTCGATTGACTGCAAAAGAAAAGGTGTAAAAAGAGATTGTTTGAAACGCATCTTTCTGCTATAATAAGAAGATTTATGCCAATCGAACCAGTCAAAATTCCACAGAACGTCTACGTGGAAGACACCATCATCGGGCCAGTCACCTTTAAACAACTGATCATTGTGGGAATCGGCGCTGGTATCAGCTACGTCATCTTTGCACTCGTCACACAAGCAGGATACATCGATAAAACAATCCAAGCACTCTGTTGGATTCCTGCACTGATTGCAGCCGCATTTGCGTTTGTGAAGATCAATGATCTCTCTCTGTTTAACATCATTCTCATCGGCATTGAAAGTATCAATAAGCCAAATACACGATATTTTAGTCCACACGCAGGTATTTCTATTAACCTCATCACAAGACAGTCAACACAAGAAATAGATGCTGCACAGAAGAAAGCAATGTTCGATGCAGAAAAACTCGCAGTCATCACAGAACAATTACAAAAAAGACAAGAAGAGCTCAATCATCTTTCAGGAAATGACGGTCAAACACCAGAAAAAACACATGCCATTCACACAACAATGAAAGACATCATTGCAGAAGAGGAAGTGACATATGGAAATAGTCTGCCGGTTCAAAAATCTCGGGTACTTCTCAATGAAGAACACACGCCTGCAAGGTCAATCGATACCATCCAAGAACGAATTCATCTCCACCACACACGCTCATAACACTCTATGGATACAACACCCCAAACAACAGAGGCACCTGAAAAAACAACAGACAGTGTACGCATGAAGAAAAAGCCATTCTCCTCTTCAACACAACGCTATTTACCAATTGCAGAAGTGCGTGAAGATACCCTCGTTCTCAAAAATGGAGGCTTGCGAGCAATTCTCAAAGTACATTCAATGAATTTCAACTTAAAAAGCGAAATAGAGCAACAAGGAATTATCGCAGGGTATCAAGGTTTTGTGAATACACTCATCTTCCCAATACAAATTATTGTACGATCACACAGACTGAATATTGATCCGTACATTCAAGACCTTGAAAGAAAAGCACTGACACAAAAAAGTGAGCTACTGCGCACACAAACAGTCGACTATGCAAAATTCATGGAAAAACTTGTGGATGTTGCAGATATTATGCAGAAAACATTCTATATCATTGTGCCAATTGATGCTCCAAGTAAAGCAAAACGTGGCCTACTCCAGCGATTTTTTGATTGGATGAATGTCGATGACACTCGCGCAAAAGCTCTGCAACGCAACCGCGATTTTAAAGCCTATTCAAAGATGTTGCGCGATCGAGTAACGCTTATTGAATCGGGCCTTGAAAACGTTGGACTGACAACACAAAGACTCACGACAAATGAGTTAATTACACTCTTCTACGAAAGTTACAACCCAGGAACATCACAAAAAGAGAAGGTGCAATCACAAGAAGAACTCAACACCGACTCATCCATCTTGTTCTAAAAAGTGCTCGACAGCAAGAAAAGAAGCGAGTATCATGCTTGCACTCTTTTACTCTGCTTTGTGCAAGGACAGGGAAAAGGGCTTTATTCTTTCTCCTTGCGCCCCCTTTTTTATGACAAAAGGATCATCCATGATGCAGGAACTCATCAAAAACTCTCCTGCTGTATTTCGTGCGAAGCCAGGCGAACTTGTCGAAGGCATCGTTATTTTTAAAGGCAAGAACAAAATGCTCGTCGATCTTGCCGGTGTTGCAACAGGCATCATCTCTGGTCGTGAGCTCCGCGATTCTCTCAATACATTCAAAGACATCAGCATCGGAGACACCGTTGCATCCCTCGTTCTCGAAGAGGAAAACGATGAAGGAATGGTTGTACTGAGCCTTCGTATGGCAAGCCAGCAAAAGGCATGGGATCGTTTCCGCAAGATGATTACAGACGATAAAACAATGAAATTTGTGCCACAAGAAGCAAACAAGGGTGGACTACTTGCAAATATCGATGGCATTCGCACATTCCTTCCAGTCAGCCAACTTGCTCCATCGAACTATCCACGCGTCAATAATGCAGATTCCTCTGAAATTATCGATCGCCTCAAGAAATTCATTGGCCAGAACTTCACTGTCAAAATCATTACAATCGATGAAGAAGCAGGAAAAATTGTGGTGTCAGAACGTGAGGCAATGGCAGAAGAGCGAGCAAAATCACTCGAAGGCCTTGGTGTTGGCGAAGTCCGAGATGGTGTGGTGAGTGGCATTGTCAAATTTGGTCTCTTCGTTGCATTCGACGGACTTGAAGGACTCGTGCACATCTCCGAAATTGCATGGGGACACGTCAAAAACCCTTCTGAACACGCTCAGGTTGGCGATCGCGTCAAGGTAAAGATTATTGGCGTAGATGGTGAAAAACTCTCTCTTTCCATGAAGCAACTCGCAAAAGATCCATGGGAAGAAATTGCAGAACGCTACCCAGTAGGAAAGAAGGTATCTGGAGCGATTGTACGCTTTGCAGATTACGGTGCATTCGTGAATCTTGAAAAAGACATTACAGGGCTCATTCATCTTACAGAACTCTCACATGAGAAGATCAGCGATCCATCTGAAGTAGTAAAAATTGGTCAAAAAATTGAAGCACAAGTCATCAATATCGACATTGATGAACGACGCATTGGTCTTTCTATGAAAGCACTTCTTCCAATTGATGCAGCAACAATGGAGCGCATCAAGAAGGAAAAAAAGTCTGATGAAAGTGAAGAAGAGGCACCAAAAAAGACTCGTAAGAAAAAAGAGATTGATGAAGAGTCAGAAGAGGAATAATCAAAAAGACACTCCTCAACAGAAAAACCACCCGCAACAGGGTGGTTTTTTAAAGTTTGACTGATGCAAGAAAGTGTAAATGGAGGTAAAACACTTCCTGTCCTCCAGATGCGCCCACATTAAATTGCAATCGATAGCCATCGATGGAATGCTTCTGCGCAAACTCCTGTGCTGTCTGAATAAGAAGGCCTGGAAGATGAGCAGTGCGTTCATCCATCTCTGCAATAGACGCAAGAAACACCTTTGGAATGAACAGAAGATGTGTCGGTGCTTTCGGATGAATATCACGAAATGCAAGCACATTCTCGTCTTCATAGACAATATCTGCAGGAATTTCCTTGCGAAGGATTTTATGAAAAATGGTATCGGACATAGAAAAAGAATAGCAAATTCTAGAAAAAAGAAGGCGTAAAAATTGAAGATGACCTTGACTTTTTCTGTAAAATAAGAGAAAATAGTGGAAAGATGGCAATACTCAAATCCACCATCGAAAGTGCACAATCAAGTATCAGCGCTTCTTCAGAAGTAACACAAGGTGTTGTCTTTCAGCCTCAAAAACTAAAAGAAGTCGTCGATATTATCGATTTAATGGGAAATATCAGCTCTCGTGTACGAGAAGATAGCTCTGGTGATATGGGGGGCGGAGGAGGCGGAACAGCGCAAGGAGATCAAGGAACAGCAGGATCACAAACATCACAGCGCGATGAGAAAATAAAGAACATTCCGCCCATTCCAATGATGCAAAAGGAGTTAGTCAGTCACCTCTACAAGGAGATCAACACGCTCGAGAAGCAGGTACAAAGCATGAAAACACAGAAAGGGAAAGGATCTGCATACATGATTGCAGAAATGTATAAAAGGATTCGCAAGCTCTCTTCTCTCATTACAGAAATTGTGCATGCATCAACAGAAATGATTCGTCGTTTCTACATCACCGTATTCATCGACAAGCAACCACTGGTCATCAGTGGAGGAAAGCTTGTCAAAGAAGAGTAAGTGGAAAAAATGTTGCCTTACACAATGCCAACATCATGCTGATCGGAACAAAGTGTGCCCGTCAGCGAATTGTAGAATGATTCATCAATTGGATGTGCTGAAAAACGAGCAAGAAGCTCTGTTGTCGCAGGAAGTTGTGCTGAGTCAAACGTACGTGCTTTCCACAATTGACGCAGTGCATCAATGGCATCAGGAGATGCAAGGAATGACTGGCAATACGCCTGAGCAGAAACAAGAAATTTGGTATGTTGTAAACGATCGGAAAGAGCATACAAACATGCCACAAGAGCCTCTTCTCCGCCCGCTAAACGATAGGCAAATTGATCTTGTACTGTGGTTGCAATATTCTCGGCATCAAGACCAGCAAGAAGCATGAGTGTTTCAGCAGGAGCAGAAGGGAAATAGTGGCGAACGCCCATACGACGAAGGGTACACGGCAGTGCCAAATCAGCAATAAGATCAGCAACCTGTGTTGCAAGCCCTCCATCAGTATTATGATCTTCCACAACGATCAAATGCTGTGTTTCGAGAGCCGCTTTGATGACTGCGGAAGCATCCATCGGACGAATGCACGCCATATTCAGGACGCGCACAGTACGTCCGTCCTCTTTGAGAAGATCAGAAGCTTCCATAGCAGCAGGAAGAGTGGCGCCATACGCAAGAATTGTCGCTTCATCACGAAGATCTCCAAACCCACGAATGATACTTGCACGACCATCGAAGCAATACGATGCATCGTAGAACGGAGAGCCATCTTCTTTGAGAATCTGAGGGTGATTGGAACGACTTGAAAACACGTACACACTCTCAGTCCCCTGTGCAATGATCTCAAGCGCACGCTCTGCCATTGCCGCAGCCTGATTGCTATCGCCACACACCCACACTTGTGTGTGATCAAAAGGAATGTTGGTGTAATTGCGCTCCTGATGTGTTTCACCATCTTCCCCAACGCTTAAACCAGAGTGGGTGCAATCGTGCAAAACACCAAGCGGAATATGTCCTGTGTTAATGTCGATGAGACGAGCCGATGCACGTGCCTCATTCATGCCAAACGCTGCAAACGTATATGTGACTGGAAGAAGCCCTCCTTGTCTCATGCCAGCTGCCATCATGTACATATTCGCCTCAGCAACACCAACATTGATCACACGATGAGGAAATGCCTTCTCAACCACTCCAAATCCACCAGAATCCGCAAGGTCTGCATGGAGAACGACAATACGCTCATCATGAGACATGAGAGATTTGAGATGAGTGGCACCAAAATCTTTTCGTGCAGCGCCATCTTTTATTGTAAGAGCTCTCTCATAATTCGCGTGAAGCGCAAAGGGAAGAACGGCACTTGCGCGCAGTGCACGAGCCTCCTCAAAACGACGACGATAGGCATCGTGATAGGGAAAATAGTCTGTTTCTAATTTCGACAACAGTGGAAGTTTTATCGATTCTGAAGCCTCCTTCGCCTCATCGGAAGAAAGAGGAGCTCCATGGAAGTTCTTCGTAAGAGCATTGGAACCTGCTTCCATTAAAGGCACTCCAAAACCCATCGTTGTATAGTAACAAATGAAGATAGGCTTACCCTGATGAAGAAGGCTATCAGCAAGATCATTCGCCTTGCGAACAGAAGCAGGATCATTCCCCTGCTCTACTTCAATCACAGTCCAACCCATTGCCTGAACCATCGATGCAAAGTCACAGGCAACTGTTTTTGAAGGAATGCCAGAGAGTTGCATATCGTTCCAATCGCCATGAACAACAAGATTATCGATGCCAAGCGCAGGAGCAAGACGCATGGCTTCCATTACCTGTCCTTCCTGACTATCACCATCGGCAAGCAACACATCAACAACGCCTTGTTTCTTCAGATACTTCTTCGCAAATGCCACTCCAAGCGCATTGGACACACCTTTTCCAAGTGGACCTGTACCAAAAGGAATGTCTCCAATCCCCGCTTCAATGTGTCCAGGTAGGCCATTTGGTGTACGAAACGCAGCATGAATAGCAGTGGGAGACGCAAGATGAGGGCAGTCTCCACTTCGCCCAAAGAGCCACTGAAGCAGAAAGCCAAGCAATGACAGATGTCCTGGGCTCATGCGAAGAGGTTCATCAATGGATGGATCGCGACGGCGCATCACCTCGTAGCACGCTGTGAATGCAGAGAGCGGACCACCAGGGTGCCCCGATTTGTGAAACAATGGAGTATCAATGCAAAGGCGCATGAGAAGTTGATGCGCAAGTGTGTATGCATGCTGCTCATCACCAGAAAGAACAACGCCATCAGAAGCAGAAACCCAGTGGCGCTCTCCATGAGAAGTTGCCTTGGTAATGCGCTTGAGTGACGCTGGAGCAGAAGAACTCGAAAGAATATCGGAGGAATTGGGACGAAGCATAGTATGTGTATTCTAGAGGAAAAACCGAAAAATTGTCGATAGCGAAAATCGACAGACAGATTCTTCAAAAATGAGGGTATGCTACTTCAATTTCTTTTCCTCTTCTTTCTTTGATGATTGCATGCCATCCATCACCGCAAGAAACCAATCGATAATAGAGTCGATAGCACTCACAGGTTTGATAAGCAACGCTTCAATATCTTGTGACAGTGCATCGTAGCGCTTCATGATGCGACGAAGAGCCATAGTGGCAAACACCAATTGATAGAGAACAATAATGCCAAGAAGAACAGCAAGGAGCTGAAGGAGAAGGAAAACGTCGCCAAGCGTTAATTGGAGTGAACCCATAGAACCAAAGTGGTAGAATGGAATAGATTGTACACCATGATCCCCCCTCTCCGCAAAGCACTGCGCAAGCTTTTCACACTTCCTGCAACACTTCTCAGGGGGCTGATCACGCTCTATCAACACACACTTTCGTTTGATCATGGTCCGCTCAAATTTTTGTATCCGTATGGCTATTGCAAGCACACGCCGACCTGTTCAGAATACGCAAAAATAGTGCTGAAAGATCGATCGTTATTCATTGCTCTTTTCTTGATCATAAAAAGGATTCTTTCCTGTCACCCTTGGGCAAAAGTGAGTGATGAAAAAATGAAAGAATGGATGTAAGAAAATCACATCTTTCGACTATCGTACGCCCAGTGAAGAACAGCCTGACGCTGGCGAGGGCGACAGAGGAGATCTCCTTTTACGCAAGACTTTTGAATCTGTGCGATGTGTCGACGAATGGCAAGCCACCTGCGAATTTGCCTTTCATCTTCTTCAGGCATTCGACGCCCCATGAAATATCGACAGTACCACTGAAACCACCCTCGAGGGTCCATGGGATGAATCCATCCTTTTTGCTTCCAAACCGAGAGCGGCTGACTCGCATTCACTCCAAAGTAATTGAGAGATGCATCGTGTTTTTCAGAACATAATTTGGCATCGGTAAACCAATCGGCAGGAAATTCGTCAGTGCAATCGGTCATGTACTTCCCTCCAAAAACACCAAGTGCAAGCATCTCTTTTGGTGTAAGATCAGGCGTAAAACGAGGGTCAAAATTCTTGCCCATAGGTTCTGTGAGCGTATAGGTACACTTCTGCATGCGGTCACTCACGGAGATAAGAAGAGGGCGAGACATACACTAATAATGGTAACGACAGGAAAGAATAATCACTCGATCTCCTTCTACTTGATACACAAGACGATGCGTACGATCGATGCGACGAGACCAACATCCTTGCAAATCATACAGAAGCGCTTCTGGCTTTCCTATGCCAGAAAATGGATTTTCTTGAATGGCGCGACAGAGTGTTTTAATTCTTTCAACAAAACGATGATGTTGTTTTTCCCAGTATAAAAAATCCTTATATGCCAACTCTGTAAATTCAATGCTCATAAAAGTGAAACATCAAAAATTCATGGTACGAGTTTTTCCTTTCTTTGCCTCTGCAATCGAATTGAAAAGATGCTTTCTATTTGCTGGAGAGGAAAGAAGATATGCAGTTTCTTGCAACGCAAAAAAACCATCCAATGGAAGTAAGACAGATGCACGTCCTTTTCCTCGTGTAATCACAATCTCCTCTGCATTAGAATCGGAAGAATCGAGGTAGAATGCAAGATTTTTGCGAAAATCGGAGTAGGTAACAGTAGTCATAATAAGTACGTAAATATGTACCTATTATACAGGAAGAGAAAAAGGGAAACAAGAGAAGAAAATACGCTATACTCTTCTCATGGCAACGAAAGAATCCACCGCGATGTTTCTCCTCGATCAACTCTCTTCGCAGGGAACTGTGCGTGTACGAAAAATGTTTGGAGAGTATGCGCTCTACTATAACGACACAGTCGTTGCGCTCATTTGTGATGATCAACTCTACGTGAAAAAAACAGAAGCAGGCGCACTGTTGCTGAAAGATTGCATTGAAGCACCACCCTATCCAAAGGCAAAACCACACTTTCTCATCGAAGAAAACCTCTGGGAAGATCGTGAGTTTTTAGGAGAATTGATGGAGAGGACGTGGGAGGGGGTGAGGAAATAAAAGAATTATTTGCGCATTTGAGATTGCTCATTTGCTTTATTGATTTTTCTCGCCTGATTTATATCGATATGAAATGTGTAGCCATGTTTCTTTAAAAGTCCCAATAAATCATTCCCTGTTAATAATACTATTGGTTTATTTTGTGCAAATTTGTATGCATCATGACCATAATTACTAGTTGTAATCAGAATACCCCTTACCGCACCTTCATCGCCCATAACTCCATATAGCTCTCTAACCGCACTGATATCAACCGTATTGGTATATCGTTTTGCTTGGACAATTGTCTTCCCGCCATGGATTGGATTTGGATCTGTAATAATCACATCGACACCTCTGTCACGACTGGCTTGTGTAGTATGAACTTCAACCCCTTCTTCTTCATATTCTTTTTGAAATAATTCAGCAATCAGACTCTCAAAATCTTGCCAATCCATACAAGCAATATTTGTGGATGGATTCATTGTATCTAACACTTCTCGTGTTTCAATATACCTACTATCATATTGATCAAATTTTAGAATGGGTTCTACAGGAATATTGTCTATAAGCTTACCAGCAGACTTTCCTTTTAAGGCCTTAAACGCTGTTAATGGTTCAATTTTCTCAAAATTCATTTGAAGTACATCATTTCGATTTAATGCAATAGAAGCTGTATGTGTACGCTTGCGCTTTCCGGTAGCCGGGTCGTCAAACTCAACCCAACCATTGATAACCAGAAGAGAAATTATAGAATAAATATCATTTTTGAATATTTCATATGCAGTTCTGAGTATCATGGCAGGCTGTATGCTTGGAACGTGCTCATTTTTTTCTCTTTGATTGAGAGGTTTTGTAGTAATGCCTTTCTTTAAAAATACGTCTTTCACAAATGTAGTATGGACTACATCTGGTAATTTCATTTCTACAACCAATATTTTTTGTTTTAAGTCAAATTTCACTTTCCATAATTTTGGCAAATCAACTGACCAGTGAATAGCATTAATGATAAAATTCACTCTGTCTTCAACTGCCTTTTCCTCCCCTAATTTATAGCGAGATAGTATTTCTTTAAAGAATATTGCATTATCTCTCTTAACAACTGCATTCTTTTCTTGTTGCTCATTATAAGATTCAATCTTTCGATTTAAATTTTGTACCTCGTTACGCTCTAAGGCAAAAGATAATTTTTTGAAAGTTGAATATTGATTATCAAAATCAATAATATCACGCTCAGTATCAATCCAACTTATACTATTTGATTCTAGAATCGTTTTCAGCACATTGATGTTGATATCATTCTGCCTACCTTCAGTGAATATAATATCACGAAGGGTAAGAGGCTCTTTTTGTAAACTAATTGCTTCATTAACCTCCTTTTGTGCAGATAAAATCATTTGATCGATCTGAATAAGTTGCTGTTTTTTTTCGTTGAAATAAATTTCAATAGATTGTCTAAGACTTTTCCATGCAGGAGGAGCTGATAAATCCCATTGATATAAATATCGATGATTAGGGGCTATTTCAGTACATCCTTCGGCCAGACAAATTTCATTCAAACAATCTCTTATCAGATTATCTTCATAATAATGACCTTGATAGCTGGAACGAATTTTTACACTGAATTCAGAAATAATATCTTGGTTTCTTTCAAAAAGAGTAAGTGAACGGTCTATCTTTCTTTCTCCGTATTTATCTATTTGTATCTTTATAGCTATGGCTTGTTTTTTTGCATGATCATTAGCTTTTTTTATTGATTCTGATATTGTTCTTATTAACCAGAATACACCAATAACTGCAAATAGCATGAATGCTGCCATATTTAAACAAAATTAGGTAAAAATATAACCTCAAAGAGCTAAATCTGTCTTTTTCTTCAACAGAAGAACGAAGGATGGAGCGGGTGAACGGAATCGAACCGTCATCTTCAGCTTGGAAGGCTGACATAATAACCACTATACGACACCCGCAACTGAAAAGAACGAAAAGATTGTAGTGAAAAAGAAAGAAAGAGGCAAGGAAAAGTGAAAAAACCGGGGGTAGAAAAACACTACCGTCTACAATCTCCCTCGATAAAGAACCGCAGGTCGGAGACCTGCTGCTGAGGAGAAGGTAATGAAAAAGATAAGATCTTTATCTGCAATAATTCCCTTACTTTCAATACGTACTATACTTACAACCCCACCGCCTTCCTCACTCTTTCCATTGTCTGCCCTGCAACAAGACGAGCTTTTTTTGCTCCACGTTCTGCAATCTCAGAAAGAAGAGATGTGTTCTGCTGAAGTGATGCACGCTTTTGTCGCATCTCACTGAAAGCATCCATATATGTTTCGAAGAGCATCTTTTTTGCATCTCCATAGCCTACACCTCCTGCTTTGTACTTCTCTGCAAGAGCCTCTGCTTCTGTGGAAGACAAAAACAATTTGTGAATCTGGTAGACGCTACACGTATCAGGATTTTTAGGGGCAGAGACATCAAGTGAATCGGTCTTGATGCTCATAATGGCCTTTTTGATCGCAGCTTCATCACCAAAAAGAGGGATGGTATTATTATAACTTTTGCTCATCTTCTGACCATCGGTGCCAGGAACAACAGCAACTTCTTCTTGAATGAGAGGCTCTGGCAAAACAAACGTTTCACCGTAGAGTGTGTTAAATTTCACGGCAATATCGCGCGCCATTTCCACGTGTTGTTTCTGATCTTTTCCAACAGGAACAAGCGTTGCATCGTACAAAAGAATATCTGCTGCCATCAACACAGGGTACGTAAAAAGGCCAACACTTGCGGAAATGCCCTTCTGTACTTTGTCTTTGTAACTCACCGCGCGTTCGAGTAAGCCCATCGGTGTAATGGTTGAGAGAATCCAAGAAAGCTCTGCGTGCTCTTTGACATGCGACTGAAAAAAGAGAATGACATCATCGGCGTCGAACCCACACGCAAGAAGGTCGAGAATGGCATCGGAGCAAAAAGAACGAAGTTGCACAGGGTCATGAACTGTGGTGAGTGCGTGTAAATCAACAATCATGTACAGGCTTTTATCGCCCATGCCAATTCTCTTTTTGTTTGGCAAAATAGAGCCAAAATAATTACCAAGATGCAGTGTGCCAGATGGCTGAATGCCAGAGAGAATGCGCATAGAAAAAGAAAATTAACGAGCAGATCGTAGCACAGAAAGCACACGTTCAAAAGTTGGAGGACGTGGCGAGTGCACAGAAATGGAGGCGTGAGTAATTGGGTGTGGAAACGTGAGTGACACAGCATGAAGGAAAAAGCGCTGTAGCTTAAAGAACTTTCCAAATGACCGATTTGCCTTTTCAATGCCATAGACAGAGTCGAGAATGAGAGGATGCCCGAGCATGCTCAGGTGCCTTCGAATTTGATGTTTCTGCCCACGTTCAATGGTACATTCAAGAAGGCTCACATCTTTGAGTGCCTCAAGAATGCGATAGTGGGTCGATGCATCCACCATTGCAGTACTCTCGCGAGCAGTGAGAGGAAAAGAAAGGGTGCTCTCCTTTTTATGCGGAACACCAAACACAAGTGCGTGGTACACCTTTTTCCATCCTGCAAATTTTGAATCGAGAATGGCACGAAGCACCGCTGCAGATTTTGCAAACACAATGACTCCAGATGTTTCAAAGTCCAAGCGATGGACGACATGAAGGCTCGGATAATCTTTCTTCAAAAAGTCAAAAAGTGGCAACTTATCGAGCCTTCCCTTGCCCTGCACACTCAATTCACCCGAGAGTTTACTCACAACAAGCAACCACTCATCCTCAAAAAGAATACGATTTTTAGCAAGAGACATGAAACGAGTGTAGCAGAGAAAGAAAAGAAAAACTATGATTGAACGACTTGTCGTAAACGTCGCCTTTTTTTCTCAAGTTCAAGAAAAATACGATATGCACGAACCCTATTCACATAATAGGCTTCGATAGGCCTATCTGCTAAATATTTACTGAAGCGAAAATTCTTATCTTCAAAGCTCTTTTTTAACATTTCTTGATCTATAGAAGGTTGAAAATCTTCTATTTCTGCTTCTAATGAATATTCCGTATTAGTAGTGACAAAAAATGAAGTATCGCAATCTCCAGTAACAGCACTAAGAAGATCAGTCGAATCAAGAGAATCTGTAGAAGATGCCGAAAAGGAAAAATCTGATGCTTCGATCATGAATCAATTAAAAGAAAGCAAAAATATAGCAGAAATAATCTGCAAAAACATATATTATTTAAATATTTAAATTACTATTTGTCAATAGTAAACACAGAAGAAAAAAGAAAAAATGATTTAGAATACAGTCCATGACACTATCTCTTGGAGTGATTTACAGTACATCAACGGGCAATACGGAACATGTTGTCAGTGTGCTCATTGGTGAGATCGGCGCATCTCTTGGAACAAAGGTGCATATTGTGAAAAAGCGAGCAGAGCAAGTGGAGGCAAGTGAACTCACCAGTTTTGATGTGCTGATTTTGGCGTGTGGATCGTGGAACACGGAAAACATCGAAGGGCAATTGCAACCATACATGTTCGATCTGTGTACAAAGCGTGCAAAAGAAATCGACCTCACCGGAAAGCACGTCGCAGCCATTGGCCTCGGGGACGATCGCTATTACTTCACCGCACGTTCTGCGGAAAAACTGACTGAATTCCTCGAGGAAAAAAACGGTACATTTTTGCTCCCAACACTCAAAATCATCAACGATCCATACGGACAAGAGGAGCGCATCAAAGCATGGGCAGAAGAACTCATGCAAGCGATGAAGAAAATCCCCCCTCGTACTGAATAATCTCTATGCACTCTATCGCACTCAAAATCGTCGGCTCATCGGGACAAGGAATCGATTCCATCGGTGAGATCATCGCAAAAGCACTCAAACGAAGTGGGTACTGCGTGTTTGGCTACCGCGAATATCCATCACTCATCAAAGGAGGACATGCAAGCTATCAGCTTGATATTTCGGATGAAAAGATTGAATCGAGTAGCACAAAAGTAGATCTCATTCTCGCGCTCAATCATCATGGGCTTGAAAATAATATTGGAGACCTGAAACCAGAAGGCATCTTTCTACACATAACGCCGAATTGGAAGTTTCAAGATCACGAGAAAGAGATGATCGAAAAATTGCATCTCTCCATCATCGAACTTCCCATCGAAAAAACGCTCACGGAACTCAAGGCAAAGCCCATTCTTGGTAATGTCATTCTCACTGCATTTGCGTGGAGCCTCCTTGAGCAAGACGTCGAAAGCCTCAAAACAATGGTCGGAGAAAAATTTGCAAAGAAAAAAGATCTCTTAGCACTCAACATGGAGTGTATCGATCGAGGAGTAGCGATGCGAAACGAACACTCTGAGCTGTCACTTCGTCTTCCTGAGGCCAAAAAAGAATGGAGAAATCAACTCCTCCTTACAGGAAGTAAGGCCATGGGGCTTGGAAGTGTTGCTGCAGGAGTGCGAGTATATGCAGGCTACCCCATGACACCCAGTAGCCCACTCTTAACCTACATTGCAGCCATTCAGAACGAAACAGGCATGAGCATCAAACAAGCAGAAGATGAAATTACCGCAGCACAATTTGTGTCTGGTGCCATGCTGATGGGCACTCGAGCGCTCACAGGAACATCGGGGGGTGGGTTTGACCTAATGAGTGAAACACTCTCGCTCAATGGCATCATCGAAAACCCTAGCGTCTTTGTTCTTGCACAGCGTCCAGGGCCAGCAACCGGCCTCCCTACATGGACAGGACAAGGCGATTTGCTCATGGCAATTCACACCTCACATGGTGATTTTGCGCGATGTGTCCTCTCGGTTTCCAATGCAGAAGATTCGTTCTTACTTGTGAATGAAGCCTTTAACATCGCAGAGCGCTACCAAATTTCTGTCATCATCCTCACCGATAAACACATTGCCGAGGCTCTCTACGTCACTCCTCCATTTGAGGCATCAAATGTGACGATTGATCGTGGAAACCTTGTGCAAGATGCAGAAGAATTGCGCACTCTCAAGGCAAGTGATCGGTACGATCCACATGCTGAGAATGGTATTTCAAAGAGATGGCTTCCGGGGACATGTGCAGCAACATTCGTCTCTCAGGGTGATGAACACTCTGCAGATGGCAGTGTGAATGAATCGAGCGAGAACGCAATTGCACAGATGACGAAGCGCATGAAAAAAATGGATGCACTCAGGACGTCATTACCAGAACCTGATCTTTTTGTGAAAGAGAAGGGGGAAAACGGAACTGTTGTTCAAAAAAGAAACACTGAAAAAATTTATCCACCGAAGACTCCGAGTGAAAACGAGGAGCACAGGAGGATTGATATTCTCCTTATTGGATGGGGAAGTACAAAATCTGCAGTACTCGATGTACTCAACACAACCGAATTCAAGAAAAATGGTGAACCACTCACGGTTGCATACCTCCACTTCACCTATCTGTGGCCACTACGCACAGAACTACTAAAAGATCTGCTAGAAAAAGCAAGCATGACCATTCTTGTTGAAGGAAATTTCACAGGACAATTAGGTGTGCTTATCAAACAGGAAACTGGCATCGATATTGCATCAAAAATTTTGAAATATGATGGACGCCCCTTCTTCCGCGACGAGCTTGCAAAGAAAATTGACGCTGTCATCAATGAATAGAAAGTCCGCAGATCGGAGATCTGCTCTGATAAGATATTACTACCTACTAACAACTACCCACTCGTATGTCTTTCTCTCTCGAACCACAGAACGTCACCATGAAAGAATATTACAACGCCAACCGTTGTACGTGGTGTGATGGATGCGGAAACTATGGCATTTGGACCGCAACAAAGATGGCGCTGACAGAACTCGGCATTGCTCCGTGGCAAGCACTCCTCTGCTTCGATGTGGGCTGTCATGGAAATGGATCGGATAAAATTGAAGGGTATCGCTTTCACGGACTCCACGGACGAGTACTTCCCTTTGCAGCAGGAGCAAAAATTGCGAATCCAAATGTCCCAGTCATGGCTTTTGGCGGAGACGGCGCAAGTTTTTCAGAAGGCATTGGACACCTTGTACATGCTGTTCGTAGCCACTACCCCATCGTTTTTGTACTACATAACAATGGAAATTATGGCCTCACAACAGGACAAGCGAGTTCACTCACTCCAAAAGGGAAAGCAATGAACAGTGCGCCAAATGGCATCCCTGAGCAAACCATCAACTCGATGGATTTCATTTTTTCACTCGAGCCCACCTTCGTCGCTCGTGGCTTTTCAGGGGACATCAAACAGCTGAAAGAGATTTTGAAAGCAGCACTGAAACATCGCGGTTTTGCCTTTGTGGATGTCCTGCAGGCGTGTCCTACCTACAACAATTTTGCGACACACGAAATGCTTCTTGAGCGTTATTACAAAGTAGAAGACGAAGGACATGACAGAGCAGATTTCAAGAAAGCGCGTGCGCTCGCCATCGACACCAGTGCAAAAATCGCCACAGGCATTCTGTATCAAAATGAAGAGATTCCAAACTTCATCGAGAACTTGGTACCACGGCAAGGGGTGACTACAACTCCAGTAGAAGAAGTGAGCGTAGGGAAGATTGATGAATTGATGAAGGAATTTATATAGTTTCTTTTTTGAACAACAGTTCGTGAATTACGCTACTTGATCTCATTTCTGGATGAAATGTGCACGCAATAATGGAATCAGAACGAACAAGGATTGGTACCCCTCCATGTTCGGCAAGAACCTCAACACCTAAACCAACACGCATGATTTTTGGCGCTCGAATGAACGACGCATGCACAGGAGTTTTACTTCCTTTCACCTTCAGAAGAACATCAAACGAATCGATTTGAGAGCCGTATGCATTGCGAGCAATGTCGATATCGAGAAGTTGAAGTGATGGAACACTCTGCGAAGAGATCACTGTTTTTGCAAGAAGGATGGCACCAGCGCAGGTGCCAAGAATGCGAAGTGGAGCACGAATGCCAGGGGAAAGAACGCGCTCACGGATGTTCTCCAGTAGCCCTGTTTTTACAAGAAATTGACTCATGACAGTGCTCTCCCCTCCAGGGATGATGAGCCCATCACATCGATCGAGGTCATCAATGGAACGAACATCAATGGAAGGGATGGAAAGATCTGTCAAAATAGCTCTATGTTCAGCTACGTTCCCTTGAAATGCAAGAATGCCAACGGTCATAAGGAAGAGGTAATAGGTTTTAGGTGATAGGTAATAGACAATCGATAGTGAGGCATAAAAGAAAAATCTTCTATCTGCTGTGTTGTATCTTCTGTCTATTATTTATCGTTCCTGCATTCTCACACCTAATGTAGCAATCTCAAGGCCAGGCATGGCAGGAGGAAGACCAGTCGAAATATCAAGAAGTGCCTGAGGATTATTGTAGTGAACGGTCGCCTCAACAATAGCAGAAGCTGTCCGTGCAGGATCCTTCGATTTAAAAATACCAGAACCAACAAACACACCTTCAGCGCCAAGTTGCATGAGAAAAGCGGCATCTGCAGGGGTAGCAACACCACCAGCAACAAACATCACCACAGGAAGCTTTTGCTCTTTTCGAACATCTTTCAGAAGATCAAGATCAACGCGCTCAGCGACGGCAAACGCCTTGAGTTCTGCGACGCTCATAGATCTCAGCGCATGCATTTCACGAGTGATAGACTTGATGTGACGCACTGCCTCAATGACATTACCAGTCCCCGCTTCGCCTTTTGTGCGAATCATGCATGCACCTTCTTGAATGCGACGAAGTGCTTCGCCAAGATTTTTTGCGCCACACACAAAAGGAACAGAAAATTCTGTTTTACGAACATGATCAAAAGGATCTGCAGGAGTGAGTACTTCAGATTCATCGATAAAATCGACAGCAAGGGCTTCGAGAATGCGTGCTTCTGCTGTGTGTCCAATGCGAATTTTCGCCATCACAGGGATGGATACTGCGGCTTGAATTTCAGCAATAAGCTGCGGATCACTCATGCGTGCCACTCCTCCTTGTGCGCGAATGTCAGACGGAACGCGCTCCAGTGCCATCACCGCACAAGCACCTGCTTTTTCAGCAATTTTTGCTTGCTTTGCATTCACAACATCCATAATCACTCCTCCTTTTAACATACGTGCAAGATCGAGCCCAAGAGGAAGAGGATGTGAAAACATAAGAGATTATTGAGCAAATTCAGGATCGATAGAAAGACGACTTTCTTCCGGAAGAACTTGGCCTTGATATTTACTGAATGGCTTCACATTGTAAGGAGTTTCTGCAGGTGAAGACATCATCTCAAAGGCAATTTGACAAATACGCATTCCAGCGTAGAGCGCAATAGGCATGCGATTTAAATTACTAATTTCAAGTGTAATAGTGCCGCTAAAACCAGGGTCAACAAACCCCGCAGTGGAGTGAACAATGATGCCAAGACGACCAAGAGAACTGCGTCCTTCCACGCGCACCACTAAATCGTCGGGAACGGTGATGGTCTCTTCTGTGACACCAAGAACAAACTCTCCAGGCTGTACAATAAATGGCTCGCCATCCTTGAGTGTGATGACACGCATGTTCTGCGCAAAAGAATCAGGATCTTTAGGGTCAAGCAACGCATGTTTACTGTGCTCATAGACTTTAAACGTTGAGCCTAAGCGCAAATCCATGCTACTGGCATGAATATGCTTCAGAACATCTGGGTTTGGGCTATCGATCTTTACTTTTCCAGACTCAATAGCAAGGCGAATATCTCGATCGGAAAGAATCATGCCTGAATACTAAAGCAGAAATGACAGGAAGCGCAAGAAAAAAGAGGTGCAAGAAGAAAAAAAAGGGATACAATGCTCCACCCATGGCTTCTACCATAGAGTCCGCACAGGTATACGAAGTACAAGAACAGGGAGAACAAGATTCTCTTCTGGCTCTACGCCATAAGCAAATAACAGATCAATATCGCGCATATTTTCATGAAACTCTCAATGTGATTGGCGTTGCAGGAGAAGACGAAACTGCACAACTAGAACAATGGGTAGAACAAACAAAAGCAACAGAAGACGATGTGCATGCGCTTCAAGAATTTTGGGATTTGCAAATACGCAATCAATTAAGGTCAGGACGAGCACTGCGTGAACAATTTGACGAGGCAATGAAGGATGCGGTAAAAAAAGGAATAACAAGTGAAAAATGGGCAAAACGATGGACGGAGAAGTTTGAAGATAAGCGAGCAAATTACAAGCAGCGTGAATATTGGGTGAGCGAACAATTGCCAGAGCAAATACGACGATGGGAAGACGTAGTAGATGAAAAAAAGAAAACAGTAAGAAAGGATGAATTTGCTCGGATTGTCAATCTTGATCCTCGCTATGCAGTACTACAAGCTGATCGAGAAAAAGAATTTTTAGACCTTCCATTAGTAGAGCAAAAAAACATCATCGATGACGCAAATTCGGCAATGATTGCTGAAACAAGAATGATGAGAGATCTACATCAAAAAGCAAGATCCATGCTCATCGAGCAAGTGGAACAAGGCGTACTATCAAAGCAAAAAGTAGGAGGATGGCTCAAGCGAATTTTTACACCAAAGTGTACGACAAAAAGCGTCACAAAAATTCTCACAGAAAAAGGGAAAGGAACACTCGATGATTGCATTCAAAACTGGACAGTGATCCGCATGAGATTTGATGCATGTACAGAAAAATTTGAAAAATTACCAGAAGCAAAAAAGCCACGAGGACTTCGAATGATGTCGCCAGAAAAATTTTTAGGACTTCATTATGACGAACGAACAGTCTATGTTCGCAATCTTGAAGCAAGACTGAGCGATGCTGAAGAAGTGCAAAACGAACGCGAAGAAATCATCCATATTCGACATGTTATGGATATTGGCGAATGGAGTGAGGCATTGGAATTGATCAAAAAACTTGAACAAGATACATCTCTCAACAAGAAAGATCGTGATCGACTCGAAAAAATGAAACAATACAGCACGAGGCTGTACGAAAGAACAAAGCCAAAAGAAAAGAAAGTTGAAAGTGCAGAGGAAGCAATTGATACGATTGATGAATTGATGGCGAGATTAGAGATAGAATGTCCAGAAGAAGTGGAAAAAGTTGAGAGTTTACTGGAAAGTCATCATCCAAATAGAGGTATTGCAAATTTCTACTGGATTACATACAACCACATTTGGTGTAGAGATCATCTCTATTTAACAGATGATATTGCAAAGAAAGGTGCAAAAAAAGAAACAATTGCGCAAACACGAGAACGAGCAGAAAAAAGCGAGGATGTAGGAATGCACGATGCTATTAGCGACCTTACTGCAGACGATCATTTCTTCCGAAAAACAGAATTTGCTGAAAAAGGAGCAACATATCAACATATTGATGCTTCAAGTGCCAAAGCACAAAACGCACACATCAATTGGCTATTAAAGGAACATACATTTTATGAAATGTATTGGACAAATTACTGTGCTTCGAATGACAGCATTCCAAAAACAGCATTGTGGCATGAGAATTTAGCATCCATTCTGAAAAAACTACGATCAGCAACACGTACACTTGAAGAATCGGGCGGAACATATCAAAAAAAATGGAAACGAAGGAATGGACAAAATTCTGAAAAATAGTACAATAGGGAATATGAAAACCATACACCGCTCCATCCTTCTCTGTAGCATCCTTTTATTGAGTGCTTGCAGTGGAAACAAAACAAGTATTGCAGAGGAAAATCAAAATCCTCTCACCGCATCACGCTATGGCGATGAACTGGCCGATCGACTTGCAAATCTCATTATTATCAACGCGTCAGGTGCAACAACAGAGCCAATGAAGTCAGTGATTTTAAAAGGCATTGATGATGCAAAGGAGATTGCAGAAAATGCGCGCATTCAGCAATCGAAAGGCATGATGGGTGCACTACTCTCCATGGAAGAGCATGTTACAGGGTATGCGCTCTTGCTTAAAGGAAAGCTCTATCTATCGTCCGATTTTGAAATTGCACCAGGACCAAATCTGCATGTCTATCTGTCGCAAACAATCGATCCTCGTGAAGGAACATTCCCCGATGCAACAGCAGTTGATCTTGGAGAAATTCAAGCAATAGAAGGAGCGCAAGAATATACTGCATCGCTCAAAGGAAGTGACTCACTCTATCGCACCATTGCGTTTTTTGACCCTACCCTCAAAAGGCTCTACGCATTTGGACAATTGAGTCAGAAGAAATAATTACAACGGTGCGCTCTTTGCCTTCGAAAGTGCTTCATCAATCTTCTTTGAGAGAGCTTCGAGGCTATTGGGGCGAACGAGTTCTCCATTCACAAAATAAGATGGCGTGGAATTTACTCCAAGCTTTTCTCCCTTTGCAAGATCTTCAAGAACAACAGACTTCTTTAGGCCAGAGTCAATACAACGAGTAAAGAGGTCGATATTAAGGCCAAGTTCCTTTGCCCAAGTAGCGTATGGCTTTGTTGATAATTCATTCTGATGAGCGTAGGCATAATCGAAAAATTCCCAAAACTTTCCCTGATCTGCAGCGCACTCACTCGCCTGCGCAGCAGGAAGAGCATAGGGGTGAATGGAGCGAAGGGGAAATTGCTGAAACTCAAAGCGAATAGAGGAACTATATTTCTTTAAAAGAGGGACTGTAATTTCCTCGTGTGCATAGGCACATGCTGGACATTGAAAATCACCATATTCTGCCACAACCACAGATGCCGCAGAATTACCGCGAGGAGTTTTTGTGGATACAGTTTGCACTCCAGTCGTATCAACTGTGGTACAAGCAGCGAGAAAAGCAAAAAGGAAGGAAATGGGCAAAATACGCATACCAGAGCAGTGTATCAAAAAAATAAAAAAAGAATAGCGATTGTACAAGGATAGGATATACTTTCAACACGCTATGACACTCTATCGCACCTATCGGCCTCACACATTTGCAGATGTGGTAGGACAAGATCACATTGTTCGTACATTGGAACGTGCAATCGAAAAAAAACATATTGGACATGCCTATCTCTTTTCTGGAACGCGTGGTACAGGCAAAACTTCTATTGCACGCATTCTTGCAAAAGCAATTCTACTACAAGACGCAGAGCCAGAACGTAGCGCGCTCATTGAAGCGGCAATTGCAAACGGAACACTTGTTGATCTCATCGAAATTGACGCCGCAAGCAATAGAGGGATCGACGACATTCGAGAACTCATTGAAGCCATCAATTTTGCACCAACCATTGCACATGCAAAAGTCTACATCATCGATGAGGTACACATGCTGACAAAAGATGCATTCAACGCACTTCTCAAAACACTCGAGGAGCCACCAGAATACGCATACTTCATTCTGGCAACAACCGAACGAGAAAAAGTTCCTGATACCATTCAATCGCGATGTCAACAATTTCTCTTTCGAAAGGTAAAAGATGATGACATCATCACGCGCTTACAATTTATTGTTGATCAAGAAAAAATACAGATCGATCGTGAAGCATTGCGAATGGTTGCCCATCATGCAAATGGAAGTTTCCGCGATGGAATTTCATTTCTTGACCAATTGCAATCTCTTGAAACAATTACGGCAAAAGATATTGAGGAGCGTATTGGCGTGAGCATGCACACTGTCATTGAAGAAATGATGGAAGCCATTGAAAGCCAAGATGCAAAAGAGGTACATCGCATCGTTCAATCAATAGAAGGAAATGGATTCCCTCCGGATCTGTTTCTTTCAGCATTTATTGAGGCGTTAAGAACGCAACTCCATGCACAAATAGAGGAAGGGTTGCGAATCGATATACTTCTCAAGAATATCGATTATTTTATGAAAGGATTAAAGATCATCCGATCGTCTCCACTTCCCTATCTTGCGCTTGAGGCAACGCTCCTCTCAGTATGGAATACGCAAGAAGAACAAGAAAATAAAGGAAAAGAAGTGATGCATACAACAAAAGAAAATGCTCCAAAAATAGCGGAAAAAACCATTCAAAAAAAAGAAGTCATTCCAATGGGAACGAACAATGAAAAACCAACGCTCATCGAAGTCGATGAATTCACGAAAGAGAATGTACAAAAACAGTGGAGGGCAATTGTGGAAATGATTCCAATTGCATCAGCAAAAATGAGCATGAAAACCGCGCGCATCCAAGAAGTAGAAGGATCGATCATACATCTTGCATTTCCATCCAATTTTAATAAGGAAAAAGTAGAAGAACAAAAAGCAAAGCATTCCATTGAAGAAGTCTTGCACAATATTTTTAAGAAAAGAATTGAATTGCGTTGTCACATCGAGGCGCCAGTAGCAGTCGCAGCAAATACAACATCCAATCTTGCCGATGCAGCACTTGAAGTTTTTCAATCATTCTAATCTATGCAATCAAAACTCTCTCTCCGTGAGGCTATAAAAGAACGATTGCAGAGAATGAAAGACTATGAAAAAAGAGTGGAAAGCAAACATATTGCACAAACAATAGAAAAGATAATGGAAGCAGAAAAGCATGATGGAATTGTGGCAATATTTATTCCATATACCGATGAACCAAACATTCTTCCCATCATTGAAAAGGCATTAGAAAAAAAATGGAGACTATGCATGCCAGCAATTGACGGAACGCATCTACGGATGTGTGCCATAGAAACACTAGAGGGAATCGCAAGAAATCCGTATACAAGAATTTTTGAGCCCGCAATAAAAAAATGGATTCCTGAGGAAGAAATTACGCTTGTTATTGTGCCAGGAAGAGCATTTACAATGACTGGAGATCGTCTTGGGCGCGGGAACGGCGGATATGATTACTGGATTTCAGCACAACGGAAAAGGAGCAGTGCAACAAAAATGGTTGGCGTGTGCTTTGATTGCCAAATTGTTCAAAGTATTATGATGGAATTGCACGACGAAACAGTCGATAGAGTCATCAGTGCAACCCACGATACACAGTGGATTTCCGCTCGTTGAATGACATGAAGAGGAACATTATGACTCCTTTTCGTGTTCAAAACAATTGTCGAAGGAGAAAAAAAATGTAGAATACAGGCATGCCTACCTACACCCACCTTCAATCGGATGATATTGCTATTTACAATGCTCTCATGGGAGAGATGGAACGCCAAAAAGACGGCGTCGAACTCATTGCATCAGAAAACTATGTATCTCCAGCCGTACTGGAGATTATGGGGACAGTCTTCAATAATAAATACGCTGAAGGATACCCTGGAAAACGTTACTACGCTGGTCAAGAATTTACCGACATCGTCGAAAGCCTCGCAATAGAGCGTGCAAAGAAATTGTTTGATGCAGGACATGCAAACGTACAACCGCACGCAGGAGCACCGGCAAACGTTGCCATGTACTTTGCTCTTCTTGAGCCAGGCGACACAGTAATGGGCATGGATCTAAGTCATGGCGGACACCTCACACATGGTCACCCTGTCACATACATCACAAAGATTTTTAACTTTGTACGCTATAAAATGAAAGATGCAGAAACAGGAGAAATTGATTACGATGAAATGTTGGAAGTTGCAAAACGAGAAAAGCCAAAGATGATTCTTGCAGGATTCTCCGCATATCCACGCGAGCTAGACTACGCAAAGATGAAAGCAATTGCCGATGAAGTGGGTGCAATTACTGTTGCAGACATGGCGCACATTGCAGGTCTCATCGCAGGAAAAGCTCTTCGCAATCCGTTCCACGATGGTTTTGATGTCATCACTACAACAACACACAAAACTCTCCGCGGCCCTCGCGGTGGCATGATCCTTACTCGCGATGAAGAACTCGGAAAGAAGATCGATAAATCTGTCTTCCCCGGCTTCCAAGGAGGCCCAATCATGCAAATGGTGGCAGCAAAAGCAGTTGCATTTGGCGAGGCTCTCAAGCCAGAATTCCAAACCTATGCAAAGCAAGTGATTGCAAATAGCAAACATCTTGCGAAGTATTTTATGGATCGTGGCGTAAAACTCGTTACAAACGGAACAGACAATCATTTAATGCTCATCGACTGTGTGAAGTCATGGAACCTTGCAGGAGCAGAAGTAGAAACAGTGCTCGATAGCATCGGCATCACACTCAATAAAAACATGATTGCAAACGACACTAGAAAGCCCATGGATCCATCTGGTGTGCGTCTTGGAACACCTGCCATCACCACTCGTGGTATGAAAGAAGCAGAGATGGAAATCCTTGCAGAATTTATGCTGAAGGCAGTTACTCACCATCAGGATGCATCGATGCTCATGACACTCAAGCAAGAAGTAAAAGAGTTCTGCTTGAAGTTCCCTGTTCCAGGCATTGACGCATAATTCTATGAGAAAAATGATGAAAAGTTTTGGCTTCTCGCTCTCTGGTTTGTGGCACGCCATTTCTCATGAAAGAAATATCCAACTCTTTCTCTATGGACATGCATTGCTCATTCTGATTGCAGGATATTTTCGTCTTTTTACAAAAGAAGATGCGCTTCTCATCACCATTTTTGCAATGGGATTTCTCATCACAGAACTCATCAATACGTCAATTGAACGACTGGCAGATACTGTCGATGATCATGAAAAAAGAAGAAACGGAGGACACTTTCACGTTGGCATCCAGCAAACAAAAGATGTTGCCGCAGCCGCTTCGCTCATTGCCCTTACGTTAGAGGTCATCATCATTGTCTACATTCTTGTCACAAATTCCAATCTCTCTACATGACCATTGTCGATGTTACGATTCTTGGAATAGTAGAAGGAATAACAGAATTTCTGCCTATTTCTTCAACCGCACATCTCCTCATCACGCAAAAAATACTAGGAATAACTGTAGCACAAAACACAGCCAGCTTTAACATCATCATTCAGCTTGGAGCCATCCTTGCAGCGTGCTTCTTCTTTCGAAAAACAGTTGTGAAGAACCGAAAAAAGATGATTCTTGCGTGCATTGGATTCATTCCAACAGGCATCATCGGATTTGTCCTGCACTCCATCATCAAAACATTCTTTTTTGAAAGCATGACACTCATTGGAACCACTCTCCTTCTCGGAGGAATAGCCATTCTTCTCTGTGAATACCTCATCAAAAAAGATGCAACAATCAAAGAAATATCAATGATCCACGCACTCATCATTGGAACCATGCAAACACTTGCACTCATTCCAGGAGTCTCTCGTTCTGCAGTCACCATCATGACAGGACTTCTCCTTGGAATTACACGAAAAGAAGTTGTAGAATTTTCATTCCTCCTTGCCATCCCCACCATGACTGCCGCAACGGGACTTGATATCGTCAAAAATATGCACACATTTTCTGGGAATGATGTGATGAGTATTGCCATTGGTTTTATCGTCAGTTTTCTCACCGCATACTGCGTCATTCGATGGTTATTGCATTTTATTACACATCACACATTCATCCCATTTGCACTCTATAGAATAGTCATTGGAAGCATCATTCTTACACTCACTCTTACATAAAACCCCTTCAATCAAAGAGAGAAGGAGTAGTATGCAAGAGAAGAAAAATAAGACTTCAAATCTTGGATAAGAAATTATCCTTGTACAAATACTGTCGCAAGAGAAGGATCTGAAAGAGTTGCTCTTGATGGACTAGAAAGAGAAATATTGATAGTTTCAGAATCCTCTGTAAGCGCATCGATCATAAGAGGAATAGTAAATGTTTTACTTGTTTCATTGGGAGCAAAATTGAGTGTGCCAGACGTTGCAGTAAAATCGTTTCCAGCAACTGCAGAACCTCCAGTGGTTTGATAATTTACAGAAGCAGACCCAAAGCCACCAATTCTATTGACTGTAATAACCGCCTCACCTCTACTTTCTAAAACAGTATAGCTCGATGCAGAAAATTTGAGAGAACCACTTCCGTTCACAAAACCAGCATCATTATCATTGATGGTGATCGACGATGTCGAAACTCCAAGAGAAGTTCCGGAAACAGGCGACGAA
Source organism: uncultured Candidatus Peribacteria bacterium (assembly GCA_964554435.1). Lineage (GTDB taxonomy): Bacteria > Patescibacteriota > Gracilibacteria > Peribacterales > Peribacteraceae > CAZKOO01. The sequence goes on from CAZKOO010000006.1 coordinate 38,356, forward strand.
AGCTGAACGTTGAACACCCTACTCCCTTCAATTGAACCATTGTCGACAATAGGAATAGTGAAAGTTTTTGTTGTTTCATTGGCTGCAAAAGTCACTTTACCGCTTGTTGAAGCGTAGTCAGTGCCAGAGCGTGCTGTGCTATCGACAGTAGCGTACGATGCTTCAGCAGTGGTAGTTGTAATGCCAGAACGAACAACAGTCACAGTCAATGATCCCCCATTTTCCAGGGCACCATATTGAAGTGCGCTCCAAGAGAGAACGGCAGTTGTAGGAGCAGAAGAAGCGGTGCTACTTGCAAGAGATGAAGTACTAGAAGCAATGCGAGGATCGCGAATGTTTACAGTCGATGTATCAGGGCTATCAATTTTGATGGCACCAGTAGGCTTGGAAAGCTTCAGAATAACCGTACGAGAAGCAAGATCTGTTGTGTTATTCAGAACTTTCAACTGAACTTTCTTACTTGTTTCTTTATTATTAAATGTAAGAGTGCCTGTAAGAGGTTGATAGTCCTTATCGGCAACGGCAGTACCAGTATTGAATGCATAGTCAACAGTGCCGGCGCCAGAATTGCCACCTGTGCGTGCAATAATGACAGTCACAAGACCAGTGGCATCATTTTTGTCGATGTTGTATTCGCGTGCGCCAAAGTGAACATAACCGCCTGCATTGTATGGCAGTGGGCCAGTGGAACTCGATGAACTACTGGAGCTTGAAGAAGAAATAGATGAAGTACTAGAAGCACTCGACGTACTTGTTGATGATGAAGAAGAAACACTCGATGAACGAGAAGAAGATGACACAGCAACAGAGCCCTGATTCTTTAGAATATCATCACGAAGACGCTTGAAGAGCACTGCAAGCTGCGCACGAGTGACAGGTTGATCAGGAGCAAATGTTGTTGCATTCATGCCTTTGATAATGCCAAGGCTCACCATCTCTCCAATGGCATCATCAGCAAAATGTCCTGCTGGAACATCGCGGAAAACGCTGGAACCCTTAAACGCTGCACCAACACCAGATGTGAGCAGTGAACCAAAAATAACGCCAAACACAAAGAGCGTCACAAGACGAAAACGATGAGAAAGCATAGAAGAAAAAGAAAAGATAGAACAAGAAAATTGTACAGAAAAAAATTTCAAAAAAAAGCTGTAAGAGAAGAAAGAAAAAAAGACGCAAGAAGAAATAGAGATACATCCATAGGAAATAGATGTACCTACAACATGAATAACGATGAATCAATGTACAAAACTATGAAACAGAACGATCTACTTGTAATGTTGATGAAGGATGTCTAGGCAAAAATTGACGCGCTCTTGCAAGTGTTTCAGAAGTTATAGTCAATTCAACTTGAGTTAACAAAAGATCGACATTATCACCTGTTGTGCTTATGTAATTAGGAGTACCGTCAACGGAAAAAAAAGGGGGATCGATATCGCTCATATAATGACATTATACAAAATAATCATTGCTCGTCTAGTGTATTTTCAGTATTACATCAAAAAAAGATGTACTGATGCAGTAGTACAAGCAATCTAAAAAATATGCATTATTGTGAAAATTCTGTTAAAGCCCGCATAAGAGGGACTCCAAGAGAAATTGACAGAAGCGAAAGACTCACAGCCCATCCATATTCAATAACACCAGTGATGTTTGAAATTAAAAAACCTGTAGTTATAATAGATACTGCCCAAACAAACAGTAATATTTTTCGACGTGAAATTTCCATACAATCCATTTTCGTAGAATGTATTTAATAAATCAATAGCATATTATTCGCTCACATTATTCTGCTGATCATCAATAACAATCCCCTTCTTTGTGAGGAGATCGAGCATGGCTTTGCTCGGAGGTGGAACACCACCAGTTGCCTCAAGTTTTGGCATAAGATCAAGCATCTTCTGGTCTTCTTCTGGAGTGAGGCCTCCTTCCAAATACTTCTTCTTCCGCAGTGCATTGTACTCATTCATCCACAATTCCCGATCTCTCCATGCACGATACTCATCAAGCTTCATGCCTTTCTTCTTTGCCTTCTCACGCTCTTCACTTTCTTTCTCCTTTGCTTTTTCAGCAACAACGACTGTCTTTTTTGCTTCCTTTGCACTCTGTAGCCACTGAGAAATTTTCTCTTCCACGTCCACTCTCTTCTCACAGTACCGCTCACGAGATGCACGACGAATGATGGCAAGACGATCTTCATCTTGCGCGACTGCAGGAGGCGGAAGAGTGGAGACAGAGAATGGCTTGCTTGCCATGCCACCCACCATGAGGCGCATGTACGCATGATACTTTGGCAAACTGAGGATGTCATTCTCCCCTACCATTTCTTCAAATTGTTGACTCAAGACTTCCGCATCATCGGACCCTACCTGAAAACTAGTCATGGAACCCACGTTACCAAACACGGCATCGCGAAGCGCAGTATTACTCCCTCCAATGATCAGCTGGCCAATATACTGGTGAGCAAGTGTCAGATTGAGGCGATATTTACGCGCTTCAGAAAGAATGGTTGCAAATGACTCTGTCGCAAAGTTTTGGAACTCATCAACATACAGATAGAAATCGCGACGATCTTTCTCTGGAATATCTGCTCTGCTCATGGCATCGAGCTGAAATTTTGTAACAAGCATGGAACCCAAAAACGCAGAATTATCTTCTCCAATGGTTCCTTTACTCAAGTTCACAAGCACAATTTTCGAAGTATCCATCGCCTCACGAAGGTTGAGTTTACTCGTCACTTGACCAACAATATTACGGATGATGGGAACAGAAAGCAGTTGTCCAATTTTGTTTTGAATCGCAGCGATGGCTTCAGTTCGATACTTTTCTGACCATGTGGCAAACTCATCTTCCCAGAAACTTTTCACGTGATGATCGGTTAAATGATCAACAATTTTTTTGCGGAAAAGATCATCCGATAACATGCGCAAAATGCCAAGCATCGAATTATTCTGTCCCTCAATAAGCGCAAGAAGAGTCGATCGTAAGATGTGCTCCATACGGCCACTCCACACATCGGGCCACAGTTTGGTAAACACACTCATAAGTCCCGATACAACAAGCGAATGTTGATGCGGGTTTTTCGACGACAACATGTTAAACGCAATAGGATACTCACGATCGGCAGGATCGAAGAGAATGACGTCATTGGTGCGACTCGCTGGAATAAAGCGAAGAACAGCTTGAATGAGATCTCCATGTGGATCGATGACAGCAACACCTTTTCCTGCAAGCACATCAGAATAAATCATGTTTTCCAGAAGGGTCGATTTACCCATTCCTGTTTTACCAATAATGTACATGTGTCGACGTCGATCGTCGGGGCGAATGCCAAATTGAGTGCGATGTCCACGAAAGACCGACTCGCCGAGAATAGTTAAATCGGGCGATCCATCTGCAAGAGGAAGATCGACCGGTGGTTCAAGTTTCTTTGAAAAGACCCAGTCGATATTTGGCGTTTGAACAAGTGCATTGGGAAAGTGCCACAGTGTCGCAACTTCTTCTACAGAAAAAACAAGGGAAGATGATGAAAGATGCAGGGAAAGATCGGTAGCCTGAGAAGAAGACTGCAAGGAAAAACCATTGCAGTTTGGGAGTGTGAATTGACGGAAGCTACTGGCAATTTCAGAAATTTTCTGTTGAGCAAAGGATGCAGAAACGCGAGGGCTAATGACCGAAATTTTCACTGATGCTTCAAAAAGTAAGCGATTTGCCTTATCCACGACGGCGGTAATAGGATCTTCCGATTCGTGGCTACGACGAGCAGATTGATAGGAGTCATCGGCATCCTGATCGGTTGCTGGAGAAGTAGAGCCAAGAAATAAATCTTCTGTACGAGGGAGAAAATGAAACCACGCACGAAACCCACCAAGAAGAATGTTGAGAGGAAGGCATAGCCACCACGAAAAACCGCGAGCAAGATGCACACGCGTAAAGAGCGATTGATACCAATCAAATTTTGCAGAAAAACCTTTCTGCATGAGCGGAAGAAATTTGAGAACACGCTTGCGATAGGAGGACGGAAGAGGGCGAAGAATAATTTGAATATGCCCACGCATGGCAGGATGCGGATAGCGAACGAGGGTAGAAGTAATACCTGCAATGGGGTCTAGAGTTTGCCGAGCAAGAAGATCATCAAATTGAGGATGTCGCTTAAATGGATAGATCTCATGATTGAGAAGTCCAAGTTCAGCACTGTACATCACTTCATCCGCGGAAGGATTGAGATCCTCAACGCGAAGGCGCTCAATGTCGATATCGGGGTATTGCGCGTAGAGCTGACTTTCAATCAAGGGTAATGCATGGAGTGTAGCGCGCACAAAAAAACAAATTTTTCCTTGATAGGAGCCAATTTCAAAAGAAAGCAATCCATCAATACCAGAAAGTGAATGGAGCGCAGAAATGGCAGGCTCGATATGGAGAGGCCCTCGCTTGCCGCTCATCTCGTCAGGATCAGGAATGGGCGGACGAATACGCAAAAGTGCCAGTGATGACAGTGAGGAATCTATAGAAATGCAGAGGAATCGCGAATGAGAGACGCTACCATATCAAGTGCCGCAGTATTGTATGCATAATCCATGCGAGTGGGTCCTAATATACCCACAGCACCAATTTGATCGCGAACGGTGTATTGTGTGACAAGCATCGAACAGCTCTGAAATTGAGGACAAAGATCGGAGTCGCCAATGTAGTACTGGACTTTTTCAGAGAGATCGATCTGACTCATGAGTTCAGAAAGACGATGTTCAAGTACTTCTACAACGCCACTTAAAAGCTCAGGATCTTCCTGAAACTCAGGCTGACGAATGGTGTTCGATAAACCAAGATAATACACACGATCACGATGAGGAACCGTCGCAAATACCACGTTCGAAACCATGGATGACAACAGTGACACCGCTTCATACACACGTTCCCGATCTTTATGTTGAAAATAGTGACTACGAAGTGTGTCAAATTTTGAACGAACCATCGCTTCATGGAGAGATGGATTCATAAATTCTTGCACATACATGCGGTACCCCTTCACTGTAGGAACACGTCCTGCGGAAGTGTGTGGCTGTTCGATGAGCCCTTCAGAGCCAAGAATTTGCATTTCATTGCGAATAGTGGCTCCAGAAACAGAAAAAATCCCCTGCTCTAAAATCTGTTTACTTCCAACAGGCAAAGCAGTGCGTGTAAACTCATCAATAATCGCCGCAAGGAGCTTCGCTTGTCGAAGATTCATACGGAAATAGTATAGCAGAAAATAGCAAAAAACTCAAAAAAACGGCAGTCTTCAACAATGAAAACTGCCGCAATAATAGGAAAGACTCATTTCTTCTTCGTAACCTTTGGCTTTGCTGCGCGACTTTCTTCGATCGCCTTGAGTTCCTCTTGCTTCTTTGCAGAAGCCTCTGCTGCCTTGCGGAAGCGATCGACACGGCTAGAAGCCATCACTCCACGATGCTCACCAGTGTAGACTGGATGACAAAACTTACAGGTTTCAACCTGCTGTGTTTGTACCGTAGAAGGAATAGTGAACTTTGCACTGCAAGAAACGCATGTAACAACAGCGTCTTGATGCATCTGTGGATGAATACCTTTTTTCATAGCGGGGAGAGTGTACGCGGAAAAAATAAAAAGGACAAGAGAAAACGAAAAAACAAGAAGAAAAGAACCAAATTGTCAATTTAGGCTTGTTCTTCATCAAAAAGAGTTTGCTCTGACTCTTCTTCAGTATCAACACTTGTCGTGGAAGCGTTCGGATCGTGCATGACAACGCTCATCGAGGCCACAAGATCGCCATCATCAAGACGCATGACAATGACACCTTGTGTTGCGCGTCCACGAGATGGAATGTCAGAAAGACGCATGCGGATGGTTTGTCCTTGTTTGCTGATACACACAAGATCTCCTTCGGCACCCTGCTCCAAGACACATCCTCCCACAATATCACCTGTTTTCTTTGTGAGTTGTGCAGCTTTCACACCAGAACCACCACGACCTTGGAAGCGATAGAGCGTCACAGGAGTAGACTTTCCAAGACCATTTTCCATTACAACGAGAAGTTCGCTTATTTCAGGATGTGGAATGCTTGAAGCCTCAACGACAACATCATCTCCCTTTAAGCGAATGCCACGAACACCAGCCGCAGCGCGACCCATTGAACGAACATCTGCTTCTTGGAAGCGAATGGCTTGACCCTTCTTCGTCAGAATGAGAATGTCATCTTTTCCTGATGTTGCAATCACCCACTTGAGCTCATCATCATCGGAAATACTTTGAGCGATGAGGCCAGAACGACGAATATTTTCAAATTCTGTAATCTCAGTACGCTTTACAGTTCCTTGGCGTGTAGTAAAGAAAAGATGAGTCTTTCCTTCAAGTTTTGCCTTCATCAGTGCTGCAATTTTCTCATTTGGTTGCAGTTGCAAGAGGTTCACAATGGCCTGACCCTTCGCAGTGCGACTCGCTTGTGGAAGCTCATACACAGGAAGTTTGAACACACGACCAGTATTGGTGAAGAAGAGAATATCATCATGATTGGATGCTGAGAGAATGCTCAAAATCTCATCCTCATCTTTTGTTGTCATGCCTTTAATGCCCTTTCCTCCACGGTGCTGTGCGCGGAACTGTTCTGGGCTTAAGCGCTTCACATAGCCATGAGCTGTGAGTGCCACCATCATTGGAGAGTTTGGAATAGTGTCCTTTGCAGAGAATTCACCAACTTGATGATCAACAATGGTTGTACGACGCTCATCGCCAAATCGCTTGGAAATATCCTTGAGCTCATCTTTCATGATGCCATCAATTTTCTTTGGATTTTTCAAGATCTCTTCACACTCTTCAATGAATGCAAGGAGAGACTTAAGTTCATCTTGAATTTTCTGTCGCTCAAGCCCTGCAAGACGTTGAAGTTGCATCTGCAAAATGGCATCTGCTTGGATGTCTGTGAGTGAAAATTTCTTGATCAAATTCACTTTTGCATCATCGCGTGTATCACTTTTTTTGATGGTTTCGATCACTGCATCGATGTTATCCAGCGCAATCATGAGCCCCTCTAAAATGTGAGCTCTTTCCTTGGCGCGATCACGATCGAAGGTCACACGACGGGTAATAATGGTGCGACGGTGATCGATGAAAATCTGTAATAATTCTTGAAGGTTGAGAAGCTTTGGCTGAAGGCCATCTGCAAGAGCAATGCAGTTATAGCCAAAGCTTGTTTGCAAATCAGTGTGCTTATAGAGCTGATTCAAAATTTTCTGAGGATAGCTATCTTTCTTGAGTTCAATGATGACACGAATGCCATTACGATCAGATTCATCACGAATATCGGAGATTCCTTGAATGACCTTATCGGTTACAAGTTCGGCAATGCGTTCAATGAGAACCGATTTGTTCACCTGATATGGAAGTTCGTAAATGCGAATGATGTGACGATTGCCCGCCTCTTCAATTTCAGCACGTCCACGAATAACCACAGAACCACGACCTGTCATGTACGCTTGCTTGAGAACGTCACGACCGTAGACCATGCCTCCCGTTGGGAAGTCAGGACCCTTCACAAAATTGAGGAGATCTTCGACTGTTGCCTCAGGGTGATCGGTGAGGTGAAGAATGGCATCTACAAGCTCAGTCAGATTGTGTGGTGGGATGTTTGTCGCCATTCCAACCGCAATACCAACCGTACCATTGAGGAGAAGATTTGGTAATTTAGAAGGAAGAACAGTTGGCTCCTTGCGTGAACCATCGTAGTTTGGACGGAATTCCACAGTATTTTTATCGATGTCCTGAAGCATTTCATCGGTCACTGGGAACATCTTTGCCTCGGTATAACGCATCGCAGCAGCGTTGTCTCCATCGATACTACCAAAGTTTCCTTGACCATGCACCAGTGGGTAGCGCATCGCAAAATCTTGCGCCATACGCACCATCGCTTCATACACAGGACTGTCTCCATGAGGGTGATATTTACCAAGCACGTCACCCACGACGAGAGCGGACTTACGGAACTTTGCATTGGCTTTGAGCCCAAGTTCATTCATGGCATAGAGAATGCGACGATGCACAGGTTTTAAGCCATCACGAGCATCGGGCAAGGCACGAGAGACGATGACGCTCATGGCGTAGGAGAGATAGCTCTCTTCCATTTCCGTCACAATAGGACGCGCATGAATAGTTCCAAGATTCTTTGGAAATTGCATTTCTGGTGTTTGATCAGTAATTTTCGCCATAGCCGAGAAAGCCTACCAGAGAAAACAAGGGAAAGAAAGTGAGTTAGCGATTGACAAAAAGAAAGAATTAATTTAGAATATTAATATTATGAATCAATGTATAGAAAAATCTCCGTTTTTAGAAGAGAGAATCTGCATCCCAAAAGGCACAGAGATATTCGTAATAGATAAAACAGTCACAACAAAAAAGAACGGGTGGCCTATTTATGGAAATGATGGTTGCATTCCATATAATGAAGAAAATAGACCCGCGTTAATAGCAAACGGAACTCTAGAAATAGGAGGTCAATTTTGCATACTAAGGAACAATGAAGAAACAATACAAGATGTTGGAAATCCAATCGTGCACAGAATAAAAAAGCTCCAAAATGGAAGATATGAAGTATTCGTTCTAGAAGGTACAGACTCATTATTCTGCGACAGGTACACAATCGAACTTATACCAACTCAAGCGGACAATCAGGCAATAGATAAGATACAGGGAGATACAGAAAAAGCAGTAAAGAGTGTGCTATAATACAGTTATCCTCTCCATCGTCCCCACTCCCATCGGCAATTTAGGTGACATCACACTGCGCGCAATTGAAACGCTCAAAAAATGTGATGCGGTTGTGTGTGAAGACACGCGTGTCGCAGGACATCTCTTCAAATTACTCGATCTTCCCAAGAAAGAATTCATCTCTTTTCATGGCTATACCGATCAGAGAAAAGCGGACAGCATTGTTGAAAGGCTTAAAAAAGATCAACACTTGTGCTTAGTGTCCGATGCAGGAACCCCGTGCATTTCAGATCCTGGGTACATCCTTATTGCAAAAGCACGCGAAGCGAACATCAATATTGAAGCACTCCCTGGGGCATCTGCATTCTTAGTGGCGTTAAGCGCGAGCGGACTGCCGATGCATCAATTCACCTACATCGGGTTTCTTCCACTGAAAAAAGGACGTAAAACTCTTCTGGAATCACTGAAACAAGAAGAGCGAACAATCGTCTTGTACGAATCACCCCACCGCATTGAAAAAACTCTTCGAGAACTTGCAGAAACACTCAAGGATCAAAGTGGGCGAAAGATTGTTATTGCACGTGAACTCACAAAATTACACGAACAAATTTTGTATACAACTATTGCAGAGCTTACAGAAAAAGTGAAGACACTCACAGTGAAAGGAGAGTTTGTGGTGGTGCTGGGAGGAAAAATCTCAGAGCGATCAGTAAGTAACGAATAGCATTGAGGGCTATTAGCAATTAGCTTGTAGCTCATTGGATTTCAAATATTCATCGCGGGCAGAAAGCCCGCTCTGTTCGTAGTGGTTTTTTTGATGACGAAGGAAGTCATCCGCAGGTAGACACCTGCTCCCTTTTTATCCTTACCTACCGTACATCCATTACCTTTCCTTTGAATCGTCTGATTCTTTTGTTTCTTCTGGATCCTTCATTCATCGCTCACAGTGAAAGGAGAGTTTGTGGTGGTACTGGGAGGATGGGAAGAATAGCGTGTAGTATTGAGGGCTTGTGGTAATTGGCTTGTAGATTTTTTCCTTGATTACCTTGTTTTCTTTGATTCCTTTGATTTCCTTTCTGTCATCCTACTTCCCCACCGGAAGCACGCCCCGCGGATCGATATGCACACCATTCTTCATCACTTCAAGGTGAAGATGTGAACCAGTCGTCATGTGCCCTGCACCGTGTGTACCTGGTGCACCACCAGAAAGCGCAATCACCTGTCCTGCACTCACTGTTTCGCCTGTATGAACGAGGAACTGTGACACATGACCATACAACGAGGAATATCCATCCGCATGTCCAAGAAGAACGTAGCTATATCCTGTTAGCCCCCCATCATGCACCGCATACACAACACCATCGGAAATGGCATGCACAGGAGATGATTGACGGGTCGCAATGTCAATTGCACGATGCGGAACACCAAACACATGTTCGTAGTCTTGATCGAAGAAACCTGCGGTAATAGGACCAGAAACCGGCCATACAAATGTATCGGAAGTAGGAAGCGCAAATTGCTTCTGCTTCGCCTTTTCCAATTGATCTTGCAGTGTGCTCAATCCTGCACGAATTTCGATGAGCGTCGATTCTTTGCGTTCCAATAATGTAGCAACAGATTGATCTTCGATGCGAGCGTCATCGGCTGCACGCTTTTTTTCAAGATACACCTGTGCAATATCATCAGGAACTCCATTTTTCATCAATGCCAACTGCTCGCGAAGAAACGCCTGTTTTTCGATGGTGTGCAAACGCTCTTCATCGGACAAAGGCACTTCATGCAGTCCGTCATCTGACGTACGAGTGCCAGTGTCGAGCATTGCATCAAAAAGATGGAGCTCTTGCTCGCGATCGAGAACACGTTTATACAAACGAGGGTCAGAATTGCGCTTCGCCTCCACATCAAGAGTTGCTCGATCAAATGCTAAAAAAATAGCATCAATACGCTGTTTCTGATCAGTCAGACGCTCTTTTTCCTGCACAACAGATGCTTCATCACTCTGCAATGCATCAATGCGTTTTTGCAATTCTGCTATTTTACGAGTGCGTAACTGATCGTGAATAGCTTGTAAATTGGCGCGTAATTCGTTCGCTTTTGCCGCACTCTCAAGCGATTCTTGCATCACTGCTTTCAGTGCTTCAGGACTGAGTGTCTGTCGACGCCAATTCGCACTATCGTGTTCTTCATCAGGACCTCCTTGCGCAAGAACGGATGTAGGATTAATGCTCAAAGGACCAAACGAAGAATTCACTGCAAGCTCCTGTGTTGCAGAGATGCGTGAAAGAAGGCGTTCTGCATCTTCCCTTCCAGAAAAGAATGATGGAATGCTCGATGAAACAGAAGAAGAATGAGAGGCTTCTACCGATGCATGCAACGAAAGCATTGGCATCGCACTAGCACTAAGAGCAAGGAAGAGAAGAGTGAAAACACTCAAACGAATAGATATGTATTGTGGGGACATCAAAACAGTATACCACAAAGAAAGATTTCTAAAAAGAGCACTAGAAATAAAGCGGCATGTTTGTCAATTGTGCATCAAACAAGAGACGCTAGAATGCCATCATGATTTATTCACTCTCTGGAACAGCACAAAAAATTGACCTCTCGCACGTGGTGATCACCGTTGGAGGCATTGGCTATCTTGTCACCGTGCCACTCTCTGTATGGGAAAAAATCGAAGAAGGTACAAACGTATATCTGACGATTTATAGCTACATTCGCGAAGATCGCTTTGATCTGTTTGGGTTCCTCGACGCAACCGACAGAGAATTGTTTGTAGAATTCTTAAATCTCTCTGGCATTGGGCCAAAGACAGCACTCGAGCTGTGTGCTATTCCAAGAGACTATCTTCTCAATGCAGCACAGATGGACGATGCAAGTAGCCTGCAGAAGATCAAAGGAATTGGAAAAAAGACTGCAGAAAAACTGCTTGTTGACTTGAAACAATTACTGGAAAAACACCCTGAATGGACTGTTGTTCAAAATAGAGACAGTGTAAAAATAGCACTTGCACCATTTGACAACGATGCCATTGCTGCACTTCTTTCGCTTGGATACGATCGCGCAACAGTAGTGGAAGCACTGAAAAAAATCCCATCCAGTATTGAAAAAACAGAAGATCGCATTAAAGAAGTTTTGCGAATACTCTAAGAACGAGTACAATGAGAACTCTTTCTATTTCCTCTCTTCTTCATGCTCACGCTCGACATTCAATCAGCTCTTGGAAAAGCCATTACGCCAACCTATGGCATTCCCGATTCTGACCTCTCAACCATTCGCACACAAATGAAGCGATACATTGAGGAATGGCTCAAAGAAAGGGAAAATGGAGAGCATGCGTGGTCTATGAATCCGTATGACAAAGAAATGATCGATGAGGTCATCGAACTCTCCGATCGTATCGCAATAGAAAACATTCGAACAGTCGTCTGGATTGGCATTGGAGGTTCTGGACTCGGACCAAAAGTACTCAAAGAAGTCATTCAAAAAGAAGATGCTCCTGAGTGCATTATTGTCGATAGCATCGATCCAAAAACACTCAAACATCTGGTGCAAACTGTTGACTGGAAAAACACACTCATTGTTGTTGTCAGTAAATCGGGCGGAACGCTCGAAACAATGTCTGCCTTTTTTCTCTGTTTTGAAGCACTCAAGAAAGCCATTCGCACACAACCAGGAAATAGAGTCATCGCCATTACCGACCCAGAAGGTGGACCACTGCGTAGCTTTGCACGCACCAATAAACTCCATACACTTGGGCTACCAAGTGCAGTGGGCGGACGCTATTCCATTTTCACTCCTGTGGGGCTTCTTGCCGTTGCACTACTCGGTGGAGACGTGAAACAATTCGTCAAAGGCGCAAAAGAAATGGATACATTTTGTCAGGAAACAAGCCTTCCAAAAAACCCTGCGGCGTCTCTTGCTGCTATTCAATATCTTCTCGATACAAAGAAAGATTGTCCTATTCGTGTCATCATGCCCTATGGAGACTCACTTCTATCTATGGCGCGCTGGGAACAACAACTCATTGCAGAAAGTTTAGGAAAAAACGAAATTTTTAACCCCATTCCAGTTGCTGCCATAGGCACACAAGATCAACACTCGCTCTTGCAACAGTGGATGGCAGGACCACGCAAGCAATGGCATCTTTTTCTGCGTGAAGTAGACAAGGAACGCCTTGAAGTTCCACGAGAAATTACAGAAAATTTCTCCTACATTGCAGGGAAATCGTTTGGACAATTGCTCGATGCCTGTTACGAAGGAACAAGTAAAGCACTCACATCGGTGAAGCGACCAAATGTCACCATCTCTCTGGAAAAAATTGATGAATACCACATTGGACAACTCTTCTATCTCTTTATGACAGAAGTAGTACTGCTCGGAAAGCTCTACCGCATCGACATTTACGGTCAGCCAGCAGTAGAAATTGGGAAGCAAATTACACGAAGCATTCTCACAAAAGGAAGAGAAAATGCTGTATAATCTCTTGCGAATTCCTACGCACAATATAGTCTATTTCCACCCTCATTCATTCCCCCCTTCTTCCTATGGCTCACCCACTCACCGACGCAGAATTTGACACAAAAGTACTACAATCGAGTCGTCCAGTGTTAGTGGATTTTTGGGCTCCATGGTGCGGTCCTTGTAAGGCAATGCTCCCGATTGTCGAAGAAATTTCAACAGAATTTGAGGGAAAAGCTGATGTCTATAAGATGAATGTGGATGAACAATCGGAAATTTCCGCAAAGTTTGGCGTAATGAGCATCCCCACATTCATGATCTTCAAGAATGGAGAGATGATGCACTCCTTCATCGGCGTCAAGAGCAAAGAAGATATTACCGCTCAACTAAGCGCACTCCTCTAAAACAATGGGAAGTTTTCTCCTTGGACTCATCGGCATTGTGTGTAGTTTTTTTCTGGTGAAGTACCGAGAGCAAGTAGGAAATATGATCGGTGAACCAGAATGGGCAGCAAAGGTAGGAGGCATCTACAATGTTGTTCTCATCGTCGCCATCTTTTTCTTCTTCTGGAGCCTTGCGACAATGACAGGAACGAGTGCCATTCTTTTTCGGCCGCTGATCAAATTGATTCCAGGTGGAGGATAAAAAACCGATAAAACTAAGCTGAGAGTAAATTTAAAAGAAGAGCACGAGTAAAAAAAGATCGGATATGGAGATTTGGTAATGTAGCCATAAAATTTACCAAAGCAGCTTCATATCGATATCCTAAAAGATCATTCGCATCTCCAATTTGATTTTGTAAAGCTAGTAATTGCTGTAAAGAAAGAGCTTGATCTGCAGATAATCCTGAAACAAAATCCTGAACAGAGTCTAAAGTCACTGCGTCATCAGAAGTAAGTGGTGTATCAGGAGTATGAAGAGAAAGCATAAAAATTGAAAGTAATCACCAAATATAGTATACTGTCAATAATGGAAAGTAAAGATTTCTATCAGGCATTATTAGAAAAAGCAAAAGACGAGATTGGTAAACATGGTGCAATAATGGTTTCTGGCACAGTCAATGTACACAATGAAGATCAAAGAGAATCCAATATCGCGCGCATTACAAGAGTAATTCAACAATTGCGCGAAACAGGATGGACCGTCTTTGATTCAATGCAGTATCTAGATATACGATTAACAAAAGCTCCATGTGATTACGCAACAAAATTTGAAATATTCTGGAAAGGACTTATTCAATCAGGAAGAATTAAAATGCTCTTTGTGCTACAAAGTGACAGAAATACAAAAGGTGTACAAAGCGAAATACGCTATGCACAAGATGTAGGTATTCCTATTGAGTTTATTAATGGGTAAAAAATCGAATGGCCTGCCAACCGTAGTCGCAGCGACTCTGTTGTTCAAAAAAACCGCACCCGCAAAAGACTACGGATGGCAACCTTACGCTGCGCGAAGGTTGGTGGAGCTGAGGGGACTCAAACCCCTGACCCTCTGGTTGCAAACCAGATGCTCTATCAGCTGAGCTACAGCCCCATGGAAAAAAGATCGGAACAGAGAGAGTGTACTCGATTCTTCTAGATTTTCAAGATCAATTCTGCTATAATGGAAAGAAATATACATTTTCCCAATCTTTTATGCAAAAACACACATCATTCTTTCAGAAGAAAATTGTTCGCATCAGCATTCTTGCCTTGACAGGCATTCTTGTACTCACCGGAGTCATGAGCATTGCAAAGAATAGTGATGTACTAGCAGGCTCATTGACACGTGCAAAAACAGTGTGGCAAAAGCCATCAACAAAACCAACATCAACACCAATTCGACCAAATCCAGAATGCATTCGTCGTTGTGAACGTTGTGTATATACAAAAAATAACAATCCTCAATACTGCGAAAAGGCAATTCGTGAATGCAAAGCTCGTTGCTAGAACATTACGTCACAATCAAATCGAGTACGCCAGCGTGGTGTGCTTCGGCAATCTCCATAGCAATTCTCTCCCCTACACTCATGGGTAAGCTATGAAGGTACGAAGAATAGGGAGTTGCACTCACACCTGGTGAACCTGGAATGCGCAAGGAGACATCGAAAATGACGATGTCTTCTTTGCCATCTTCCGCAACCACTGCGCCCTGCAACGCAAAGGGACCAATGATGCCTTTCTGTGATGGATCAAGATCGGATGTCAGCTCTTGTGTTGCTTTCACAAATTTCTCGCCAAGATCAAACGCCTTTTCAAGGATGGACTCTTTCACCGTACAGGCAATGTGTCCTGTTTCGATCATCTTAAGAGGGATGTGTTCCAGTGCTTTTTGCTGATCAATTGCCGTCATCCGCAGGAAACCATCTAAATTTGTTTGTCTGCGCGTGTCTGTTCCCATCAATTCAAGGGAACGCGTGAGAGGAGAATAGAAGAAATTGAAGTTGATGGGCGCGCCAACAATAAATTCTTCGATGGTTGCCTCACGCCAATTTGCAGCAATTTTTCCTTCTTTTTCAAGCGTTGAACCAATATTTTCATATGAAGGCTGATTGCCAGCAATGAAAAAACCACGCTCATAGCTTCGCTTCGCTTCTTGAGCTTTCACAAGAACAGGACGATCGATCTCACTCGCACTCTTAAAAATTTTTGGAGTACGAATACCAGCTTTGTCGAGAAGATGATACTGATTGAAGGGCTGATTGCGCTCTTCGAGTTTCAGAAGTGTACGAGAGCCATAAATTGGAATATGGAAATCGTTTTCCACTCGAGAAAAATCGGAGAAGTACACCCAGAAATATCTATTATGAACAAAAATTGTGTTCATCTCTTGAAGCTTCTTTTGAACGTCTTCTTGCAAAATATCTTCAAATTGATCAACAACAATACACTCGTCAATACATCCTCTTTCAATCTGATCGCCAAGGAATGAAACTGACTGTGTTTTGTAGTGCTTTGCATACGTCTGCTCGCGACCCTTCCGTGCAACACACGCAGTACGAAAGCCATATTGCTTCGCTCCATGACACACATCAAGTGCACTGTGCCCACCAAGAACACCAATGGTGAGATTATTGAGATCGTACGAAGAAAGAAGCGAAGAAGAGGAAATCATACAGAGAGTATACAAGATGTTCTTCTTGAAACCAAGCACTACACTACTTTCACGCACGGACCATACACTTTCAGTCGTTCATCGTGAGTGAGGAGCGTCATTCCTTCAAGCATGGCTTGTACCACAAGAAGGCGATCGAACGGATCGCCATGGATCCTAGGAAGATTGGCAACAGCGAGACCATGACGAGCGCTCACAGGAAGTTCAATAAAAGAATGTTTTTCAAGCATTTCAAGAAAATTATCGGGTGCTTCTAGCTTACCAATGCTAGATTTAATACCAATTTCAAAAGCAGTAATTGAACTCACAAAAATATCATGTTGTGCAATAAGTTTTTGTGTTTCATAAGAAAGACGCTTCGATTCCTCGAACCACCAAAGCACGATGTGTGTATCAAGCAAGATTTTCATCATCAGAACCGTAAAACATTTCAAGAATTTCAGGTGTTGTCTCATCAAAATCTGGCGCAATCCAAATCTTCCCCTTCCATCCGCCAGGTTTCCTCTTCGGTTGCTTTTTCAGTGTATACGGAACCATCTTACACACAACATCACCTGCCCGCGCAACAAAAATCTCCTCTCCAGCCTGCACTCGCGTAACAAGCTTAGAAAGATTGGTCTTCGCCTCATGCATATTCACAATAACCATATAGACTTAGTCTAGCTTAGCTAAGTTAAAAAAGCAAGAAAAAATAACAATAGAAAAGATTTCATTAACGGAAGTCAGCTGCTGTATAGCCCATTGTTTTCATGACTTGAAAAACAGGAAAAATAATTCTCATTAATGCTATCCTATTACAATTCTCATCTTTAAAATAATCAATCAATATTTCTCGCATGACTCCACATTGTCGACATGCCTTGCTGATATCCGCATCTAGCTGTAAAGAAGTAACTGATTTTTTTCGATCAGACATATATGCATCAGGAAAACGTGTTCCAAAAGGAATCTCTAATTTATAACGTAATGACTCATGTAAAACATGTGTATTACGACATGCGCAAACATCAAGTACAAAATTATTCATTTGCGCGCCAAGCAATGAAGCCTCATTATCTTGAATAGTTAAAGCATGCAGATGACTTATTAATTGTTGTAAAGACAACATAATCATTGCTCTTGCTTGCTGTTGAAGAGCTGTAATGTCATCTTGCGTTGGTATGCAATGACGACTCATAGAATCACTCCAGTGTAGAGCATCATCATCAATTTGTTGAAAAAAGAAAGAAAACCGCTGTCGAAAAGAATTTGCTAACCGATCACAAATATCTTTAGCTTGTTCACAAAATGATATAACATGTTGATCAAGATGAGGAGCGAGAATGGTAAGTCCAGTAGGAGATAGTCGTGCACTTAAAAAAGACATCGCTAATGTCCTAAGAGCCTCCTGACTATAAGCCTCTTCTGGAAATACATTTGCCCAAATTGGTGATGGTACATCCGTAATATAAATATATTTTATACTATCCTAAAATTTCTGCAAGTCGATTTTGTTCAATTGCCTGTTTAATATCACGAGCGATACGACGGCCGGTGCTCATCGGTTCACCATACTTGAGGGCAGTATACGGAGAGCCTTCGATGAATGGATTTGTTCCTGCAACAATGCGTGCGCTAATTTCAAACACGAACACTTCGAGTTTACGTGTCACAATCATCTCAAGACAGAATGGACCAAAAAGACCTTTCTGAAGCGGTG
>CAZKOO010000007.1:0-3471 GCA_964554435.1 uncultured Candidatus Peribacteria bacterium
GATTTTTTCTTTCGTTTCCTTTCTTTTGTAGCGACAAAAGAAAGGAAAATGAGAAGCAGCATAATTCTCGGTGTCGATTAATGAAAAAGTATAATGGTTTAGCTATACATTTTTCCTCTTGATGATAGCACTAATAGGGTGTACATTTATACACCTATGACATCTTCACACTCTCGCATCGCACTTTTTCAACAGAAAGAGATTCGGAAAATTTGGCATCATGATGAATGGTGGTTTGTGGTAGAGGATGTTGTAAATGCATTGATTATTTCCTCTGATGTCAAGCAATACATCCGCAGGATGAGAGAACGTGATTTTGAATTAGAAAAAGGATGGGTACAATTTGTACTAATCCTTGACATTATGACAAAAGGTGGAATGCAAAAAATGAATTGCGCAAACACAGAAGGGATCTTTCGTATCATTCAATCGATTCCCTCTCCAAAAGCAGAACCATTCAAACGTTGGCTTGCGAAGGTGGGCTATGAACGCGTGCAGGAAATTGAAGATCCTGAATTGGCAACAAAAAGAACAAAGGAGCTCTATACAGCCAAAGGATACCCCGATGATTGGATTGAAAAGTATATACTTCTATGATACAATGATACGATCATATGACAGATTTTTCTTTAAAAGATTCGCCAGATACAGACCATGCTGCTGGAATAGAGGCAGAAGCGGGTGAGGATGCAGAAATAAATCAAACACTAGAAGGATTATTAAAAACATTGCTCCGCACAACAGCAGAAGTTCTTCAAGAGCCATTTCAAGAATTTCCAGCACCATTACGTCTTTATGCAGATGTGTTAACTGCCGAAGGAAAGAAGAAAGATGCCGTGAAAGCGTCTCTTCGGGAATTAGAAGAACAATACACTGCACTTGTTGTTGCGGTGCCAGAATGCTTGCAAAATCCAACGGCTCTTGCATTAGAAGAGGTCAATGATTTTGACAAACGTCAAATTGCAAAATCAACAGCTACACAATTAATTCCATTTATTGCAATGAATAATGGAAATGTCCATGCATGGGCAACAATGCTTATGAAGGCTAATTTAGAGTATTTTGTTGTAAGTCAATTCATGCGTACATTTTACATATGGTCTAAACATTGTTCTGCAGAAGAGGTAGAAGAGTTCATACATAGTATTCTTAACAATGATGAACGTAGTAATGAATTACATCCTCTTGCTGTGCATTATGAAAAAATTGCAACATTCTTTACAGAGAAACAGAAATCGGCAGTGCTATCAACTTTACTGAAAGAACTTATTACAAAAAATGCAACACTTCCTATTTTTTCCGCTGTTCCGCTGTCTGTCTTACCAGAAGATTGTCGTTCTCTTTATGAAGATCTATTACGACAGAAAATAGGAGATGATCCTATCTACACTATGCCAGTCGTTGAACCTGTACGAGGTGGAGTGGTGTATGAAGGTTTATGTCCAAGAATGTCAACACAGCATGATAATGCACCAGCTGAGAGACGTACCATTCTTATTGGCGTACGCATGCCTGATGATTCTATTCTTGATATTGGCTCTTTAAAAGTAGCCCCTGAAGATGATCATGATGAAATTGGATATCCCTCAATGCTTTCTCTTACCACTATCAAAAATGACTCTATTGATGGGCGAGGACCAGTGTATCCACTTCTAAAAGGTGGTGTTTATACTTTGCCTTTTGGAATAACAAATCGTGCAATAGAAAGAAAAAATGAGGATGGAAGAATGAGGATGATTGTGTCTCATACCGTCGTATTAAAAGCATTTCCACTCTTGGAACAATGGTGGAATACCAAAAATCCTAATATATAATAATTGAAATCATTCATTATTTTTTGTCAACCCCCTGAGAAACTCTCTCCTGTGCCGTCCGCTCAGAGTAGGAAGGAAACTCAACATCCTATACGCAAGCATCTTCCACCCTGTCGGTACACGATCAAAATTAGGAACGAGTTTTTTCATGGCTTGAGCAGAAGCACCGAGGGTGTACATGCGCTTGAGGGAAGCCTCCAATGTGATGTGGTGGTGGTGCAGCGCGGTGGCACTCTGGAGGTACACAAGTGGTACACCTGCACTGCATAGACGCATGCCCCATTCAATGTCCTCCCATCCGTAGAGCGACACATCCTCGCGAAACGGAAAACGCTTCGCAAGTTCGGTTGCAAGACTGATGTGACTTGTGTAACTAAAAAGATGCTGTTTCCAGCGAGGAACAATTTTCTGCCCATTCATTTCAGGAAGACGATCGAGTGTTCCATAGTCAAACTGCCAACCGCTTCGCTCTAGCCACTCCATGACAGGGGTAATGTCACAGGCGGGGTCCCATGTGGTATGGCCAAGGATTAGTTGGTAGTTGGTAGTTGGTAGTTGGTAGTGTGCCTTCACATGCTTCTCGCAACAATCAGGGGCAAGGAAGATGTCATCTCCAATGAAGAGAACGATGGGCGCACGAGCAATCTGCACTCCTTTGTTGCGCGCAACGCCTTGATGACACGGTTCGATGGTGCAAAAAGAGTGTGCAAAATGCCAAGGGAGCTTTGCAAGATGTTCAATCTCTTGTGCATGTTGCGCATCATCATTCATCACAATCACTTCCATCTCGCCTGCGACTGTTTGAGCATTGAGTGCCTCGAGGCACTTCTTCAGAAGCGCAATGCGTCCATGAGCCGGAATGATGATGGAGAGGGAGGGGGGCATGTGCGAGGAGAAATGTACAGGGAAAAGTTGATAGTTGGTAGTGAGGAGTTGATAGTTAGTAGTAGATAGTAGATAGTGTTACTGAATGATGGCTATAAGAATACTACCAACTACTAACTAACAACTAACAACTACCTACTCATTATCCTTATGCATACCCTCTTCCTCGACTTTGCATCGCATCAAAAAGTGATGGTACTTCTCAAAGATCATGCTCTTCTGCGGATGGAAACGGTTGAGGGGCGCATTGCTGAGGAGGACATTCTTCCGATGATGGAACGCGTGCTTGGTGCACCACTTGCATCGATCGATGGTTCAGAACTTCGCATTGCAACAATCACAGGACCTGGAGGTTTCATGAGCATTCGCACGGGAATGAGCATCATCAACACGCTTGCGTGGAGCAAGCACATCCCCCTTGCAGGCATTCACTTGAGCGAGATGTGGGGGACGAGGATTTCTTGCCATCGCGGGCAGGAAGCCCGCTCTGATTGTTCTCAGAACCAAGAAAAGCTACCTGCCACAAGCCACAAGCCACAAGCTTTCCTCTGGCTCCACTCCACCAAACGTGAGCTCTTCTTCATTCGTGGCTTTGGCGACTTTGCAAAAGATTTCCCCGAACCAAATGTTATAAAGTTTGATGATCTTCAAAAATTTTGCAACGCACACGAAAACATTCCTTTTGTCGGAGAAATTCTCGACGATCAACGCGCGCTTCTCCCAACATTGACCGAAACGAAAGATGTGCAACCTCTCAAGGAAGTACTTCCAT
>CAZKOO010000007.1:3571-47466 GCA_964554435.1 uncultured Candidatus Peribacteria bacterium
CTCCCAACATTGACCGAAACGAAAGATGTGCAACCTCTCAAGGAAGTACTTCCATTACTCCTTAGCACACTCGCATACGATCAAAAAGTTCTTGAGCCTTGGTATGGACGAGGGGCGTAGGAAAATAGATATTAAAAAATATTTCCATATTTCTTGCAACTTTCTTTTTGGAAAAAGTCGAGAAATGTTTAGGTCTCTGCTAGACTATCCATACTTATGTCTATCATCGATATTCTCAACAAAATTCTTGGCGACCCAAACGAGAAAGAACTCAAGAAATTGCAACCAATTCTGAGGGCTGTGCGAGCAATGGAGAAAACGCCTGCCATTCAGTCTCTGACACGCGACATGCTCCCGCAGAAAACACAGGAGATGAAAGATCGCATTCAAGAAAAACTTGCACTCGGACAAGACATCAAAAGTGTGTTGAATGACCTTCTCCCCGAAGCGTTTGCCGTTGCCATTCGTGCCTGCGAACTTCTGCAAGGCGAAACTATGACCATTGGTGCGCAGACGTTTACATGGAACATGATCCCCTTTGATGTGCAAATTATTGGTGGTGCGGTACTGCACCGAGGAGCCATTGCTGAAATGCGCACAGGAGAAGGAAAGACACTCGTGTGTACACTTCCTGCGTACCTCAATGCACTAGCAGGAAAGGGTGTGCATATTGTGACCGTGAACGACTACCTTGCAAAACGCGACAGTCAGTGGATGGGCTTACTCTTCCGCACGCTTGGTCTCACGGTTGGAACAGTTGTTCATGGAGTCACACCAGAAGAGCGAAAGCAAGCGTACGCTGCAGACATTACCTACGGAACAAACAATGAATTTGGGTTCGACTACCTGCGCGATAACATGGCACCAAATACAGAGGCGCAAGTACAACGACCACTGTTTTACGCCATCGTGGACGAAGTCGACTCTATTCTCATCGACGAAGCACGCACACCACTCATCATCAGTCAGCCTGCGGAAGAATCGACTAGTAAGTATGAGCTCTACGCACGTTATGTGCATCAATTGGTCGAGCCACTTCATTTCATTAAAGATGAAAAACAGCGTGCGGCTACTCTCACCGAAGAAGGCATCAAATACATGGAAACACTTCTTGGAGTGGAAAACATCTACACAGAGCGTGGGTTTGAGGAAGTGCATCACATTGAACAGGCTCTCAAAGCACATGCCATTTTTGTGAAAGATGTGGACTATGTGGTTCGAGATGGAGAGATCATCATTGTGGATGAATTTACAGGACGCCTGATGCCTGGTCGTCGCTATAGCCACGGGCTCCATCAGGCAATCGAGGCAAAGGAAAAGGTGACGGTGCAACGCGAGTCAAAAACCCTTGCCACCATCACGTTTCAGAACTACTTCCGTCTCTATACAAAACTCGCGGGCATGACAGGAACCGCAAAAACAGAGGAGGAGGAATTTCAATCGATCTATCGTTTGCCAACGATTGTCATTCCAACACATCGAACAGCTGTTCGTATCGATAAGTCCGATGCTGTGTACGCCACAGTTCTCGCAAAATTCAAAGCGGTTGCAAAGATTGCAAAAGAGCGTCACGAGAAAGGGCAGCCTGTGCTCATCGGTACAACATCTATCGAAAAATCGGAAGCCATGAGTCTTCTTCTGACTGAAATGAAACTCCCTCACACGGTTCTCAATGCGAAGCATCATGAAAAAGAAGCGGATATTGTAGCCAGCGCAGGACAAAAAAATGCCATCACCATTGCCACAAACATGGCAGGACGTGGAACAGACATTAAATTAGGCGAGGGTGTTGCCGATCTTGGTGGGTTACTCATTCTTGGTACAGAACGACACGAGTCTCGGCGCATCGACAACCAGCTTCGCGGTCGCGCAGGACGTCAAGGAGACCCTGGAGAAAGCCAATTCTTTGTGAGCATGGAAGATGAACTCATGCGTCTTTTTGGCGGAGATCGTCTCAAAAATCTCATGCAACGCATGAACGTTCCAGAGGATGTGCCACTCGAAAATGGCATGGTGAGCAAATCCATTGAGAGCGCGCAGAAGCGTGTTGAAGGTCGTAACTTCGATATTCGTCGCCACACCGTGCAGTACGATGATGTGATGAATAAGCACCGTACCATCATGTACGCTCGCCGCCAGAAATTGTTAGAGAAGATGAATGTAGGACAGCAGAAAGAGAGTGAGCAATTTCAGAGCGATCTTCTGCGCATGATCGAGCGCGAAGTAGAAGATATTGTGATGGAATATTGTAGCGACGACGATCCAGAGATGTGGAATATCAATGCAGTGCAAGAAACCATTGGCGCTCTTCACCCTGACTTGAAGAAGGCTGTCACAGTGCAAGACCTCCTCACAACACAAACAAGAGAAGAGATGCAAGCACTCATTCTTTTGCTCGTGCAATCGTTCTACCAAAAGAAGAAAGAGCAATATGGGGCAGATGTGACACTTCGCGCAGAGCAAGTCATTGTGTTGCATGCCATCGATATGCACTGGATGGAGCACATCGACACGATGTCACACCTTCGTGAGCAAGTTGCTTTTTCAGGCTATGCGCAGCGCGATCCTCTTATTGAATATCAAGATCAAGGATTTCAGATGTTTGAAAAATTGCTCAAGACCATTGCAACAACCACAGTACGCATGTTGTTGCAGGTAGATTTTGCACAATTTTCCGCTCCAATCATCAGCCAATATCAGGACATCGAAACAAACGAAGAGCAGATTGCAGCAGTCATTGAAGAAGGAGTAAATGCCGAGTCACTCTTGCAACAGAAAAAAGCATCTGCAACCATCATCAGCGCCGATCACGTTGGCCGTAACGACCCGTGCCCCTGTGGCTCTGGAAAGAAGTATAAGAAATGCCATGGAGAGTAAAAAAGTGAATAGTTGGTAGTAGTAAGTTGTTAGTTTTTGTTATCTACTCGCTACTACCTACTACCTACTACCTACTACCTACTACGCCACCCTCCCTCCCCCTCATCGGCCACTCGCTTCAGCTCAAGCACTTGAAGCGCGATCTTGAGTCAGGGAACATTGCCCATGCCTATCTCTTTGCAGGACCGGTATCTGTTGGAAAAACAACCATTGCGAAGTGGTTTGCACGAGAGTTGCTCACGCGTGGAATGTTAGAAGAAGAGAAGGAGCGTGTTCTCTCTGAATGTGACCACTTCATCCACCCCGATTACTTTGTGCTCGATCAATTATGGATCGATGGAGTGTGTGACGATTGGGGGGTGATTGCAGAGTCTTCCAATGTTCCGCAGGAAGATCGCGCAAAACGAAAGGTAAAGACAAATACAATTGGAATAGAAGATGTTCGTGAATTGAGTAGGAGGTTGCAGAGCGTCTCGAGCGGAGGGTATCGTGTGTGCATTCTGTGTGCCGTGGAGCGTCTACATCCTGCCGCAGCAAATGCGCTCCTCAAAATTCTTGAAGAACCACCAAAGAATGTGATCTTTCTTCTGACGACCAATCATCTTTCGGATGTATTGCCAACAGTTGTGTCACGCACTCGTCTTGTGCACTTTGCTCCTGTTCCTCGTCATCTTTTAGAAGAGAAGGTGAACCCAGAAACGGAAGATGGTGCCATACTTCTCTCTCTTGTTGCTGGCGCTCCAGGGAAATTGCAGACAGTATTGAAAAACCCAGCAATTCTCGCAGAAGAGAAAAAATATGCCTATGACGCCATTTTATTTTGGCGCACGATGACGCTGTCAGAGCGTCAGTCTTGGCTTCTTGAAGCAGGGGAGAAAAAGGATGTAGTAGAAAAAAAGATGATGCATCTTGGCCTTACATTGCAACAACGAAAAGAAGAACAAGGATGGAATGCTGCAGTGATGGCCTATCATCGACTCAGTGAAGCATTGCTAACAAATGTCTATCGCCCCATTGTTTTCCTTCGTTTCACACTGGAATTACAATTGAATCAGTGCTAATCTTCATTGTCCTATGCCTTATATTGTTGTGTTCTTTGCGGCGCTTTTTGGCATTGTAGCCCTCTTTTTTGGTCGATTTCTTCTCAAAAATCGTGCAGTTCGACGCTTCGTACGATCCATCAAAAATCGTTTTGAATCTGCTGAAGATCGTGGGTTTTCATTGAGCGAAGAGCGACCAGTAGAACGATCACGAAAAAACCCTCGCACATCTGCAATAGAATTGCAAAAAGTCAAGTCTCTCATGAAGAATGCAGAGAAAGAAATTGCCCTTCAAAATGTTGCAGAGGCAGAATTATTATTCATTCAAGCCCTCACCATTAATCCAGACTCCATTGAAACACAAGCAGAATTAGCAAAGCTCTATGTGACCAGCGGCAGAGAAGGAAAGGCAGAAGCTCTCTACAAAGAACTCATTGCAAAGAAGCCAGAAGTCGCATTTTATGCCAATTTAGGGCTGGCTTATTACATGCAAGGAAAGTATGTGGATGCATGTTATGCCTATCAAGAAGCACTCAATCTTGACCCTCAGACCCCTGAGAGATCGGCAGCTCTTGGTCGTGCATGCATTGCAGCCCATCGCTTTACCGACGCGGCTCCCCTTCTTGAAAAAGCGCTGCAACGTCTTACAAAAGACATCGAACTCTTAAACCTCCTTGCGGAGTGTTACATTCAGATGGGGGAGAATACAAAAGCAGAAGAAGTGTACCGTCGCATCAATAAAATTGAACCCTATAACGAAGGCGTAAAGCAAAAAATTAGCGATTTAAGTAAGCAAGCACAACAGTAAAACATTGATTGTACTTGCACATTCCTGTGAAGCGGAGGACACTGTCTTGTATGAAAGATTTTCTTCAAAAAAACTGGGCTCTCCTTCTCGCGTTCCTTCTTCCGATTGTTGTGATTGCGGGTGTTGCACTGAGTGTGTACATTCCATCGACACTTCTGCAAACTGATTATGATTTTGTGTACACATCGTGCGCTTCACAGACGTATTATTCGTATCCATGCGATCAATATCTTCGTAAGCGATATCAGGTAATCAATGGAAGTATTAGAATATCTCCAGTGGATCTGACACAGGATCTGAATAAAGATGGAGTTCCAGACATTGCAGGACAGTACAATGATCGCATTTTCTATCACGACACGAAGAAGAATGAGAGTCATGAGATTTCTTTTGATGATGCAAAAAAGTTAGTCTTGAGTGATCTCATTACCTCTCCCGATGGTGTGAATGTTTCGGGTCAGTACAATAGAAGTGGTGGTGATTTCTTCCCATTTGGTGGCTCTTCTTCCTACGGATACTATCTCGTCAAAGGAAACGTAAAGAAAAAACTTCAACTGATCAATACATCTGATCAATATTACTATCAGAATAATTTTCAGTTCTTAGGATGGGTGAAGGGAGAGAAAAGATAAAAGATGGAAGACAACAGACAGAAGAGGGTGAACAGTGATCAATCCAAGGAGACAGAGATACAGAGAATACTATCCACTACCTTCTACCAACTAGCCACTCATCAATCCTTAATCAGCCAATAGCAAATTGCTACTAGCCTCTAGCCCCATCTTCTATGGACTCCTCCACCCTCCTCACTGAACTCGCACAGAAATTGCAGTCAAAAGAAATTGATCCTGCAGATGTTCTTCGTGTGATAGAAACATCAAAAGGAAAAAATGAGTCTCATGCATCCTCTTCAAAAATCCTCCCTATTCTTGGCGCGACCATTGTGATCATCGGCATCATCGCCTTTGTGTCACAAATTTGGGGCGATATTGGGTCTGCTGGACGCATCTTCATCACTCTCGGTATTGGGTTTATTTTTACTGCTCTTGGGTCTATCCTTCTGAAGAATCGACCACACGAATCGATAGGAACAATCTTCCATGCCATTGGAGGTTCGCTGATTCCTGGTGGCGCAATGGTCACGCTCTCAGAGCTCAGCACTGGGCAAAACACACTCTGGCCCGTTGCCATTACATTTGGCATGATTTGTGCCTTCTACTGCTTGCTCACTGTTGCTCACAGAAAACCACTGCTGACATTTTTTGCAATCCTCAATGGAACCATCTTTCTCTATGCATTCACAGGGGCAATGATCGACGGAACAACATGGGAATATTATGATGACGATGCACTCTACGCCTACCTCACCATGGCAATTGGTGTGAGTGATGTTCTCTGTGGTTCTTCGTTCCAAAACACGTGGAATAAAAAACTCGTCCCTCTTCTCTACTTCTTCGGAAGTCTTGGCTTCTTTGGTGCTACATTCTCGCGTGTATTCGACTCATTTCCATGGCAAGTGATCTTTGGATTTGTGCTGATGGGTGGCTTCATGCTCTCCGCAAAACTTCGTAGTACGAGCATTCTAGTGATGAGTGCCATCTTCCTCATTGCGCACATGACCTACATCACAAGTGAATACTTCGCAGATTCCCTTGGATGGCCTCTTTGCTTGATCATCCTAGGTCTCCTCTTCATTGCTCTCGGGCAAAAGGCACTCCAATTTAATCGGGAGTATGTGAAGGGGTAGAAGTAGGGAAAAGGACCAAGCTTGCATTCTTCCATCCTTAGGTGTACGATCATGCACCTATGCAAACTCCACTCACTCCCTTCGAGGACTACAACATTCGCCGCCAATACGACGAAGAAAAAGAAACATGGTATTTTTCGGTCATTGACATCATTCAAGCACTTACACAACAGGCAGATTTTCAGGTCGCAAGAAAGTATTGGAATAAATTGAAAGAGCGCTTAAAAGCGGAAGGAAGTCAAGTGGTGACAAAATGTCACCAGTTGAAATTACAAGCAGATGACGGAAAGATGCGCCTTACCGACACCGCTGACGCAGAGACACTTCTTCGCTTGATTCAATCGGTACCCAGTCCAAAGGCAGAACCCATGAAGCTCTGGCTTGCGAAAGTGGGGTATGAACGCATGCAAGATATTGCAGATCCGGCGCGTTCAGTGGACCGAGCACGAGACTATTGGAAGGCTCATGGCAGAGATGAGAAATGGATTCAACAGCGTATGATGGGGCAAGAAACACGCAATAAACTCACCGATTTTTGGAGCACGCATGACATCAAAAAAGGACAAGAATATGCGATACTTACCAACCTTATTCACCAAGAGTGGTCTGAAGTATCCATCAAAGAACACAAGGCAATCAAAGGGTTGCAGACACAAAATCTACGAGATCACATGAGTGAAGCTGAACTGATTTTTACTGCGCTGGCAGAGCTTTCGACGCGTCAAATTGCAGAGAGTATGGACGCAACGGGTCTTCCTGAAAACGTAAGAGCTGGCAAAAAAGGTGGTGGTATTGCAAAAAATGCTCGAAAAGAATTGGAGGAACAAACAGGGAAGAGAGTAGTGACAGGTGAAAACTATCTATCGAAGAAGAAGGACCTTCCTGCTCCAAACTCTTCACGGTAATACCCATCATAATCGTGAAAAATCGTGTATTTTTGTCTTTTTTCACGGTTATAGGGTTGATAATCGTGAAGAATTGAACCCGATTAGTACCGAATCACCTCACACGTCCCCATCTCAGAGCCCACATTTTTAATGTGTTCCACGACTTTTTGCTGATGCACGGCGATGAGATCGAGTCGCGCAGGGCCATCGTACTTCTTTTCTTCTATCCAGAGAGACATTGCCCGAAGCAGTGCAAGTCGCTTGCGTTTCGTGAGCGCAGAGCGAATGGGGTAAGACGCGCTATCGTGCGTGCGCATCTTCACTTCAATGAACACAATCATCTTTTCCTGTGGATCGTACGCAACGCTATCAAGCTCCAGTTTTCCAAAGCGCACGTTGCGTCCGAGGATGTTATATCCCAAACGAAGTGCATAGGTAGAAGCAATGTTTTCTCCTGTTTGCCCACGTTCTTGTGCGAGTGTCATGGGAGAAGTATAGAGGACGATCGTACACCTTGCAACATTTTCTTTCTTTGTCTTTTCCATTTTCTT
The DNA here is from genome assembly GCA_964554435.1 of uncultured Candidatus Peribacteria bacterium. Lineage (GTDB taxonomy): Bacteria > Patescibacteriota > Gracilibacteria > Peribacterales > Peribacteraceae > CAZKOO01. The sequence goes on from CAZKOO010000007.1 coordinate 11,482, forward strand.
GCAAAAATATGAACGATCGTACACCATAAGATCACTTCCTCTTCTCCCATGCTCACACGTCTCACCTCTTTCACAACTTTCGGAATCAGCGCCATTCCCATCGACTGCGAAATTGGTGTGCTACCAAGTAGTGAATCGAAGTTCAGCATTGTGGGCTTGGGAGATATGGCAGTGCAAGAGAGTAAGCAACGCGTCATCATGGCGCTCAAAGCATCGGGATACCGCTTCCCGATGGGGCGAAGTACCAACGTCAATCTCGCGCCCGCACACATCCGCAAAACAGGCTCTCGCTTCGATCTTGCCGTTGCACTTGGCATCCTTCTGTGCGCAGAAATTGTCAGTCTTCCGGAGGATGTTCTCCTCAAAACTGCGTTTGTTGGAGAGCTTGCGTTCGATGGAAGTTTGCGTCATGTTTCTGGAGTATTAGCCTGCGCGCTTGAATGTACAAAACGAGGTATTGAAACCATTGTTGTATCGATGACAAACGCCGCAGAAGCAGCGCTCGTTCCAAACATTCGCGTGATTGCAGCCGAAAGCCTGCGCGATGTTGTCGCGTATCTCACAGGGCAAAAAGCTCCACCAGCTATTCCCACGCCTGCAGCCTCCACCTTTTCCGTCCTCGATGACATCATCGACTTTTCAGATGTTCGAGGGCAACTCGCAGCCAAACGCGCGCTTGAGATTGCAGCCGCAGGTGGACACAACGTCCTACTCTCTGGTGCCCCAGGATCGGGCAAAACACTCCTTGCAAGCGCGCTTCGAGGCATCTTGCCCCCACTGTCGCGTGAGGAGTCTCTTGAGGTCACAGGCATCTATTCTGTGGCAAATTTACTCCCTCACACAACACCACTTATCGACGAACGCCCCATGCGTACCGTGCATCACACGGCAAGTGGAGTGGCAATTGTGGGAGGAGGGCAACACCCCATGCCAGGGGAGATTTCCCTCGCACATCGTGGTGTCCTGTTTCTCGATGAACTTGCAGAATTCCCTCCGCAAGTACTTGAAGTTCTACGTCAACCACTCGAAGATCGACGCATCACCATCAATCGCGCGCAAGGAACAGTCACGTTTCCAGCAGACTTCATTCTTGTTGCTGCCATGAATCCTCCGAAGTATTCAGCATCATCGAGCATGCGCATTAAAAAGCGTATTTCAGCTCCACTCCTTGACCGCATCGATCTTACGATTGATGTGCAGCCAGTGGAAATTGCCGATCTCCAGAAAAAACGCGATCCATCAGGAGAGACAAGCACGAGCATTCGTGCTCGTGTCGAGCGTGCGAGAACACTGCAAATCAAACGTTTTTGTAGAAGCTCTATTTCAACGAATAAAGAGATGAGCGTGCGAGACCTTGAGGAGTTTTGCCCACTCGACACTCAGAGCGAGCAACTGCTTCGCATGGCGGCTGAACGTCTTGGTTTTTCTGCTCGTACCTATCATCGCACCATCAAAGTTGCTCGCACCATTGCCGATCTTGCCGAGAGCGAGGCAATCACCTCACAGCACATTGCTGAGGCCTTGCAGTATCGTCAGCCAGTAGGAGTGGAGGGGTGAAAAAAGGAGAGAAAAATGTTGAAAAGAATGAGGGGGTACTGGAATACTGTGATATGCAAAACAATCAACCTCTTTTATCTCGCTACGAGGCAATTCTCTTCGATCTTGATGGAACATTGATAGATACTGTTCAGTATTACAGTGATGCATGCATAGGGGCATTTTGTGATTTTGGCTTTCCTGCAACACATAGCGATTTTCAGAGATTTTATTCTACAGGGACATTACTAGAGCCACTGATGAAATTTTTGGGTGTAGATCCACTAATGATCGATGATCTTCGTGCACGAAGAGATGAGCGATATATGGAAATTCTCAAGACATCGGCTACTTTACTGCCGAGTGCTGACACGCTTCTAAAAAGCCTTTCTAAAAAACAAGTTGGAATTGTCACAATGGCATATCGAAAATATGTTGATCAATTCTATCATCGCCTTGGATTATCAGATCATATTGACGTACTGATTACCTGTGACGATGTAGCAGGACGTGAAAAACCCGACCCTCATGGACTTTTCCTTGCGGCGAACAAACTTGGCGTCGATCCAACGAAGTGTATCTATATTGGCGATCAGCCATTTGACATCGAGGCAGCAAAACGAGCGTGCATGAAGAGTTGCCTCATTCGCACAGCACACACACCAACATCTGCATATGGCAAGGCAGACTATGAAGTGGATAGCATTGTAGAAGTGCAAAACATTCTCTGTACGTGACGATCGAGATCAGCGTTCTCTCATTACACATGATTTTTAGTAGTATGCGGGAAAAGATTAAATCATAGAAAAGCCCTTACGAGCTTTTCTGTTGTAAAAAAAGAAATTCTGCTTATTTTTGTGTAGAATTAGGAAATGTCCAAGAAGAATGTTGATCATGAAATTGAATGAAAATATCGCACAATTCATCACTCTTAGCATTTTGAACAAAAGGCAGTGCCCCTTTTTCTTTTGTGGAGAGTGGAAACGCAGAACGTGGTTCATCATCGTCTAGCGCTTGATTTCCATTCAGATTATTAAAAAGCGTAATCGTACTGGTGTCATCAGTTCCTTGTTTCGAATTAGGAGTAATCAATAACGTTGGGTTATGGCCAAGATTATATTGTGAGAATGGCTGTATCGTGACTATTGTAGGACTTACAACTGTAAAAGTCATGCCCACATCAGTTCTTATTCCATTTTGAAGATCTTCTATCCTCTGAAATTCTGCTGCATGTCTTTTCTTTTCGTTCTCTACTTTTTTGATAGAAGTTAACAATTCTACTCCTGTAGCTACAGTCAAAGCCGCCGCCGCACTGATTGCTAAGGATTGTACAGAAAGAGAAGATTTCATAATAAATTGGGGAAAATTTATTTATATAATAACAATTATTTATTACTTGTCAAGTATATTTTTGCTCTTTTTCAAAAATCATCCCTCCTTCCACGTCTTTTTTATTGTAGGAAGATCCTCTTCATGTGAAGCTGCATGACAAGTTGTCTTATTTGCACAGCACACACTCCAAGATCTGCATATGGATACGCAGACTATGAAGTGGATACTCTTGGAGAGGTACAGAATGTGCTTTTCTGCTAATCCTTGCGCATAACATACCACTGCTGTGCAATGCCAAAGAGAGTAGAAACAGCCCAATAGAGCGACACAGCGAGTGGGAATTGAAGGGCAAAGTAGCCAATCATGAGAGGCATGACATAGAGGAAGATTGTTTGCTGATCGAGTTCTGGAATCCACGATTTTGTGCCTGTTGGCTTGACCACAATTTCATTCGATTTCTTCTTTTTCATCATCATCTTCATCTGAAGGAATTGCAGAAGTACAAGCAAGAGAGGGGAGAAAATCTTTTCTGGAGCAAGGAGATTGAACCCAAACAATGTGACATCAAAATACGTAGCAGGAAGAGCGCTATAGATGGGGTAGAGAAGGTGTCGAGAGAGCGCCAATTGAATGCTATCGCGGATGACAAAAAAGAGCCCAATGAGAATAGGAAGTTGCAAGAGCGTAGGAAGGCACGATTCAAGAGGATTGATCTTAAGCTCCTTCCAGAGCTTCACAGTTTCTTCTTGTACTTTCTTTGGATCATTAGGGTATTTTCGCTTGATGTCATCCATGCGTGGTTGCACTTCTTGCATCTTCTTTTGACTGCGAAGCGCGTGTTGATTTGGAAGCAACAGAAGAAGCTTTGTAATGAGCGTCAGAATGATGATGGAGAGTGCGAGGTGATGATGAGGGAGCCATGATGCAATGAAGACAAGGCTATTGAGGAGTGGCTTTGTAATAAATGTACGGAACAGTTGTGTGAACATTCCAGCTTCTTTGATGGTAAACGTTGTAGAAAAAAGCGTTGGCTCATCTGCATTTTCTTCATGATAGGCAAACGAAACACGATAGTTTCCCGGAACGGAGAACAGCGTGTACTTCCATGGGGCGAGTGATATTTTCTGTGTTGACTCAGCAGGGAGGGCAGGAAGATCAACGCACGGAACAAGGCTATCGTTTGGAATCAGTTCTTTGGCAGTAATGGTGCCATCACTCCCTTGCTCGAGAAAGGCAATGTCAAGAATGGGGCCAGGGCAACGCTTTGGAAGAGGAATGTCTTTCTTTGTTGTATTGCGCACAAGAACAACAGGGTCACCATGTTGCTTGACAGTCGCACTTTCCATTTGCACAACAATCGCAGGCTCTGATGAAGCACCCTCTTTTTTTTGCGGAAAGAAATGATTGAACGCAACGTTTAAGAGGAGATAAAATAGCAGAAACGTGAGCGAAAATTCGAGAAGAGAGATGCGAGAAGGAGTGGAAGGAGAATTCACAGAGAGAGAAGGAAAGAAACAAGACGATCCATATCGGATCGAAGTTCAGAAAAATCAGCCCTTAGACTAGAGGTTCTTGGCAAAAGGAGCAACTGATAGGAGGAGAATGCTTTTGAAGAATCAAAAATGCGTTCTTTGAGTGTTAAGCGAAATGCCTCACGCACGCGTCTGCGCATGCGGTTGCGGTTCACACTGAGTGCATCGAGCTTTGCAGAGGTCACAAGTCCAACAAAAAACCCCGCAGGGCGATCGGCATGAAGAGTTTTTGGTGCCCCACGAAAGTACCTCGCGTGAATGTGCTTCCCTTTCCAGAGGAGTCCTTTTGTCTTCACGCGTTCACAGACTTTTCGCCCAGAAAGACGTTGAAGACGATAGTGTGTAGATGAGCAAGGGGGAGTTGTCACAGCGTTTATTGAGAAAGATCGTGCGGAAGATTGGGCGAAAGGATGCGTCCATCATCAATGCCATACTCACGAAGTGCATCGAAAAGGTTGATGGATGTTTTCACGCTCGAGTCATCAGTCTGCATCACCTTCACGTATTCCGCAGCATCGACGCCTGCTGCGCGCATGGTATCGATGAGCGTAGAAAGCTCTTCTTTTGCATACTGCACACCGTTGAAGATGTATCCATCTTTATTCACGAGTACTTCATACTGTTGCAACACCTCTGCAAGTGCACCGCCTCCTTCGGCTGCTGCTTCCGCCGCACCCGATTGTCCCGCTGCAGCCACACCTTCGGTAGCCGCTTCTGCCACTCCTTCTCCTGTGCCGTAGCCAAGCCATCCCTTAAACCCTTGCCACCATGCTCCAAAATCGAGCGATGGAAGATAGCCTAAGTACCCAGCACCTGCCGTGAGGAGCGCAATGAGAAGGATGGTGGTGATGTATGGGTGATTGGAAGGAAAACCTTTAATAGTCTCCCATGACCGTGCAAGAACACTCTTACGTTCAGGGGACGCTGCTTCTCGTAAGAGTTTTTCATGAGCAAGGAGAGATTCTCCTGCAATATCAAGTTCTCGTTCGATATTTTCAGGGTGAAAATCAGGGAACTGCTTCTGCACTTCCGCACTATTGGCACGCAATTCGGCTGCAAGCTTTCGTCGACCGTCAACACTCTTCAGTTGCACTGCAATCTCTTCCATCTTCATGCCATGGAGAGTTGTTGAGAGTGTTTCAGGGGTTGGAATAAACTGCCGAGGAGCTTCGCTAGAAGATGAAGCGACATCAAAAGGAGACATAGACTAGTGAGAGGAACAGAAGCTAGAAAGAATGCTAGAGCGCACTTCAGTGAGCGCTGCAATGCGTACAAGATCATCATCAGTGTGTGCAGATCGAAGAGATTCGGTAATCCACTCCGAGAGGTACACAGGACCAAGAATGAAGAAGAGATCAAGCAACTCTTCGTGTGAAAGAGTGTGAAGATCAAATGCTTGCAGTGCCGTGAGAATGTCTTTCTCATTCGTACTCCTGAGTACTTGCTCTTTGAGTGTTTGAATGTGTGGAACGTGTGAACGTAGCAAAGAAAGCCGTGTACGCAGAGCGTGTGGTGAGTCGTTGTACCACTGTTTTTCCTCATAAATCTCCCATCCATCCTGCAGTGAGTCTGGCAAGCTCTCAAAAAGCGAACGTTCAGTATCTCGAAGTCGAAGGTGCATCATGAGGGGAGTATACATGGAGAAAGCATGAAAAGCGAAGAATGAGAAGATTTTTGTACATCTTTTGTTACATTTTCTTACGAGTAATCTACAACGTTCGCTGATCAATACCAAAGCCCCATCTTTTGAGTTCTGGTCCATATTGTGGCGTAAAGACATTTATTGTATTTCTGCGATGTGCTACGGCATTTGATACAAGATAGATCTTATTTGGTTCATACTCTACAGTGACAGTATCTTTTCCTAAATCTTTTTTGAGTGATGCATACCAACTATAGAATATTTTTACTATTTCTGGTGTATGTGCATTAGAAGACATGCAAGAAAAAAGATTGGCAATTAATTGATGACAATCTTGAATTGTAGTGCATGTTTTCATTCTATCTAACAGAGAATCCCATCTTTCTGGAGATATCGTTTTTTGCATTATTTCTAGCGCTTCGTGCCTAGATTTTCTTATAAGATCTGCAAGCGTTGCCATTGTTGCAATTTCAATTGATCGATTACTTGGACTTCCTTTATCATCTAATTGCAACGCAATGACATGCGGCACAAAATGACCTTGTAATCCAAATCGAGTGCGATCGGTATGAAAAATATTTTGCCCTCCAAGAGGAGATGATGTAATTCTACTTGGATCTCTTATCCCTGTATCGTGATCACTCTTTCTTATATTTGAAATAATGGCATAACCATATCTATCTGCAAGTTTTGCAAGGGATTGCTGAATGTCTCCATAACTCAAAACATCAGAAATACCAATTTTTCCTTGTACATCTACCTTACAACCAAAACCTTGCAGTGAGATATCTTGTAATTCTCTCCTCGGTACAATGATCTCTGGGCTGAAATCCATATGGTTATTATACCATATAAAATAAAAAAGTCTTCTGAATTTTACTGCAACAATATAAATAATACATGCTTTTTACCCATGTACAAAGTGCATGATGAGCTTGATGATGAGGTCTTTTTCCTTTGGGTTACTCTCGGCAATGAGAAGAACGAGAGCCGTGAGCGCTGTGTCGTTGAACTTTCTCTCGCCATTCCACCCCGTGAAGTAGTGCGTTTTTGTGAGATACACAATGAAGAGGAACGCTGCAATGCGCTTGTTGCCATCCACAAATGGGTGATCTTTCGTGAGGAAGTAGAGCAGGTGCGACGCCTTCTGTTCGATGGATTCATAGAGATGTTCCCCGTCAAATGTCTGCTCAATAGCACCAAGAATGCGCTTGAGAGCGTCTCCACGCTCTTGCCCGAAAATCTCGGTTGCTTGTTTTTGACGGAGTAAATTTTTCTTGAGCGCACCGATGATGTGCATGGCTTCATCGTATTGCAACGTATATTTCGTGGTGCGATGTTTCGCTGGCGATTCAATTTCTGCTCTGTCGAATTGATCGAGAAGAAGCCATGTATCGGCGTAGTCGGTAATGATCTTGAGAAGCCCCGACGCCTCATCGCCACTTAACTCCTTCTTCTCCATCGCTTTTTTGATGAGTGTCACTGCAGACTTGAGCTCCTGCATTTTTGCGGCAGGAAGCTGATGGGGGTTGAGGGTGTATCCTTTCGTGAGATGTTGCTTCAGGACATTCGTCGCCCAGATGCGAAATTGAGTTGCTCGCTTGGAATTGACGCGGTACCCAATGCTCACAATCATATCCAAATTGAAGTACTCCACCGTTCGTTTGACTGTGCGCTTTCCCTCTTTTCGAACTGTTTCCATTTTGGAAAGAGTTGCTTTTTTCTCTAGCTCTCCTTCTTCGTAGATATTCGTAATGTGCTTTGAAATGGCAGGAAGTTTCACGTCAAAGAGTGATGCCATCTCCCCTTGCGACAACCAAATTGTCTCATCCACCAATTTTGCTTCAAGTTGGATGGATCCATCTTTTGCTGTGTAGAGAATGAGGGAAGAGTCGGACATGGGGGGAGTATAGAATGAAAAATGAAGAATGAAAAATGAAGAATGAATTTTTTATGACATTGTTTCTTTGAAAGATACCAATACAACAGAGAGCGGGCTTTCTGCCCGCGAATATGTTGAATAGCCATAATACAAACAGAGCAGGCCAGATGACCTGTGGATGCATTCCCTCACCCTAACCCTCTCCCAAAGGGAGAGGGAACTATCAACTATCAACTACTAACTAAAAAAGACCCCGCTATGGGGGTCTTTTGAACTCGGAACGAAGTGTTCAATTAACGAACAGCATCCTTGAGAGTCTTTCCTGCCTTGAAAGATGGAACCTTCATAGCTGGGATAGAAATCTTCTGAGATGGGTTGCGTGGGTTTACACCTGTGCGAGCCTGGCGCTTTGATACACGGAAAGTACCGAAACCAGTGATTGTAACGTTGTGGCCCTTCTTGAGCTCTTTTGTTACAATGGAAATGAGTGCCTCGAGGGCATCAGAACCAGCACGCTTTGTGACACCAGCAGCATCAGCAATAGCATTGATGAGATCTTGCTTAGACATAGCAGATTGGGGGAAAAAGAAATAAGATATGTCAATTGTACAAAGCGAGAAGGCTTGTGCAAGCAAAAAAAGACTTGCAAATTGCTTGATTTCCGCAGACTTTCGTGAACATGGCTTTTTTAAGCCAAAAGAAAAGATATATTCTACAATCAGTGAAAAATGAAATGAGTTGACAGAAAAATAAAATAGGTCTTATATAGCATGTATGCTGCACTTGGAATACTATCATCCAGAACCAGGAGAAGATCTACAATTTGATGAATGCGCTGTACGTGTACATGGAATAGAAGCATTTACAACGGAAACATTTTTAGATACAGGAGAGATAGAAGTCCTTACAGGAGAAGGTGCATTACTCCATGAGATGACAATTTTTCTTGATATCACAAAAAAGCAAGAAGAGATTTCAGAGGCGATGTTACAAAGGTATTTTCTTCTAATGGAAATGAATGCTCGTATTCCTAACAGAGACATTCGACGAGACGTAGAGGAATTGAATATTCGTCAAAACCCAGAAGCAGCATTCCATCTATTAATGAGTATATTCTCACCAGAACGTTGGGAGGGAATAAAGAAAAGAGCAGAAGAAGGTAGGCTCTTCCCTATAGAAGAAGAAACAGGAAACCCTCAAGTGGATATTACACTAGATGAATGGCTTCAATATGAAAAAACACACATTCCTTGTAGTCTAAATGGCTACATGGTAGCACCGGACGCAGATTTGTCTTTTACAGACCAAGCAGGATATGTTGCATATCGAAATGCAATGAGAGAATTCTACGGGAAATAAATACCCCTTCCTTTTGACACCGGTCCTTTCTTCTGCGACTCTATACATACTTATGTCACCCTCTCTTGTTATTGTCGAAAGCCCAACGAAAGCGAAGACCATCAAAAAGTTTTTAGGGAAAGATTTCATTGTCGAGTCGAGCATGGGGCATATTCGTGATCTCCCTACAAGTGAGATCGGCATCGATATTGAAGGGAATTTCGAACCACACTACATCATCCCGAAGGAGAAGAGCGCAACGGTGAAAAAGTTGAAAGAAGCACTGAAAGAAGCAAATGATCTCTACATCGCAACGGATGAGGACCGCGAAGGAGAGGCCATTGGTTGGCATTTACTTGAGGCGCTTAAAGTCAAAAATCCTGAGAACATCAAGCGCATTGTGTTTCACGAAATTACCGAAGGGGCAATTAAAGAGGCCATTGCTCACCCTCGTACGCTCGATCAACACCTCATCGATGCACAGCAAGCTCGTCGCGTGCTCGATCGTTTGGTAGGCTACACACTCTCGCCATTTCTCTGGAAAAAAGTGTACCGTGGGCTCTCTGCAGGTCGTGTACAGTCGGTTGCAGTGCGTCTGATTGTGGACCGCGAGCGCGAAATTCAAGCGTTCAAAGCAGAGGAGTACTGGACCATCACCGCAAAGTTACAAACAAAGGAAGAGGAAGTGTTCGATGCAGAATTCAAATTGAAAGATTCCGTTTCGTTTGTTCCAACGTCAGAAAAAGAGACAATGGACATTGTGCATGATATTGATGCAAAAGATTTTTCCGTGGAAAGCATCGAAACAAAGGAGGTGAAGAAAACACCACCGCCACCATTTACCACATCCACATTACAGCAAGATGCTGCACGCAAACTCGGTTTTTCTGTGAAGCAGACCATGGTGGTAGCACAACAGCTCTACGAAGGTTTGAGCCTTGGAAAGGGTGAAGGTTCGAGCGGTCTCATTACGTACATGCGTACCGACTCTGTGAACTTGAGTGAAAAAGCGCTGAAAGATGCAAAGGAGGTCATTCAAAAACTCTACGGTCGCGAGTACACACTTTCCTCTCCTCGCACCTATCAAACGAAATCGAAGGGCGCGCAGGAAGCACACGAAGCCATTCGCCCTACAGAGATGAGTCGCACACCACAGTCCCTTGCAGGCGTACTTGACGATCAGCAACTCAAACTCTACACGCTCATTTGGAACCGCACGGTCGCCACACAAATGGCAGGTGCAGACTTAAAGCGCGTTGGCGCAAACATCGTGGTGAGTAGCACACACAGCTACACGTTCCGCGCAACAGGACAAACCATTCTCTTCGATGGATTCCTCCGCCTCTACCTAGAAGGAAAGGAAGATGAGGACATGGAAAGAGAACAGCGGGCAGGAGAAGGAGATGGCGAGAAGTACCTTCCAGAGCTCTCAGAAGGGGAGAAGCTTGCACAAGAATCTGTGATTCCAGAGCAACATTTTACGAAGCCACCGGCTCGATACACCGAAGCGAGCCTTGTGAAAAAATTGGAAGAAGAAGGCATTGGTCGTCCAAGCACGTACGCTCCTACCATCTCCACCATTCAGCAACGTGGATACATTCGAAAAGAAGGAAAGCAACTTGCGCCAGAAGACATCGCCTTCACAGTCACTGATCTTCTTGCAGAGCATTTCACGGATATTGTCGATTTGCAATTTACTGCAAAGATGGAAACAAAGCTCGATGATATTGCAGAGGGAAAAGAAGAGTGGGTGCCATTCTTGCGCGATTTCTACACGCCGTTTTCTCTGCGTATCAAAGAGAAAACAACAGAGGTGAAAAAAGAAGATGTGATGGGCGATCGCATTCTTGGAACTGACCCTGAAACAGGCCTGGAAGTATTCCTCAAAACTGGTCGCTTTGGCACATTTGTGCAACTTGGTGCATTCGATAAAACAGCATCGAAGGGAAAGAAAAAGAAGGGTGAGAAAGATGATAATAAGCCCAAAGCAGCGTCTCTCCTAAAAGGGATGAAGCCCGATACGGTAACCCTCGATGAAGCGCTTGCTCTCCTTGCATTTCCAAAAACATTTGGCAAGACCGATGCAGGAGACCCAATTGAGTTTCACTTAGGTCGTTTTGGTCCGTACCTGAAAGCAGGGGCAGCAACTGCCTCTGTGCGAGATGTTCATCCATTTGAGATGACAAAAGAACTTGCAAAAGAACTACTTGCAAATGGGGCGTTGCAAAAACTCAAGAGCGCTCCTCTTGCATCCTTCGGAAAGGACCCCACCTCTGGTGGAGAAATCAGCCTGAAAGAAGGACGTTTTGGCCCCTACATTACGGATGGAAAGACGAATGTGTCGCTTCCAAAGTCTCTTGATGTCAGTGAATTGAGCCCCGAAAAAGCCATCGAACTGCTCGAAAAAAAGCGCTCCGCTCCGCCAAGTAAGTGGAAAGGGCGTTGGGCAAAGAAGAAGGAGTAATTGACAAATAAGAAGTAAATGTTTCTGTAAATGTACATATATTTGTCGCCTTGATGAGCTTTGTATTCACTGTTCATGTGCGAAGCGTAAAGCGATGTGCATATGTTTGAGGAGCGAAGCGACGAGTCTGCACATCGCAGCGGAGCACATGAAATACAGTGATCAAAGCGAATCACCAGCGACGATTTTTTCTTTGTTTTCCTTTCTTTTGTAGCGACAAAAGAAAGGAAAGACCCGAAGAGAAATCATTATTCACGATCTTCTTCTGCCAAATGATGATCGTTTGACTTTCTCTTCCGAACTTCCCTCGGGATTTTTTTATAGAAAAATATTGCAAGAATTGCCTTGCAGAAGATGAAAAAAAGAATACGCTAGAAAAAAGCCACAGACCTCAGAGGCGTGCTCTGAGGTCGCTCCCCGCTCGGAAAGCCCCGCTGGTGCAGGGCTTTCCGAGTTTTTCTATGCAACACATAAAAATCTGCTACACTATACCTACTTTAGGCGCTTAGCTCAGTCGGTAGAGCGCAGGTCTCCAAAACCTGAGGCCGTAGGTTCGATCCCTACAGCGCCTGCCAAACCACTTCTCCCATTTCATAAAGACAAGAAGCTTTGCAGTGAGCTTGTCGAACTATTCGAGTTTTCTATTACTTGCAATTACATCTTTTTTTGCTGTAGATGAACATGACCATGGAAATGACATGGATGTGAAGAAGGTCCAGCCTCTCCCTTGAGAAGTCGTACAGCAAGCCACGTTGAGAGAGGCACTGCAAAGAGGAGTGCTGCGCTACCCACGAGTGTTCTAATAATTTCTTCTGCCAGAAATTCACTATTGAGTGTCACCCAGAGCGGATAGCTTTCGTGAGCCTGAAAGAGCAAGAGGAGCGGTAAAGAAGCACCAGCATAAGCGAGGGCAAGTGTATTAATAAGAGAGGCAATGTGTTCTCGTCCAACCGATAAACCCGCTTTCCAGAGTTCTTGGGTAGAAAGAGATGGGTTAGCCTTGCGAATTTCGTCAACAGCAGCAGTTTGCCCGGTTGTCACATCATCGAGTACACCAAGACAGCCGATAATAATTCCTCCAAGTAATAACCCTCGTAGGTTGATGTGTTCCAATACGCCTGTTTGTAGATAGAGCGATTCCTCGCTTCCCATACCAAATAATTGTGCGTACTTCACAAAAAGAAGTGATAGCACGGTTGCAATACAAAGAGTGAGAAGCGTGCTCAGAAGAGCAACAGATGTTCTCTTATGAAATCCATGAGCAAGATAGAGGGAAGAGCAGGCAATGCCACAGGAGCCAAGAAGACTAATAAGAATAGGGCTTCCGCCTGAAGCAATGCTTGGCACAATGTACGTGGCAAGAATGATGATGCTAACGATTAGTCCGCCAATAGACTGTAGTCCCATCCATCCACCAAAGAGAATAGTAAGCAGAAGAAAGAAAACTCCAATGGAAAACAGAGCTGGAAGACGATATTTTTCGGCAATGAGATATTCAACGGAGCCATCAGATTGTGTCACGAGACGAACAATGACGCGTTCATGAGGGGAGAGGCGCATGTCTTCACGATCATCCATAATCGCATTCATTATTGTAAATTCGATACCTGCATGAGGGCCGTTCGTAAAACGCAACAGCACCTCCTGTGTTGTTCTTTGAAAGCCAAACGATTCATCCTTCTCTTCGCGCAGAATGTCGACAATGGTTGCGATGGCAAATTCTTCGCGAGATGGTTCTATGTCTTGTGCCACATCCTCAGAATGTGCATGAACGACTGTTGTAATGCCAATAAAAACAGCAAAAGAGAGAAAGAAATATTTCATACAGAGGATGTACAGCCAGCACAGAGTCCGTAAAATTCTAGTGAATGTCCACGAACGGTAAAGTTATTTTTGACACAAATATCTTTCTCGAGACGATGGAGCTCATGACAGGCAATGTCAACATCTTGCACAATGTTACATGCTGTACACACAATGTGATGTTTATGTCCTTTTTCTGGCGCTATTTCATAACGCTTAATACCATCTTGTAAGTAGACTGCATGAGCAAATCCAATATCAGCAAAAAATTGTAATTCACGATAGACAGTGACTTTGTTGATAGCAATGTTCTTTTGAGAAAGAATGGTATAAATATCGAGTGCAGCCATTGGCTGTTGCGCGTCAAAGAGGGTAGAAAGAATTAATTGACGACCTTTGCTTATTCTGTAGCCATTTTTTCGGAGTATTCCGATCATTGTTTCGATGCGTGTCATAAGAGAAAAAAGGGAAAATTAACATCTTTCAGCATATTTCTTGTAAAAATTTGCCATGAAAAAGAGAAACATTGACAGAAGTACAATCGTTCCACCGCTAGAGGATCCAAGATAGTAGGCAAGAAATAGGCCTATCACAACGGAAAAAATGGAGAATCCAATAGCAAACCAGAGCGTACTACGGAAGCTTTTGCTCAGTTGCATTGCAGCATTTACAGGAATAACCATGAGTGCTCCAATGAGCAGGATGCCAACAATGCGCATAGAAAGAGAGATAGTGATGGCTGTCAGTACAACAAAAAGGTAATTGAGTATTTTCGTTTGCACACCTCCTGTTGTTGCAAGTTCTTCATCGTAGGCAATGCACGTTAATTCTTTCCAGAAGAAGGAAATAGCGGTAAGAACACAGGCGCTCAGTGCGCAAATAACAAGAACATCAGTGCGATCAACAGTTGCAATACTTCCAAAGAGAACACTGTGTAAATTAACATTGAGCCCTTGTGATGCACTGAGCAGAACAGCTGCAAGCGCAAGTCCACCAGAGAGGAAAATGGACAACACCGATTCTCCAAGAGCCCCCTTTTGTTGACGAATGGTTTCTACCCAAACCGCAACAATACTTGAAATAATCATTGCTGTTAGAATGGGTTGTGCTCCTGTTAAAAAGCCAACTGCAACTCCTGCAAGAGAAACATGCGAGAGAGTGTCAGCCATGAAAGAATAACGACGCGTCACAAGAAAGAGCCCCATCGTTGGCGCAATAATTGCTGTAGAAATTCCAGCAATAAATGCAAGAATCATGAATTCATAGTGAAAAATGGAGGGAATCATAGATGCGTGTGAGGAAGGTGAGCATTTGCATTGTTGCCATAAAGACTGCGCATTGTCTCCTCTGAGAGGAATAAATGACTTTCGCAGTGACAGAGGAGTTTCTGATTCAATGCAAGAATGAACGCCACTTCACTCGTAATGACTTCAATGTCGTGTGAAATAAAGAGAATAGTGAGACCTAATTCTTTATTAAGTGATTGTAGTAGCGTGTAAAATTCATTTTTGGAAGAAAGATCCACCCCAGTTGTAGGCTCATCAAGAAGAAGAAGGCGTGGGTTCGATGTGAGCGCACGAGCAATAAATACACGCTGTCTCTCTCCTCCTGAGAGGGTACTAACAAGCCGGTGGCGTAAGTGCGAAACGTTGGTTCGTTCCATGGACTGCTCTACAATCACTCGATCAGCATCACGACGCCATCTGCCAATACCAAGAGAGGTCACTCGTCCACTCCAGATGAGCTCTTCGACCGACACAGGAAAAGAAATATCAGACTGAGCAATGCGCTGAGGGACATATCCAATTGCTCCATGCTTTCGTGCCTCAGAAGGAGATTGTCCAAAAATTTTTACCTCTCCACTCGTTGGAGTGAGTAGTCCAACAATGATTTTTAGGAGCGTGGTTTTTCCTCCTCCATTAGGACCGACTATTCCAACATACCGACCTTCAGGGATGGTGCATTGGATGTGATCAAGAATCGTGTGCCCATCGATTGACAGGCACACGTCTTTGATTTCGAGAGCGTTTATTTGGGGGAGGATTGACATTCAAGTGCAAGGGCAAGATTACGAGCATTATACTTCATAATGGAAAGATATGTTTCTTTTGCTGCAATATCATCAGCAGTAAGCCCTTCAAGAGGGTTGAGGACAAGTGTTTTTGCTCCTAATTCACGAGAAATAGTTTCTGCGAGCTTTGGACTGACGAGTGTTTCAAAGAAGATAAATGTAAGCTTTTCACGCTTTGCGATAGTGATGATTTCTGCCATTTTCTTTGGAGATGGTTCTTCACCAGGGGAAATGCCTGCAAGGGCAATGGTTTCAAATCCATATCGACGAGCAAGGTAACGAAAAGCATTGTGTGATACAATTGCCTTTTTCTTCAAGCAAGAAGAAAGATTGGAACGAAACTCTATGTCAAGAGCAGAAAGATCAGCGATGAGTGCATCGGTGCGAGATCGATAGAGGTCAGCATTCGTTGGATCTGCTGCAATGAAGGCATCGCGTACACGCAGAGTGAAGCTACGCATATGCACAGGGTCAAGCCAAACATGTGGATCATACTCGCTGTCCGTATGATGTTCCTCACCCTCTTCATCATGATGCTCCTCCTCAGGAAGAGCAGATAGGAGATCTGCGTTGTCAGTGGCAGCAAGAACAGTAATACCTTTTTCAATGAATGTCTCTCGTAGTTTTTCTGCCCATGGGTCCATTCCTTGTCCATTCATAAGGATTATTGTTGAATTGTAGACTTGAGATAATTGTTTCGATGTAGGCTCATAGTCATGAGGCTCTACTCCGCTTGGAATAATCTGTGTAACAATTGCGTTATCTCCTGCAATTCTTTCTGCAATGTATGCAAGCGGGTAGAAACTTGCCGATACATGCATTGTGTTTGCAGAATCATCTCTCTCTTGAGAGTTGTGTGATGACATTGGAGAGCAGGCAGAGAGAGCGCTTGCAAGAAGGAGTGTGAAAAGGACGTGTTTCATGTGAAAAAAGGAAGAAGTAAGTCTATGAACGGTTGCCACGAAAAGATCGACGTGGCTTTTCAGTTTTTGGGCGAGATTTACGAACAAGAATGCTTTTTCCCTCTAACGAAGAGCCATTGAGAGCTTGAATGATTGCATCCGAATCTTGTTCAGAGCTTGTATCGACAAAAGCAAAACCACGTGAACGATGCGTTTCACGATCGACAGCAATGGATACACCGACAACCGATCCATGAGTTGCAAGATGTGCTGTCAGCATTTCTTCTGTTACAGAATCAGTAAGTCCTGCAACGTAGAGCTTGCATGGCTCTGTTACTTCTTCGCGCTCACGTGCAATGCTCACAAAGAGAGTCCGACCATCGAGTTGTTTCTCATTGAAAGCGTTGATGATGCGTTCCGCATCTTCAGTGGATGGAGTATCAACAAAAGCAAAGCCACGAGATTTTCCACTCACTCTATCAAGCGGAATGTTGACTGAAAGCACGGGTGCAACAGTAGAAAAATGATCTGAAAGACCTTGTTCAGTAGTGTTCCAAGAAAGGCTACCAACAAAAAGAGAGCAAGACATACGATAAAAAAAGAGAGATAAAATGATGCAATGAGAAAAGATGTTCTACAGTGAATCACTCACAGTATAGTTCATTTTTTACTTAATGCAACTCATTTGCATAAAAGAAGATGTATCATCTCGATCTTCCGGTATTCATGAAAGAGTAAATTGAAGTGAAGATTGCACAATAAATCGACTGCGATCCATAAAGTCATGCCACGCATCGAATGGGTCATCAAAGTAGCTCCATGCATCTTCCTGTAATGACATTTCCTCATCGGTGAGTAAGCAGCGAGTGAGATGTGTTTCGAGGTTCTGTATACCGTAAAAAACAAGAAAGTCGATGGATTGAAAACGTTCTTGAGAGACATCGAAAGAGTGCGATGTAGCGGTCTTCAATGGAAATGGCACATCGCTGTGTATGCCCCATTCCCCATCCGATTCAAGAGTCACCATGCTTCCTGCTTGAGACCAAAAAATGCGAGTATTCCTTCTTGTTGCGAGCCATGCAGTGCCTTTTGCTCGCAGGACAGAGGAAAATGCTGTGCTCTGAAAGAGTGTATAGAGACGCTCAGGATGAAATGGGCGATTCGCCTCAAAATGAAAGGAGAAAGGAAGTGCATCATGATCATAGATCGATGTTTTTTGATGAAGAAGATGAGCAAAAGGGTTGAGCGAATGGAGGAGAGACCATAATTGCCCAATGGTTTTTTCTGACACAAGATCTTCTTTGGCAAGCACGATGGTGTCCGCATGTTCAACTTGTTCTGCAAGCACTTCTCCAATAGACCGATCATCCTCAGGAACAGCAAAAAGACCCCGATTGAGCAGCGTCTCTACTGAAAAATAATCGCGCACGAAGTGCTGAGCATCAATCACAGTCACACTGGAAAAGAGCTGAAAATTGCTGTGAGCAAGGCGTTCAATGCATCGCTGTAATAACAGGGGTTCTCCTGTTGCATTTACTTCAATGAACAGATGGTCAAATGATTGCTTCGCAATATGGTCAAGACACGCAAGGAATTGCTCTTCACGATTGCAACAAATGCACCCATTCGCTATTTCCAGGAGCACATCTTTTGAAAGATCAAGAGATGCATGCACAGATTCACGGAGAGAGAGGGTTTCTGCAATGTCATTGAGAATGATGGCTCGTCTCTGTTGTTTCGTGTGTTCAAGGCACTTCAGAAGAAATGTTGTTTTTCCTGCGCCGACAAAGCCAGAGATGATGGTAACAGGAATCATAATTTCTAGAACAAAACAAGAATGAAACGGGCATCAAAAAGAAGGAGTAGCAACTATCGGGAGGCACTCTACTCCAGCATGTTACTTAATGCAACTCATTTGCATAAAAGAAGATGTATGCACGGAAAGTTACAGTAAAAACAACATCAGAGTTACAGTAACTCAAGACAGGAGATTCTCTCTACTACGCCCTAGAAAGAGATGCCAAGCTTTTCGCGTATTGCACCATCTTCTTTCGCACATGCCCGCAACACACTGGAGGTACGAAGAACATTTGCACATTGAGGATTTTCTTTCAGTGCCCTATCGATCAATAGAAGCGTATAATCACCATTTTCTGTTTGTAGAGTGCGTAGCGCTGCAATATACAGTTCCCATTCCAATTTTTTCCATAGTGAGAGAGTGGTGCTAGCTTGAATGTTTTTATGAATGATTTCTAACAATCCTAATTCTTCATGTTGATCACGCAAAACAGCGTTTGCAATGTATTGATTGAGAAGGAGGTTATAGCGTAGGAAGTCGTGCGCAGGGTTATTGGCATAAAGGTCTTGAAGCGCCCTCTCTCGCATGGCATCACAAATATAAAGAATAGCATCGATCTGATCCGCGTGTTTTTTAGGGTCTTCTTCGTGTAGGCAGTATGCAAGCGTAATGCCGATTGCGTCGCAGAGTCTGTAGGGCGGGGGGAGGGTGGAAACACGCGGTGTTCTGCGTTCATCATCTGATTGATAGAGAGATGCATCAACCTCCGCACCAAGAAGAAGAGTAGGAAGTGGAAGAAGTTTTACACCCTTCATCTTCAGGCAAGCATCGCGCAAGGGTGCAAATGCCATTTGCAGAGTCTCCATTCTTTCTGTGGAACCATATGAAGCATTTCCTGCACGCACAGAATAGATCTTCCCCCTCATCCACATTGCAGCAAAAGACCAAGGTTCGCCACACTGCTCGAGGTACGCAAGCTCTGTTTCCCATGCATTATCTTCTGTGTAAAGCGTACCATTTTTATGTCGGAGCAACATCTGTGTGAGGAGCGCAGAACAGCGCATGTATGGCACATTCTCTCCCATCTCAGCAAGAAGTTTGCTTCCGACAGTAAGAAGTCGAGATACTTCTTCGGAAGCATTATTGTTTGATGCAATCGCAACAACATCACTACTCCATTGCTGAAAGCGCGCTGTGAGTGATTTGTTCAATAGTAATTCACGTATTGCGTCTACGGAAGGAAATGTGACTGCGCCTGGAATGCTGAGTTGCCGAGAAGAGCATTCATCATTAGGTGTGTCTACTACTAGTGAAGAAGGTTGTGTGTTCATAAATACTATTCTATCATAGAAGACATTTTTGTCTAGATTATTTTCTCTCTTTCATCCAGACGAGAGTATAGTGAATCGTATCTATGTTCACTCTTTCCTCTCGTCCGGTCATCCTTGTTTCCATTGCGTCGCTTGCACTCATCATCGCAACTGCCATTGGAGCGCACGCGTACAAAACAGTGAAGCGCTCTGAGCACGTCATTTCTGTCACAGGCTCTGCTCAAAAGCGCATCCTCTCCGATCAAGCCAGATGGACAGTGCGCTTAGAGCGTAGTGGCGACATTGCTGGTATTAAAGAAGGGAATGCGCAACTTTCAAAAGATCTTGCGTCTCTTCTTGCATACTTGAAGAAAGCAGGCTACAGCGGAACAGGAGTGACTGTGCAGCCTGTGAATCTTGCAACCCTCACAAACTATAATATGGGTCCTCTCCCCACAGGGTACCAACTTAGTCAGCAGGTGATTGTAGAAGGAGGTAACGTGCAAGACATTGCAAAACTCGCAGCAGGAAGCACCGCACTCGTTGGACAAGGAGTGCTCCTCTCCACTGTGAGCATTGAGTACGTCTACACCAAACTACAAGAACTGCGCATCGAGATGATTGCCGAGGCAACGAAGAATGCAAAAGCGCGTGCAGTGGAAATTGCCAAGAGCGCAGGGGTTGGCCTTGGTCGCTTGAGCGTGCTTGGCACAGGTGTCTTCCAAATTACCCCTGTGAATTCCACTGAGATTAGTGACTACGGTTCGTACGACACAACCTCCATCGAAAAACAGATTACTTCCACTGTAAAGGCAAGTTTTGAGGTACGATAGGTTCATGCCCTCTTTTATTTTACCGGATATAAGATTTTAGTAATCGCATGACCAAGATGTGAGCTTTCTCTTGCAATGTCATTCACACATATACTCTGTGTCTGTGTATTTCTCTCTAGAGGCCTCCTTCCAATCAGTCGTTCGTCAAAATTATACTCACTATTCTCGATGTGTGTATTTGTTTCATCACGACTACCTCTTAATACACTTTGTATTAGATTGGCTATTTCAGAATTTACAAAAAATATTTGATCAAAAATTTTTGTTAGGGAATATTCCTTATGTATTATCCTTGCAAAATCGGTTGGATTCTTAGGAAGTTTTTTCCTTTGAATTCGAAAACTCGCACCACTCTGTAGAAGAAAATATCTTGATCCTATTTCTGTTTCAAAGATACATGCAAAACGATCGTGTTCTGCCGTTAATTCCTCCATTAATTGTTGCGATACTGTGCTATGTCTTTGAGATTGTAATGAGAGATATTGATCACTAAGAATGTTTTCAGCTATCGTAAATTCCCCAATACTCTCCCGTGCTGTTTGTATTCTTTCTTCAAGCTCGATTCGCGTCATTTGCCCTTGTTGGACATCCACCTCCTTTTCCATATTATTATTATAATATATAAATATAATTTGTAAATACATAACTCTTCATCAGTCTTGTATCACTGTCTTACTACTAGAATAGTATAAGTGTATGCCAACCTTTCCTCTCTGCATTCGAAATGGAACTCTCATGCTTGCGACTGAAGCGCAGATGTCGCTCCAGAACATCGAGCTTTTGTATGGCTTTGGCGTGTACGAAAACATTCGCGTCGTAGACGGCATTCCACGATTTCTTGAGGATCATATCGATCGACTGCTTCATTCGGCGAGTATCATCGAACTACCACATCCTTTTTCAAAAGAGGAGATCACGAAGTGGGTGCGCGCCATCATCACAGAGTCAAAAGCAGATGCACTGAACATCAAAATTCTCGTACTCGGAGGAAAGACAGCAAATGAGACGCAGTGTTTCATCTTTCCTCTCGCGCCAAAATTTCTCGATAAAAAACTCTATAGAGATGGCGTGCATACCATCACTGTTTCCTACGAAAGACCCTTTCCAGAAGCCAAAACACTTGGCATGATTGGGAGCTTTGTTGCGTACAAAAAAGCGGAGAACGCGGGAGCGTACGATGCACTCCTTCTTGATCACTCTGGATGCCTCACCGAAGGAACGCGCACCAATCTTTTTTTCATGAAAGGAAAGACCATCTACACTCCACCACGAGCAAAAATTTTGTTTGGTGTCACCATGAAACACGTTCTTGAGAGTGCCATCAATGCAGGATTTTCAGTGGAAGAACGCGACATCACGCTTGCAGATCTTTCGCTGTATGAGAGCGCATTTCTCACAAGTACCTCATCAAAAATTGTCCCCATTTCTTCCGTCGACACTCATCACTATGGGGTCAGCGATGCGCTACGAGAACTCATGAAAGCGTTCGATGCTGCCCTCGCGTAAAGTTGCTTCATAGTCTGTGATCATCTTTGCAAGAGAACATTCTTTCTCGGCAGTCGCTCGTCCATTCGCACTGAGCATTTGACGCAGAGCGATGTCTTTCATGCGAGAGAGGGCTTTGAAGAGCTCTGTGACAGATTCTGATGGCACAAGAAGTGCATCGTGTTCATGGGTGAGAACATCGGCAATGCCACACGCATCACTCACAACTGTGGGAATGCCACGCATCATCGCTTCTGCAACGACTAAGCCAAAAGGATCGCTACGAGAGGGGAGAACAAGCACATCGATGGATGCATACCATGCATCAACATCAGAAACAGATGGCTGTAGCGTAATGCGTTCTGCTCCAGTACGACGCACATCCTCTGCAAGAAGCATGGAGATGTATTTCCGTTCTGGTCCTTGCCCTACAATGGAGAGAGAAACGCCCTCTACGCTCCTGAGAGCATGAAGAAGTGTATCCACTCCTTTTTCATGCGCAAGACGCGCAAGCACCCCAATGCGAAGCATGGTAGATGACTGTGGAGATAATCTAACATCCGCAGAAGGCACTCCATTACCAATGACACGAAGATGAGCGGAGTCGAATCCAAGAGAGAGGTAGCATGCAGATGATTGACGGGATACGCACACGGTCTTCACGAAGTGACTCAAGCGTCGAAGCAGAGGAAGCCAAGGGTTCCATGTGAGCCACCGTCCGATGGGGTCGTGTTCTATCCAGAAAACACGAATGCCATGAGCAAGACACCACGGCGTCAGAAGAAGTTTTTCGCTTAAAGAAAGCATGCACACCGCATCAAGAGGACCAGCATCACGCATCAGTGTTTCCAGTGCTTCCTCAAGACGAAGACGCATGCGTTTTCGTCTCCACAAAAAAGAAAGCGCCCCCCACTTCGTCACAGGTGGTTCGCCAACGTCGAGAGATGTTGAAGGAATGCCTCTCTTCTCTAGTCGTCGTAACAGCACAGGGCAATGTCCGAGGAAAGATACTGCATGACCACGCTCCAAAAGCCCTTGCATCAGCCACTCTGTCTGATTCTCCGCCCCACCCTCAGCACTTTCTTTTGGAAAACGTGTGAACAGAATGCGCATGCATGAGAGTGTAGCAGAAGAGGGGGGAGAAAGTTAGTCTGCACTCTCTCTTTCTTTGAAGAATACGGGTCCCAATCGTGTTGTCATTGCTTCATGTGTCGTTCCTGCGACTATACTGACATTCACTACAGGATTAGCATCCTGTAAAGACTCTATTAATTCACTCAAAGTATTAAATGTTGCATCAGGCTCATGATCATCAGAGGTAGTAGGAACAGCAGAAGCAGAAGTGAGGGTTGACATAGAAGAAAGAGGAAAAAGTACGCTCATTCTAAGAAGAGAATGATGTGTGTCAATTATTTTCTCTGTAATTTCTTTTGAGTCGCAAGGAGAAAAGAAAAAGACAGAGTGTTGTTCAAAATATGAACACAAGAACAATACAACAAAAAATCAGCCTCCCAAATTTTCCTAGAAGCCACATTGCAGCAACTCTCTACAGCCCTGCTTTTTTGAGCTCCGAAAGAAGATGCGCCTGCTCTTTTGTCACTTTTTTTGGAATATCGACAATCATCTCGATGTAATGATCGCCATGGCGATGAGTGTTCACAACAGGCATGCCTTTTCCCTTTACACGCAGAATTTGCCCCGACTGCGTGCCAGCAGGAATGGAGATGGACACTGTGCCCTGAACTGTCTCAACATCCATATCACACCCAAGCGTTGCATCGATCATAGAGATGTGCAGTGACATGCGAATGTCATCTCCATCACGCAAAAACTTCGTACTGTCTTCCACGCGAATGTGCACAAGTAAATCACCATTTTTCTCTCCACGCACCCCCGACTCACCTTCGTCCGTGAGGCGAAGCGTTTGACCATTGTCAATGCCTGCAGGAACGCGAATAGTGACAGTGCGTTCTTGCTCTGTGCGCCCTTCTCCTTTGCAGGAATGACACGGCTTTTCAGGCACTTTTCCTGAGCCTCCGCACTTCTCGCAGAGCACCGATTGTTGCATCATGCCAAAGAGTGATCGTTGCATTTTCGTCACCGATCCTGTGCCACCACAGTCGCTACAGGTGACAAGTTTTGCTCCTTCTGCACTGCCACTTCCTTGACATTCGGTGCATGCACGCTTCATGCGAATGCCGACAGATTTTTCCACTCCAGACACTGACTCTTCAAAAGAGATGCTCATCTCTACTTCGATGGAACGCCCTTTTCCACTACTTCGTGACCGACGAGAGCCTCCTCCTTGACCAGAGAAGAATGTCTCAAAAATGTCGCCAAAACCACCCATCCCTTCAAATTGACTGGGGTCGAACCCGCCAAACCCGCCAAACCCTCCTTGTCCTCCCATGTTTGCGTAATCGGCTGATCCAAACTGATCGTACGCAGATTTTTTCTTTGTATCAGAAAGCACTTCATATGCTTCATTCACTTCCTTAAACTGAGCCTCTTTTGCTTTGTCGCCTTTGTGCTTATCGGGGTGTAGCTCGCGACTGAGCTTGCGGTAGGCTTGCTTGATGTCACTCTCGCTTGCAGAACGAGGAACGCCGAGAATTGCATAGAAATCTTTTGCCATAGGACACTACAGTGTAGCATAGCATACAATGCAAGATTCAAGCCCTTCCCGCGTACGACAGAAGGCCATCGTTCTGTGTCTTTTCCTCACGTGTTGCACACAGCCAATACAAGGGAAAAAGGAAGATCCAAGAACAACATTTGCATCGCACAGTGCAGAGGAACGTGTGCACGTCATTCGCGTTCTCGATGGAGACACAATCAGAGTGCAATTTCCTTCTGGAGCAGAAGAGACAGTGCGTTTTCTTGGCATTAATACGCCAGAAATTCGCCATGGAAAAAAGCCAGAGGAGTGCTTTGGGACAGAGGCAAAAGAGTACGCAGAGCAGAAACTACGAGACACAGATGTTCGCTTGATACGAAAAAAAGAGGAAGACCGCGATCATTTTGGAAGACTACTACGCTACATTGAGCTCGATGGAGTAGATATTGGAGCAGAGGAACTTGAACAAGGGTTCGCACGCCATGTGTGTAAGAAATTCCCCCATCCACGATGTGCGTCGTACAATCTTCTCGAAGAGCGTGCAAAACAAGCAAAAAGAGGGTTGTTTGGAGCGTGCGAAAAAGTCTAACATCGCTTATTCAGAATCAACATCGCAGTGAATGCCAAGCTCTTTGAGTTGCTGTGGAGAAACAGCAGAAGGAGCACTGAGCATCAAGTCTTTTGCCTTTTGATCTTTCGGGAAAGGAGTGACTTCGCGGATGTTTGGCTCCCCTGCAAGAATCATGACAACTCTATCGATGCCGTATGCAAAACCTCCGTGTGGAGGTGCGCCATATTCAAACGCACGAAGCATGTGTCCGAAGCGTTTTTGTTGATCTTCAGGGCTAATGCCAAGCATTTCAAACACTTCACTTTGGAGTACGGGGTCGTGAATACGGATGGATCCTGAGCCGAGTTCGTACCCATCGAGTACCAAATCGTAACAGACGGAGTGTACAGAAAGAGGTTGTTCTTTGCGGTGTGCCCATTCACTCATATTTGGGCTTGTGAAAGGGTGATGGCAGAATGTGAGGGAGCCATCATCCGCTTCTTCAAACATGGGGAAATTTGTCACCCAGAAGAGCGCATGAACTGACGTATCAATCAGGTTAAATTTCTTTGCAGCCTCGATGCGGATGCGTCCGAGAGAAGCACACACAATAGGGAATGTATCGGCACCAAAGAAGAGTGCATCTCCTGTGCTTGCACCGGTTCGTTCCATGAGTTTTTCAAGGAATCCATCAGCAAAAAACTTGAGGAGCGGCGACTTCGGACCCTCTTCCGTGAAGAGGATGTACGCAAGACCCTTTGCCTTGAGTTCTTTGGCTAACTCTGTCCATGTATCGATGTCTCCACGAGAAAGAGAGGCACCCTGAGGGACACGCAGAGCGCGAACTGTTCCTCGCTTGAGCGTGAGTGCTTGTTCAAAAACCGTAAACCCACAACCTGGCACAAGATCGGAAATGTCCGTAATTGGCAGATCAAAACGCAAATCGGGCTTGTCCGATCCGTACGTATCCATGACGTGTTGCCATGTGAATGTTTCGACTTTGCCCCACTTGAGTGGTTTTGTACTACATTCTTTGAGGATGGCTTCGATGGATCCTTGAATCATACGTTGTACATCTCCCTGTTCGCAGAAGCTCATTTCAAAGTCGAGTTGCAAAAATTCTGGCTGACGATCGCCACGCAAGTCTTCATCGCGGAAACAACGTGCAATTTGGAAGTATCGATCGAGACCTCCGACCATGCAGAGTTGCTTGAGCTGCTGTGGGCTTTGTGGAAGAACGAAGAATTGTCCAGGATACACACGAGAAGGAACAATGTACTCGCGTGCTCCTTCGGGCGTTCCTTTGATGAGGCACGGAGTATCGATTTCAAGGCAGTTGTTGTCTGTAAAATAGCGACGAATGATTTGAAACACTTTTGAACGAAGGATGATGTTTCGTTGGAGGCGTGCTCGGCGCATGTCTAAGTAGCGGTATTCTAAGCGAAGATCTTCACTGACCTCCTTTTCTTGATCAATTTCAAAAGGCGGCGTTTTTGCTTTATTGAGAACAGTGATGCGCGTTGCAACAATTTCAATGTCACCTGTTGGCATGGATGTATTCTCTGTGCCAGCAAGACGCTTGGCGACAGTACCTTCAATAGAGAGAACCCATTCTGGACGAACGGTTTCTGCAACAGCAAAGACATCCTGTGCGCTATCGGGATGAACGACAATTTGTGTGATTCCATAGCGATCGCGCACATCAAGAAAAATGAGGCCACCATGGTCGCGACGAGTATTGACCCAACCTGCAATTGTGACAGGAGAGTTGAGATGTTGAAGGCGAAGTTCGCCACAAGTGTGAGTACGGAGCATAGCCATAGCGTAACGGAGAAAAGTCAAGTACGCTATAGCTATGCGTTGCCCTCGTTGCTCCCATGAAGATACTGCAGTCATCGAAACTCGTACGGTCGAAGAAGATCGTGCTATTCGCAGGCGTCGAGAGTGTCAGAAATGCGACTATCGTTTCACAACCTTTGAACGAACGGAAATCTCAAGCCTCATTGTTGTGAAGCGCGATCATACACGCGAACCGTTTAGTCGCGAAAAACTTGAGCGTGGCATTTGGCTTGCGTGCACCAAGCGCCCCATCACCAAAGCGCAAATCGATGAGATGCTCACAGAACTCGAAACAGCGTGGAGTAGCGGTTCACATGAAGTGGAAAGTACGCGCATTGGCACCGATGTGATGAATGCGTTAAGCGCCATCGATAAAGTCGCCTACATCCGCTTCGCCTCCGTTCACCGTGAGTTCAAAGACGTGGAAGAATTTAAAGAAGAGGTCAAGAAGCTGTTTGATTGAGGAGATCACTCTTTCTCCCCACACTGTAACTCCGCAGGGGGTTGCGAAGAGAGGTCGATGGAGCCTTTGCAGTAAGGTTCATTTGCGTATTCTGGAGTGCAAAAACATTTCTCAGGCACGTTCTCTTCAATATAGCGCCCCGATGCGTAGGGGTAACAATAGTCATTCAGTGAACGCTGAGCGACAGTCTCCAGTGTTTTTTGACAACTGTCATCAATGCAACTTCGAAGTAAGAAATATGCTAATTGAGGGATGTATTTCTTTGGGAGAAAGTCTTGCGTGACAACCTGAAGGTTCTGAAGGGCAGATTCAAATTCCGCATTGTCTGCGCGCCGTTCTTCTAGCGCAGAACGACTAATGGCTTCAAGAATGCCAAGTTCTTGCTCATTGTTTTCACTCACATCACTCAAATCTGCAGACGTTCCACGCAGGACGAAGAACGAAAAACTATCCATGGCTGCATCGTTTGTCCACGGAGGAACAGGGCGCTCTTGTCCGCGCTTTTTTTGTTCTGCACTGAGGGTTTGTAGAAGGGAAGGAAAATCAGTAGAGATGGAAAAATGATCGATAAGAGGGGTGCGAAGGAGTGCAGAGAGAGATGGTTGTACGGTGCCTACCTGAGCTCCTGTGCTGGTAAATCGTTGTGCAGTGCGTTCATCTGTAAGCGACAGTGGAGCAGGGGAATTGGGAGGAAGCGGAAGTGATTGACATCCTTCGAGAACATGATGAGGAAGTGCAGATCGATCAACATCTCCACTGGATTTCGTCTCTAGTGGCTGAAGAAGAGAGAGCGCGTCACGCACACGGTCGGTGACCGTTTCTGCAAAGCGACGCACAGTAATGAAGAATTGCGTGAGTGGCTCTGCTTCTGCCTGCAGCGATGCAGGAAGCCTTGGGAGAATTGTTTCGTCACACCCTAGTCGTGAGAGCGTTGGCTTCTCTCCTTCTTTCAAGACGACAGATGCAATACTTGGTTGCATGTATTCACTCGTAAATGGACAAAGTGCGAGAGTGGATCCTGTGAGTCGTATAGGAGCAAGAGCGCGATCGAAACGATCGGCAGATTCAAATGCGTAGGAGTATTGCAAGAGAGGGCTCTGATAGAGGGGGTCGAGCGAACCACGAAGAAATTCTGCGTAGAGTTCCACTGAGAAAGAGTACATTTCACGAAGAAGATGCACACTTCGCTGATTGCAATCGCGTGTTGCTGTGTCGAGTTGGTCGAGAATGCGCTTCATTGCATCCTGTAAAAGCACACGATCGGATTCTATGCAGAGCGTACGAGAATGAAGGAAGGTAGACTCGAGAATGCCAATGCTATCATCGGCAAGAGAGCGCGCAAGCAAGGCTCGATTTTCAGCAACATTTGCCTGAATGACATCATTGGAGCACGTATCAGTAGAGGCAAAAGGAGCCTGAGCAATGGAAAGACCAGCATCAATGCGCGCAATGCCTTGTTCAAGCCACGGAGAGAGGGCTGCAGCCGACACAGACAGTGGAAACAGCATGCCGATGAAACACAGTACAAATTTCTTCATGATCCAGATGATGAAGAGGAGGAAAAGCCTCCTGTCCACGGACAAGGAGTGGTGGTGAGCGGAGCATTTTGCAATTCTTGAAAGAGAGATGCGGTTTCATTGAGAGTGCCCGCAAGAGAGAGGAAGAGCGTGCGGAGCACTTCTGTCGATTGTTCTGCGCTCGCTTGTTTTCCAAGAGCACTTGCAAGAGATTCAATGTCTTCGCGGTTTCGTTTTCCTTCGGTAAACTCACGAGAGAGTGTAGTGGCATATTCTAGCTGATTCGATTGCACTCGTTTCTCATCATCATTCGCAGGAGAGCAGAGAGCAAGAAGCGGGTTTGGTGCAGAGTCGTTCATTCCACAGTAGAGTTGCTCCATGCGCTTCACGAGTTCATAGCCTGTGTATCGAGGAAGTCGTAGCACAATTGTAGTAGGAATTTCAGCGCCAAGACCGAGCCTTGGATCGTCTCTCATGCAGGCGAGGAAAGGCATGGACATTTCATCCACAAGAGTAGGGTTGCGACCAGGGATAAGTGAATGATCGCGCAGTGAAGTGTCAAGACATGCTCGGGTGTAGCAGATGTGAGACAGGATGCTGTCACCGTAGAGAACGCTCAGCTCAGGAGTGCAGAGCGAGGAAGGGGCAATGCGTGGTAAACGAGGGTTCAAACGCGAAGGAGTTGTGGGGTCGAGGAGCACATCTCCTGTATCTTCTCGGAAATCCACATCGGTGTCGCATACATCCGAAAGAAGAGCGGGGTTGACTTGAGGACATTCGATGAGCGACACACTCGAGCGATCGGAAGGGACGGCACAAGAAGAGAGGGACGCGACAGAAGAGCGACATAAAAATCCAAATGCTCCAGTTGACCGAAGACAGAGAGGCGTTTCAAGACTGCGATCAGTTGGTGTATCGATGTATCCAAATGGATACGCAACAAATGGATGTTGTGCGTTGAGCACGGGGTACTTTCCACCACGCTCAAGGAGAGGATATTCAAAAGCAAGAGGAGTGATGAAGTGTAAGCCAAGGTCGTCCTGACGAACCCACAGCACAACACCGAGAGAAGAAAACACATGAACACCACGATCTCCTTTTTTTGTTTGATCTCCCTCTATGTTAAGTGCTTGTGCCAATTCTTTCAGCGCATCTCCAATAGAAGCACCATCATCTTGAAACCTCCGATCACGTTCTCGGGCGTCGCGGAAATATCCAAAATGATAGCGAAGAACAATGCGCAAAAGATCATCTTTCTGTGCAGAGAGTGCAGACTCAAGTGCATCGATCTTTGGCGTAGCACTCTCCGGAAGATCGAGAGAGTGCATGCCACCAGTGCCAGACCAAATACGCTGAAGCGTATCACTCGTACTTGCAATATCAAGTGGTCGCCCTGCTTCATCCGCGATAGCAAGCTCATCGCTTGAGGATAAGAACAGAAGATCATCAGCCAGATGAAGCACATCACGCTCGCGAGAGAGGAGTGTGGTGAGGTCCGACACAAGCCCAAGGCACGATCCTTTTTCGCTCGGGCCACCAGAAACAAACGTAATCTCTTTGTCGTTAACATCTTTTTTTTCTGAACACAGCGCGCGAAAATTCCCCTGTTGTGCAAAAAGAAGATCTTCCTTTGTGAGCACAATGCCATGCTCTCCCCATTGACGCATTTCCTCGAGCACAAATGTTTCTACTTGCTTCGATGGTGCAGGGTTGTTGAAGCGCAGAGCAACAGCATCATTGATGTGAGAGAGGAGAGGTGCATCTGCTGCAGAAGCTACCTCGAGAACAGAGAAGCTAGAACACGCCAGAAAAAGAAGAAAGAGACGCTTCATTGAGGGTCGTGGAGGGAGGTGGCACTATCCCAAATACGAGGGAGGCAACTCATAGTATCGGCAAGAAGTGACAGTTCATTTTTAAGATCAAGAGAGAGTCGAAGGGTGCATTGAATATTGCGTGCGGTACGTTGATGCATTTCGTAGGAGTGTAACACAAGTAACAGGCGTTCCGTGGAGAGTCGAGTGGTTGTACGACGCAGAGAGGCTTCGTCACGATACGGAAGAATGCGCGTGATGATATCTGTGATCAGAGCACTTGGCTGACAGCTTCCATCACAGAGAGGGTCGGTCGTCACACTACCAAGACAGGTAGTTGCATCAGTTTTCGCCACACAACTCTGCTCTGCACCTGCACAACAAAATTCCGTGTCTTCAGGAAAATCTGCATTGCGAAGGACGGGGGTAATGGAGAGCGCTTGCAGAGTTGCCATGCGACAATCGTACGCACGGAGCATTTCTCCAATGATCGATGAAAAACTCTCGAAACGCACAGGCCTTCTTTTGAGGAATACACCACCAGAAGGAGAAGCATACGGGCGTGACCATCCAGAGAATTCATCAGCAACTTTTTGTAATTCTTGAAAAGATGATGTCGGTTCATCTTGGCTTACGCAAGACCATTGTGAAGGTGTGCTGAGGTAGTGGAGGCGTTCCTCGACAATGCGCGAAAGGCGTTCATTGAACAGTCGTTCGACTTCATCGAGGTTTTCAGACGCTGCAAATGGCGTGCCATCTGCAGAACAGGAAAGAGGTGAGTAGGAAACACTCGGAGGAGGAAGTGGAGCAGGAGCATTTTGAGCAAGGAGGAATGTGCGTGCACCAATGCTGATACAAAAGAGAAGCAGTAGAATGCTAAGCAACACACTATGTTTCTGACAGTGTAGAAAGACTGCAGAACAGACGGCCGATAGTTGACGAGAAGAGAGAGGCATTATTCTTCCGAAGGATGATCACACTGTGAAATGAAACAAGGAATTTGATGCAGTCGTCCAAGTGAATTGACAAGTCGTTGAAGAGGGCGCAGATTTTTTGTTTCAGCTTCCGTAATGGCTGTATCGAGAATGCCGCTTGTCTGAAGAAGCGAACGATAGCCACTGTCGTACGAGACAGCAGTTTTCAGGAGTGCCTTTTCTGCGCTGAGCGTGTCACGAACAAGTCGCTCACATTCCGATTGAATGTCGATGATGGCAGCTTGATCAATATCGCTCGATGTTCCATTGTCATTAGACAGTGAACACTCTTGATAGCGAGGACGTTCGACATCAATGCAACCCAGAAGAGATGCGCGAACGGTGGGGTCTTTTGTGTCGAAGGACGCAAGAGTGAGAGTGCAGACTGATGCGAGTTGACAATGGAGGGATCGGTAGCTTTCTGCAAGTGGCGCAACAAGTTCAGATGTGAGACGTTTGGGGGTTTCAAAAATACCCTTTTGCTCTTCTGGCGCATTGTCGCCAAGAAGTGTTCGAAATGTCGATCCATCTTTTCTACTGCCAAACACAACCATGCGATAACGATCTCGTTCATCAATGAGCGAGCGGATCATCTTCTCTTCACAGGCAGTTTTCGACGCAACAGGGAGAGCAGTTGCAGTGCTCCATCCAATACCAACAAAAAGAAGGAGAATGGCGCCAGTGAGAAAGGATGAACGTTTCATGGAGAGTTACTTTCGAATGGAAGGTTCTGGAGATCGAGGGAGAGAGGGCGGAAGAAACAGGCGCCGTAACAGATCGATGGAAGCCTTGAACGGATTGGCGTCTTCAGGAGGCAGACTACGAGTGCGAAGGGTGTCGGAAAGAGTGGAGATTTCTAGAGTACTCTCAGGTGCAAACCACTGCCATACTTTTGCCGAACGAATGATGGCTGGAAGCACCTCACAAACGATGCCATCGGGGCATTGATCTTCTGCAGCAGACGTCTCACCCGACACAAAGCGTGCCTCACGACTTGCATAATCTACTTTGTGGAGTGCAAGCCAACGAGCAAAGAGGCGCTCGATGCGTGGACGCAGTTCATATTCTGGATGAATGATTTTTCCATCAACAACCTTTTTCTGTTCAGGGTCTGGAGGGATGAGGAGGCTTTTCTGAAAACGTTCATAGGCTACTTTTCTTTTCTCCATACGACTTTTCCATTCCTCGAGTATCTTGATGTCTTCGGTAAAATCGTGAACAGGCAGAGGAGTGATCGTTGGAGGGGGAGGAAGGGAAACAGTGGGGATGCGCACAAGAGAAGAAATTTCTTCTGGCGTTGGAAGAGTGGGCAGGGTGAACAGTTGGGAGGCATCGATGGGCGTTGCGCCAATAACAGGAGGGTGTGGAAGGTTGATTGCAACACGCACTGGCCAGAGCGTTGGAATGCGGATGCTTCCAGTAGAGAATTTCATTGTTGAAAAATCGTATTCACGATCACTGGGTTGTGTGTAGGCACTCTCTTGAAGAGAGCGTTCGGGCTTGTATTCTGCATCACGTTTTTCGTGAGGTTCTTTCTCTCCCCACCAACGTTCAGGTCGATCGAGGATGCCAAAAAGAGGAAGTGTAAACCGTTGATTGCTACACCATTGCAATTGAGATGCATCTGTTTCAAGGAGGATGTGCTGAATGTCTCGCCATAGAGTTTTCATCTCAGTGCGCTGAGTATTTTCTTGTTCGAGTGTTGCAAAAATTTCAAGATTTTGTTTGTACCATTGGCTCAAAAATTCTCGAATTTGACGCTCTGGCTCAAACGATTGTTCAAGGATGCGAACAAGTACAGATCGGAGCTCTCGAACGCTATGAAGATAGTCTTTGTACGATTCGAGGCGAGCAACAATATCATTCACATTCCCCGCAGTAGATGGGCGTTTCGATTCTTTTGCTTGTGCATCTTCTGCAATTTTCCATTGGTTCCAATCGGCAATGAGATGATCGATTTCGGTTGCGGAAATTGCAGGAACAACGATGGGGAGACGCACTTCTTCAAGAGGAAGGACGGTAGAACGTCGTAACGATGTAATCACACTTTCCAGCACAGAGCGACCTGCGCCAATAGTAAGTTCAGTGGTGGTTGAAGAGCGAGTTTCAGTGTGATCTGCAAGCGCGAAGAGAGGGTCATGTTCTGAAAGGCCAAGGAGAAAACGAGAAGGAAGGATGAGACGAATTTGAGGTTCTCGCAAACGCTTGAGAAGCGCACGTTGTTCATCTTCCCAAAACTGAGCAATGCTTTTTCTTTCGTCACCCTCACGTCCTCGTTCCCCATTTTCACTGAATGCATCAGCCCGAGCGCTGTGTACTTTTTTTGCAATCGCTGCCTTCATGCGCACTGGAAGGAGTGAGCGACTGATGCGAGTGAGGTCAAATGGATCGCTGAGGTTTTGTTGAAGTGTCGATAGCTTCTCGCTATCGAGGAGCGAAAGATTGCTTTTGTCATCTTCTACCCAAGGAGAGGAAATACTGCGAGAAGCTCGCGGTGACGGTTCTTCTCGCACATCTTCTTCTTTTGGTTTCACTTCACCTTTTTGCTTGTGTTCATCATCATCTTTCCATTGTGGTGTGTTTGGCGCATCTTCACTGTCTGTTTTCAGGATGATCTCACACTGTTCATCCTCTTCTCCCATCACACACTCTTTGGGGCTGTGTTCGCGGTAGTAGTCGTAGCACTCAACGCGCAGTTTCCACTCATCTTTCGGACTACGCACCGTGAGCGATGAAGTATCATCTTTCGTCTCTGTCCAGTCAGAAAAAGACCCAGCATAGTGACGGTAAAATGACGCAAGCGTTGCCTCTTGTTTTCCCTTTCTATCAAGAACAACCTCGCTGAGTGTGTTATCGGGAAGGATGTCTCGATGGCACTCGCTTAATTTATTGACAAATGATGGAAGAGTGATGTCCGTACATTCTGATGTTGATGTTGGTGTTGTGCGACACTCCTCTCCTTGACATGTTTTTGTGAATTCTAGTGAGAAGCAATAGTTTTTCGCTGCAGGGTCCGCACAATCGGAATTAACATTAAAGTGAATCTCAGGGAGTGAGTCCATCTCGCGCAGCGTTTCGAACAGTTTCTGACACCAGCGTGGCGTGCGCTTGTCGCCAAGACACCATCCATAGGGGTTGATCATAATTTCCCCTCCCCCTGCTTCTGTTCGTACATTTGGGTCTTCATCGGGGTCATTGATGAAGTCGTACACAATTTTCATGCCATTCTGCGCGAGGTCTTCATCATTTGTAAATGCCTGATGGATGTCACATGCTGACACAAACCCAAAGGCACTTGCAGGGTACTCAAAGTTTCCTGCAACGCCGAGTCCGCTTTTCAGAGCATCATCATCTTTCTCTTCATTGGCACGATTTCGCTCTCCGGGAACGTCAGGGCTAATATCGGGTAAGAAAATTTCTCCCTCCACACTGTCATTGGCACCCGTTCCAGAGGTGTCTTTCGCCCACCCTCCGCACTCCACTGTCTCACGATTTTGCCTCGCTTCCTCTACTCCATACTCTATTTCTGCAAAGTTTTTTGGAACATTCATTTTTGGGATAAATGGCTCTGCAGAGACAAGAGGAGCAACTCCAAATGAGAAGAGAAGAAGAGCAGCCGTTGATCGACGAAGAAAATCCATCAGAATGATGGATGCAATTGTACTCGTTTTCTGCGCTTTTTCCCACAGAAAAGGCTTGCATTTTTGATGATCTTTCGCGCAAAATGGTGCTTCCCGCTCTTTCGATGATCGCCCCGCACCTTTCTTTGTTTTCATTTCTCTGTTCATATCAAATGTGAGCCTAGATCAACAAGAACAAAGAAAGGTGCGGGGAGGAACGTCCGGACACCACTGGAACGCCATGTGGGTAACGCCCATCCACGTCGCCATATACGGTAAAACGACGTGAGGACAAGTGCCACAGAGACGAGCCCTGCGCAAGTGGGGCATGTGAAACGCCTCCAGCTTGAATGGAGGAACCCCTTCGGGGAATCGGTAAACTCATGGTGGTGCAAGGAGGAATTGGGTCGTGAGACATCTCTGTGGTTCCGCAGAGCTCACTTCCCCTCCGCTTGATCTTGCGAGTAATTGCAAGACTAAGAGAGATGATCATCCCTTTTCATTTTGTGGAGAGGACAGAATCCGGCGTACGAGAAGGGCGGGACTTTGGAGAAAAAATAAGAATTTACTTTGTCGCCTTGATGAGCTTTGTATTCACTGTTCATGTGCGTAGCGTAAAGCGATGTGCATCTGTTTGAGGAGCGAAGCGACGAGTCTGCACATCGT